>DAITAW010000154.1:0-4880 GCA_036824055.1 Gaiellaceae bacterium | reverse complement strand
GACAACAAAGATGGAGCCTTAATGGGATATACCGGCGCCGACAACCGAACGACCGGCACTCACCCCCGCAAAAAACGTAGAAACGTAGTCCGACCGGCAGCGCAACGAGATCCGGCTCAACCCCTTCGCCGCGAACGTAGAAACGTAGTCCGACGCGGGCACGATTGTCGCGATTCCGCCAGAAGGCGACAATGCTTGCGCCGACCGACGGGTCTTCAACGGAGGGTTGCGTAGCCTCGCGGGCGCGGGTAACGGGAAGCAGCGGCGGCATGACTCCTAGCAGACGATTCGAGCCCGTCTCACGGGACCGGACCGAGCATTTGCGCGAACCCGCCAAGCGAGGCGGAGATCTCTGTCCCAGCTCGAGCGATCTAGCGGGGGCGGCTCCGCCTTTGCATCGTGCATCGTCCGTTTCATGTGGATTGGATGAGCCGCCGGCACGTGCGCATGATTATGTACCTGCGCCAGCGGAAGAGCCGTAGGGCGATGCGCGAGCCGCATGACGGATCACCGTACGATCCAGGCGTGGCGCGACGCTTGAGGATCCGGGCGGCTGTCGTTTGAAGCGCGAGCCGCCCAATGTCCGGGCCCTGCTCGACCTCCTCAACGATCACGAAGTCAGGTACGTGGTAACAGGTTCTGTGGCGGCGATGTTGTACGGCGTCACACTGGAACCAGGGGACCTCGACATCACCCCGGCCCGAGACGAGGAGAACCTGAACCGCCTCGCGCGTGTGCTTGGGATCATCGGGGCGCGCCAATACGTAGACGCGCCATTCGGGCAATGGGAAACCGATACCGAAGGCGAGCACCGTTGGGTCAAGAGAGAGCCCACTCCACAGGACATAGCCGCCCGAGAAGGCTGGCAACCGGATCCCCATGATCCAGCGTCATTCGACCATCTGCTGCAATCTAAGTACGGCGCGATCGACATCGTGCCCGAGGTCAACGGGACGTACGAGGAGCTAATGCCGCGTGCAGAAAAGCTCCACGTGGACGGCCGGACCATTTTCGTCGAGGCAATCCATGATCTCTTGACGACAATCACAGTTCCACGGCGCGAGAAGGATCGTGACCGCGTGGAGCAGCTGCGGGCCATTCAGCGAACACGCACAGCTTTGAACCCCGCTGGCTGAGCCGCTGTCGTCGTATCCTCGCTAACGAGCCGTGGTGACGAATGACGAGGTTCGCGCGTTTGCGATTGCGCTTCCTCGCAGCAGCGAGGCGCTCGTGCGTGGCCGCGTGAAGTTCCGAATCGGCCGGATCGTCTATCTGTCCCTCTCACGTGACGGAGCGGTAATGGGCTTCGCGTTCCCCAGGGAGTGGCGCGACGCGCTCGTCGAGTCCGAGCCTGAGAAGTTCTCGCTGCCGAGCCAATCCGACCTTCGCTACCACTGGGTCCACGTCCGTCTCGCCGCCATTGACGCGGACGAGATGCGTGATCTTGTCGAGGACGCCTGGGCTTTTACTGTGCCGAAGCGCGTGGCCGAGGAATACGCCGCGTCGCGGGGCTACGACTTACCCAGGAAGCAGCTGCCGGGCTGATCACCCGTTCGGACAGTTCCCCGGCACTAGTTGAGGGGGCGGTTGAGCCTTCTCCAGGCCTGCGAAAGCGATCCACACGACGAGTCCCAAGAAAGACGAGTCCGGTTTCATTGGTTACGTCCAACGAGCACATGTGATCGCGCGCGCGCCTATAACTAAACGTCCCCGTGCGCAGCTGTCGCCTTCTGGCGGAAAGACGACATGCTTGATGCCTGTGGTTCAGGGATCTGCGCTGAGGCGCGCCTCGCCATCATTCACGACTAAGCTGGCGCGGTCGCCAACGCCGATGGCTACCGCCCGACTCGCCGCCTATAATCGAACGTATGTTCGGTCTGTTCTCCCGGGGTCCAGCCGCCGAGGCTCTCACCATGGCTGATGTGCGGGAGCAGGCCGCGGTGCTCGCCCTCGTCGAGAAGTCGCCCCACCTCTGGAGCGACATCGCGACCCTCATCGAGAGCGGCGGCAGCGCGCTCCGGCTCGTCCGGCGGGACTGGTCGGGCTTCGAGCCGCAGGAGCTCCAGGAGGCGAAGCAGGTCGGTGACGTAACCGAGGCCGACCTCGACCGCTACGAGCAGCTCATCGCGGACTCCGCCGCCGAGGGGAGCGCGCTTCTGACCGTGCTCGACGACGCGTATCCGCGAAACCTACGGCAGGTCTACAACCGGCCGCCGTTCCTGTTCGTGCGCGGTCGCCTGCTTCCCGACGACGAGCGCGCGATCGCCGTGGTTGGGACACGCAGAGCGTCCGAGCGCGGACTCGAGCAGGCGGTGACGCTCGCGCGCGAGCTCGCCGAGCGCGGCGTCACCGTGCTCTCCGGGCTTGCCCTCGGGATCGACGGGGCGGCGCACGAGGCAACGCTCGGCGCCGGCGGCCGCACCGTCGCCGTGATGGGCACGGGCATCCGACGGGTCTACCCGCGGCAGCACGAGGCGCTCGCAGCGCGAATCCTCGACGAGGGCGGCGCGCTCGTCTCGCAGTTCTGGCCGGACGGCCCACCGACGAAGTATTCGTTCCCGATGCGGAACGCCGTGATGAGCGGAATGGCGATCGGCACCGTCGTGGTCGAGGCGTCGTCGACGAGCGGCGCGCGCATGCAAGCGCGCCTCGCGCTCGAACACGGGAAGCTCCTCTTCCTCGTCAAGGACCTCGTGATGCAGGAGAACTGGGCCCGACGCTACGCGGAGCACCCGGCGACGACGGTCGTCGAGGACGTCGAAGACGTACTCGCCGTGCTCAGCGCCGCGACTCGCCCCGTGGAGCAGTTGACGCTCGGATAGGGAGTGCCGCCCACGCCGCGAGCCCGCACCGTCGCCGAGCTCACGGACCAGTACATACGGACCCTCACGCCGCCCCCGCCCGTCGGTCCCGGCGTCTGCGACGTCTGCCACAACGCGCCGAATCCCGGCTACGCGCGCTGCTATAGCTGCGCGCAGACGATGGGGCAGGTCTCGTGTCCGCTGAGCCTCGTCGTGCCGATCACGCTCTACAGGCGGAACAGCCAGATGCTCCACGTCCTCTGGGGCTACAAAAACCAGCCCGACGCGCGGGCGCGGCAGAGCTTCCGGACGGTCGTCGCCGCGCTTCTGTACCGCTTCCTCGACGAGCACGGCGAGTGCGTCGAGAACGCGGCGGACTCCGAGTGGGACGCGCTCACGACGGTGCCGTCGTCGACCGCACGCGAAGGTGCTCACCCGCTAGAGCGAGCGATTAACATGGCGCCACCCCTGCGCGAGATTCACGAGCGGCTCCTCCAGCGGGGCGAGGCGCAGCTCGGGCACAACCAGGCCAACGATCAAGGATTCGCGACGACCACGAACGTGGACGGCACGCGCGTGCTGCTCGTCGATGACACGTTCACGAGCGGCGCGCGGCTCCAGAGCGCCGCGTCCGCGCTCACCCTCGCCGGCGCGACGGTCGTCGCCGCGGTCGTGGTCGGGCGCTTCTGCAACCCCGGCTTCAACGACGTCACGCAGCAACTCTGGGACGACGCGAGCGCGCAGCGGTTCAGCTTCGGGACCTGCTGCCTCGAAGGCTGAGGGCCGGGCGGGCGAGCCGAACGCCGAGCGCTTTCCCATCCACCCGAACCCTCCAGCGCAAGCCACGGCGACCGACCGGGGGAGGTCTATCTCGTGGCCGCTCCGGACTTGTCCGCGACTGACCGAAGGCGCGACGCGGCTACCTTCATGGGCTCTGGTGGTCCGGGAAGACCGGTGCAGAGAAGTCGATGAAGGCACGCGTGCGAGGAGAGGCGGGGTGGCGTCGTGAAGCCGAGATACTCGGCCACGAACTCATCGGCCTCATTGCGTATCCGCAGGTCACCGACTTCCTCGCGGCGTCCCGATCCGCACGCACCCTCGGGGAGCACGTCGAGTTGCAGCAGAAGCTCGCGAACGCGAACCTCGAGGCCCGTCATCTCGACCGGGAAGTGAACGGCGCGAAGGACCGGCTTCGCGAGGAGCTGCTGCAGGTGAAGGAAGCCAGCGACCAGGAGCGCGTGGTCGCAATCGGGCGGATGCTCAGCGACCACGACTTGACGCTCGCCGCGAACCAGCGTCGCCGCTACGCGCTGCGCGTCGTCCAAGACGGGATCATCTGGAGGCTGTTCGGCTTCGACCGGCACCGCATCGCGATCCTCGGCGAGGGCACGCCCGTGAACTACCCCTCCGCCAGCTTCGAGAGCGAAGCTGCGGCAGCCGAGGAGCATTGGAACGACGGCCGGCTCGCGGTCTTCTGCGACCTGTCGAACTGCATCCGGACCGGTGACCTCCTCGTCTTCGACCCGCCGCTCGTGAACGTGATCGAGGTGAAGGAGTCCGACTCGAGCGACGACGACTCGCCGCAGATGCAGCGTGCCCGCGTGAGGGTCGAGTACCTCAACACGGGCCGATCCGAGACGCTCGCGCCGAACGCGCCGCTAGTCGTGACCGGCCACCGCGACGCTCCGGCCTTGCGAACGAACCTCTCGGTGCTCGCCGATCTGCTCGAGAAGGCACGCCGCCAAGGGTGGGCGGCGAGCCGCGCGGGCGATGGTGCCGCCGTCGTCGCCCTCGACATGCGTGGTGTTCCCGAAGACGGGGGCGCGGTCGAGCGCGCGCAGCGATACGAGCGACGATTCATCAACGGCCTCGGCCGGTTGTGGCGCGATCCGCCGACGTACGAGTGGAACTCGTCGGACCGGGTGCTCCGCGACGCCAAGAACGCGATCGCGGCGACGGCTCCGTTCTCGATCCTGCCGCTCGACCCGGAGGACTGTGCTGCGCTCGCCCTCGGCTTCGCGAGCTGGGGGAAGACCAAGACGTCAACGAAATCGGGTCAACCCCAACCCCATCGATCCT
>DAITAW010000041.1:0-20451 GCA_036824055.1 Gaiellaceae bacterium | reverse complement strand
CCGATGGTACTCGGAGGGCAACCTCCCGGGAGAGTAGGCAGCCGCCGATTATTTTTCGACGAAGGGGCCGCGACAGCGGCCTTTCGTCGTTCTAGACCGGCAACGTCAAGCTTTCGAGATCGCGTGGGTAGTACGTCAGGAACTCGATCCCGTCATCCGTGACCGCAACGGTGTCGGAGTGGCGGAAGCCGCCCAGGCCGGCGGCATAGAGCCCGGGCTCGACGGTGAACACCATCCCGGGCCTGATCTCCGTGTCATCGCCGATGTCGAGGAACGGGCCCTCGTGGTAGCGGAGACCGATGCAATGGCCGACGTGGTGCTTCCAGTAGTCCCAGAGGTCATGCTTGTCGTAGTACTTGCGCACGGCACGGTCGACGTCTGAGCAGCGCGCGCCGGGCTGGATCGCTTCGAACGCCGTGTCCTGGAGCGCGACCATGTGGTCGAACATCCGCTGCTGTTCGGATGAAGGCGCGCCGATGACCATCGTGCGCTCGAGCTCCGAGAGGTAGCCCCACACCGGCGCGGTCGCTCCCGTGACGAGCACGTCGCCGGCCTGGAAGACGATGTTGTTCGCCAGCGCGTGCGGGATGGCACCGTTGCGCCCGATCTGTCCTCGGTAGCCGGCGCCCGCCCCGTCGAAGAAGAAGCTCTGCGCCCGGTAGATCGGGCCGATCGCATCGAGCATCGCCAACGAGGCCTCCGTACTCGCGCGGCGCGAGACTTCGCTCTCGGTCAAGCCCGGCCGCGTGTAGCGCTGGAGCAGAACATGAGCGAGGTTGCCCCATTTCGAGCTTTCGCGAATCAACTCGATCTCGGCCGGGCTCTTGACGGCCATCTGATCCTCGACAAAGCCGGTGACCTTCTCCGGCGTCGTGCCGGTGAGCTCGGTGAGCGACGGCCCGCGGTAGCCGAGCACCCACGGATATCCGTCCTGGTCGGCGCCGAACGGTCCGGTGACTCCCATCTCCTCGAGCAAGCCGCGCAGCGACTCCATGGGGTGGGTTTCCGACGGGTACTCCGGGTAGTCCGCGACGTGATCGACGCTCGCATTCGCCTGTGCGTGCTCGCGCTCGAGCCGGGGCACGAGCATCCCGCCTTTGCCTTCGGCGTTCAGGACGAATGCAATCGGTCGCTCGGTCGGCGCGAACGCAAAGCCGGCGTAGTAGAGGACGTAGTAGGGGTCGAACAGGACCGCTCCCGTGAGCTTGCGCTCGAGGAGGTGCTCGGCGAGCCCCGCCAGACGTTCCTCGTATTCGGACTGTCGGATTGCGAGGGTGGTGCTCATGCGGCGCGAAGCTTCTCACGCCAGTCCGGATCGAGCTCGCGCAGGCGCCGGACACGTTCGCCGACCCGGGGATGCGTCACGAACAGCGCGGCCAGGCCGACTTCGAGAAACGGGTTGATCGTGTAGAGCGGCTCGGTGGCCGGACTGCCCGCGAACGACACGAGCTCGGCAGCCTGGTCGAGTCGAACCAGCGCATCGGCCATCGGGTGCGGAGAGTCGCAAATCGCTGCCGACGCGCGGTCGGCGAGGAACTCGCGCTTGGGCGAGAGCAGGAGATGGACGAACGCGGAGGCGAGCGGCCCGAGGAACCAGAGCAGCGCGCGCTGGAACCAGCCGCCGACCCGGCTCAGCTCGAGCAGCGTCGCGGCGAGCACGACCACGGACGTCTGCACGACGACGTCGCGATGGCGCACGTGCGCGAGCTCGTGTGCGAGCACTGCTTCGAGCTCCGCCGGCGACGCAGCAGACAGAAGTCCAGCGCTGACTGCGATCGTCGAACCACGCGGTCCGCGTCCGGTGGCGAGCGCACGTGGCAGCCCGTCGTCGATCAGATACAGCCGCGGCTTCGCGACTCCTGCGCGTGCCGCCAGACGCTCGATCGTCGAATGGAGCCCCGGCGCGCCTCCGACCGGAAGCTCACGCGCGCGAACGAGGCCGAGCGCGACACGGTCTGCGTACCAGTAGAGCGCGCCGGCCAACAGCACGCCACAGAACACGAAAATGGAGAGGAGTCGGTACCCGCCGAGCGCCCAGCCGACCAGGCCGAGCAGCGCACAGGATCCGAGCAGCAAGGCCCACGCCTTCAAGACGTTTCGAATGACTGCGAGCCGGCCGCCCAAGACGGGGGGCCTTAGTTGCCGTCTTCCTGCTCGAGCCCGCGTGGAGGCCAGTCGTCTTCCGGCGCGTCGCAACGGCTTGAACAGTGGAGCGAGGCGATGTTCTGCAGCGGAACGAGAATGTGTCCGTTCAGCTCGATGTGGGCGACGTCCTCCACGTAGCAGTAAGCCGTCAGGACACCTTCCTGATACTCGCCCCCGAAGAGCGCGACCTCGACCTGCTCGCCCTTGTATTTGTTCGTGTAGTCCTCCACTGGCCCCAGGGTAGCCGTTTCGGATCCGCCAAACGGGTCGCCCCAGCCGTGTTTGCGCTCAAAATCTTGGGCTTGCCCATTCGGGCCCGTCCGAACGAGCACCGACCGGAGTTCTCTGTTTCGAGTGCGCTCAGGCAGGCGAGCGTCGCGCACCCGAAGCGCGGAGCACGAACAGCCAAACGAGGCGCGGAATGCGGTAGCGCAACCGTTCGCTCTTGCGGAAACGAGTCGTGTAATGACGCGGCTGGAACATGCTCATCGGCGCACCCACAGCATTCTCAGCCTGGCAGAATCCCTTTTCAAGCGATGAAGACGGCACCACGCGTTGATCTTTCTCAATGGTCGTTGCCCTCCACTGCCCCCCGTGCAAAGGTCGGCCTTCTCTGCGGATCTCGGCCAATCGGCTGAGGGAATGGAGGTCGATCGTGTACCGGATCAGATTCGTGCTTTGCGTGTTCGCCACTGCAGTTGTCGCCGGTGGCTCGAACGCGGGTGCGCTCGCCAGCCCCGCTCAGACCCCAACACCTACGCCGGGGACTCCGAGCTGTAACGGCCTCATCATTGCCGCGTTCAACCAGGCCAGCGGCCCGTTCGGCGCATCTGGGAATCCGAACTCCTCTGCGGGGCCCGGGTTCTTTCTCGGGACCGGCACGCACCAGGCGATTCTGGATCAGGCGCGCGGGCCGAACTGTTGAGCCGCGTCGACCTTTGATGCCCGGGGGTTCAGTCTAGCGCCGTCAGTTTCCCCTCCCTAGCCACGTATGTGGCCACCGAGCAATTCGGCACGCCCGGAATCAGCCTGTGATCCCGGACGTAGTCCACGCCGGCCGCAAGAGCGTGGATGACGCGAATCGAGCCACCGTGGGAGATCACTAGGACCTCCTCGCCTGGGTGCGAGCGGAGGACGTCTGCGAGGAAGTCGTTCACGCGGGCGAAGAAGTCCTCGAAGGTCTCGGCATCGTCTGCCCCTGCGCCCTCGCCCGCGACCCACCGTCGGTGAGCGTCGCCGAAGCGTTCCTCGATCTCTGTGGTGGTGAGCCCTTCCCACGAACCGAAGCCGCGCTCCCGCAACCGTGGATCGATCTGAATCGGCAGGCCGATGTTCGCCGCGACGATCTCTGCGGTCTCCCGCGCTCTGGCCAGGTCGCTCGAATAGACAGCGGCAATGTTTCCGTCGAGCTCGTCGGCAAGCGCGCGGGCCTGCTCGCGGCCCACATCGTTCAGGCTCGTGTCGGAGCCGCCCTGCCAGCGACCGTCGCGGTTCCAATCCGTCTCGCCGTGGCGAACGAGGAGAAGGGTAGTCATCGAGATTAGGCTACCCAGCTGATGGAACTCGGCCTCACCGATCGGATCTGTCTCGTCACGGGCTCGACAGCAGGCATTGGGCTCGAGACTGCGCGTCTTCTCGTCGCCGAAGGAGCACGCGTTGTCATCAACGGACGGGACGGCGATCGAGCCGAGCACGCGCGCGCCGACGTGGGCGCCGCACTCGCGGTCGCGTGCGACCTATCGCTGCCGGGCTCCGCCGACGAGCTGGTTCGGGAAATAGCGCAAGCTCTTGGACCTGTCGAGTGTCTCGTCAACAACGTCGGCGACGCCTATCAGGTCGGATTCGAGGAGCTGAGCGACGAGCAGTGGACGGCGATGTGGCAGCTGAACGTCATGAGCTACGTTCGCTGCATCAGGGCCGTTCTGCCCGGGATGAGGGACGCGGGTGCAGGGACGATCGTGAACGTGTCGTCGACGGCAGGGAAGCGACCGTCGACCGGTATGCCGAACTACTCGGTCACGAAGGCGGCGGTACTCTCACTGTCCCGTCTCGTCGCCGATCTCTACGCCAAGCACGGCATCCGCTGCAACGCCGTCGCACCGGGACCGACAGCAACCGCCGCGTGGCTCGGCGAAGGGGGCCTCGCAGACCAGCAAGCCGCCGGTTCTATGAGGACGCGTCAACAAGTGCTCGACGCTGTTGGCGCCGGCCGACCGCTGGGCCGACTGGCCGACGCCGACGAAATCGCCTCCGTGATCGTCTTTCTTTGCTCCGAGCGTTCTTCCTATGTGACGGGTTCCGCCTGGAGCGCGGACGGAGGAACCGTCCCGATCATCATCTAGCCTGGATTCGTGGTCACGAATGCCTGAGCTGGCGGGAAGAGTCGCAGACGCCTTCGAGGCTCGCGTGCGCAAACAGGAGGAACGTGTGCTGTCGCCGCTGGCGGTCCTCTCGTTCGAGACCAGGGGACGACTTCGTCCGGAGGAGGACTGCCGCTTACGCACGCCCTTCCAGCGCGATCGCGACAGGATCCTGCACTCGAAGCCGTTTCGGCGTCTGAAAGGCAAGACGCAGGTCTTCATCGACCCGGAAGGCGATCACTACCGCACGCGCATGACTCATACGCTGGAGACGACGGGCATCGCCAGGGTGGTGGCGCGCGCTCTGGGGCTGAACGAAGACCTCGTCGAGGCGATCGGCCTCGGCCATGACATGGGGCATACGCCGTTTGGCCATGCCGGCGAGGATGCGCTCGACGCAGCTCTGCAAGAGCGTTTCGGGCAGACCTTCCGTCATAACGAGCAGTCGCTGCGGATCGCCGAGTCGCTCAACCTGACGGACGAGGTTCGCGACGGGATCCTCACTCACACCGGGACGCAGGAGCCTGCGACGCTCGAGGGCAAGATCGTGCGAATCGTCGACCGAGTCGCTTACATCAACCACGACATCGACGATGCCGTGCGCTTCGGGATCCTCGATCCGGCAGAGCTCCCTCACGAGGAGGTCGAGCTGCTCGGCGACCGAGGCTCGCGGCGAATCGACACGCTGGTGCACGACCTCGTCGAGAGCTCACAGGCTGCCGGAGACATCGTGCAGAGTGAGGAAATCGGTGGGGCAATGCTCGCCTTGCGAGCGTTCATGTTCGAACGGGTCTATCTGGGGCCGCACACACGGCAAGAGCAGGAACGCGCCCGGTCGACCGTGCGTCAGATCTTCGAGCATCTAGCGGATCGCGGCGACGAGCCCGAGCAGATCGTCGAATTCATCGCGGGGATGACGGACAGGTTCGCGCTGAGCTACGTTGCAGAGTTGGCGGTGTGACTGTGGCCCTGATCAAAGACACATCGGTAGAGGAGGTAAAGGCCGCGGCGGACATCGTTGCCGTCGTGTCCGAGCGCACCCAGCTCCGGAAGGCAGGCGCGCGCTACATGGGTCGCTGTCCGTTCCACGAAGAGCGGACGCCGAGCTTCTCGGTCAACGCGGTGGACAAGTTCTACTACTGCTTCGGGTGCGGAGCGAAGGGCGACCTGATCACGTTCGTACGGGAAACCGAGCAGCTCGATTTCGCCGGGGCGATCGAATGGCTTGCGGACCGCTTCAACGTCCAGATCGAATACGAGGAGACATCGCCGCAGCAAGATGCTCGCCGCCGGCGGCGCGAACGTCTCCTCGAGTTGCTCGAAGCCGCGACGTTGTTCTACGAGCGTTACCTCTGGGACTCGCAGGCGGGCTCGCTGGCACGTGATTATCTTGCGGGCCGAGGCCTCGGCGAAGAGGTGTGTCGGCAGTACCGCCTCGGGCTCGCTCTCGGCGGAACGACACTGACCCGGAAGGCGCTCGAGCGTGGATTCACGCGCGAAGAGCTCGTCGCGGCCGGATTGATCAACAGGCGCGGAAACGACTACTTCTCCGGGCGGTTGCTCTTTCCGCTTGCGGATGCGCGAGGTCGCGTGCTCGGCTTCCAGGCCCGCAAGCTCCGCGAGGACGATCCTATGAAGGCGAAATACGTCAATTCGCCCGAGGGCGAGCTGTTCCGCAAAGGCGATCTGCTCTACGGGCTCGACCGTGCCCGCGCGGCGATAGCGAAACAGGACCGCGCCGTTGTCGTCGAAGGGAATCCCGACGTGCTCGCACTCAGTCAAGCGGGGATCGAGCCGGTGGTCGCGCCGATGGGAACCGCTCTGACCGAGCGACAGCTGAAGGAGCTTGGCCGGCTCACGAAACGCATCTGGCTCTGCTTCGACGGAGACGCTGCAGGTGAGGCGGCAACGCTTCGCGGGATGGAGCTCGCGTTCGCGCAGGGTCTGGACGTGCGAGTCGTCGCCCTGCCCGCGGGTTTCGATCCGGCCGATCTTGCGGAGGGATTCGAGCAGCAGCAGCTTGCGCGTGCCGAGAGTTACCTCGGCTACCGCGTTCGCCTGGAGATCGAGCGCGCAGCCGACCGGCAGGAGGCTTTCGTCCGCGTGCGCGAGGTGCTGTCCCGTTTCGAGGAGTCGCCCGAACGGCAGGACGCCATCCGCTACGCGGCGGACAAGCTCGATCTACCGAAGGAGACGCAGGCCGGACTGGCTCCGCGAGGTCCGGCATCCTCGACGGGGCGAGTCTCGGCGAGACTGCTCGACGCCGGCGAGCGGCTCGAGCAGAACGCCCTCGCGGGGGTCGCCGCCCACCCCGCCCTGGTGCCGGTCCTCGCCGAGCTGGGGCCCGAGCATTTCGACAGCGACGAGCACCGCCGTCTTCGTGAGCAGCTGGTCTCAGGCGGCGGCCCGGATGCAGAGCTCGTGGGTCTGGTCGCCGAGCTCGACGCCCGCGCGACGTCCGAAGGAATCGACGAGCGGACCGCCGAGCAGCTGTTGCTCCGTCTGCGCGAGCGCCAGATCAGGCGTGAGCTCAGCGACGCCGATCCGGCTCGCACCCTGGAGTTGCAAGCGTCGCTGGCCAAGATCGTCGCGACCGTCGAGGAATTGGCCGCTGCGCAGGCGTTCTCGCGCTGAGCTCACGAACCTGAACTCGCACGACGACGGACTACGATTTGGTCGCCCATGCGTGCTGAATCCGAGGTCTGGCAAGCACTTCTGCGCCGTAAGGGACTCTCGGTCACCGAGCTTGCGGGGGAGCTGGGCGTCACGCGGCAGCATGCGCATCGACTTCTAACCGGTCGCCGACCGGCGGAGTCTCAGCGGGAGGACCTCGAGCGTGCGCTCGCCCTCGGGACGCCGACCGCGGGAAAGCCCCTCTTTGCCATCGGCGAGCTCGAGGACAACGGCGAGTTGGAGATCGTTCCCGCGGGGGATACCCAGCCTCTCTTCGCAAGCCGAGAGGTGGCTACGGATGTTGCCCGCGCGCTCGACGTCGCCTCACTTCACGTTTGCGTGCTTCCCGTCTGGCCTGCGTACGGGTGGCGGAATCTGGTCCCCTTTCACGCAGCCTGGGGTGCGGACCCCGAGCCGCGCAAGGTCTTCGTTGTGGACAACGGTGATGAGGACCTGCCGCTGGACGCACTCGTCGGGGAGATTCGCGCCGGGCTCGACGCCACGCTGCGTGGGCGTGCAAAGGCGCGCGATCCGGCGTACCTGAGCGAGGTCGAGTCCAGACTTCAACGGCTAAACTAGGCCCCCTGGCTTTCCCCAGTAGCTCAATTGGCAGAGCATCCGGCTGTTAACCGGAGGGTTGTTGGTTCGAGTCCAACCTGGGGAGTAACCGCGTGAAAACGCGCTTCGCGCTTGTTTTCCCGCGGGTTCCGGACCTCGCTCGGAAGGCGACGGGGACCCGTGCCTTTCGCTTCGCACAGGCGACGGGGTTGGCGCATTGGGACCCCGTCCGTGTGACGATCGCAGCAAGAGAAGCTGGTTGTTTCTTGACCTGAGCAGGGGTTTCTGCACTGAATAGCGCATGCTCCTGAGGGAGGTCGAGTACGCTCGTCCCGCGAGCGTTCAGGAAGCCCTGCGCCTTCTCCGCGCAAACGACGGTGCCCGCGCGCTCGCAGGCGGCCAGACGCTGATCAACGTGATGAAGGCGCGCGCCGCGTCTCCAGATGTTCTCGTCGACCTCGCCGACATCGGCGAGCTGCGTGGAATCGAGCTCGGCGCCGACGGAACGCTCGAGCTCGGTGCGATGACGACGTACACCGACATCGTCGAGTCCGCGGAAGCACGTGCGCGCCCGATTCTCGGAGAAGTCTGCAACCAGATCGCCGACGTTCAGGTTCGCAACCGAGGCACCATCGGCGGAAATGTCTGCTCGAACGATCCGACGAACCATCTTCCGCCTCTGCTCGTCGCTGTCGGCGCGGCAATGACCATCGTCGGCCAGGACGGCGAGCGTTCGGTGCCCGCAGCTGAGTTCTTCCTCGGTGTCTACATGACGGCCGTTGGAGCGGGGGAGTTGCTGACGAAGATCTCGGTGCCGCCCGGCAAGAGTGACGGCTTCGCCTCGGTTCCGATCGGCAGGGACGGCACCTGCATCGTCAACGTCGCCGCGTCGCTCAACGGTGGTGGTGCTCGACTCGCGGTCGGCTGCGTCGACGCCGTCCCCGTCCTCCTGATGGCTGACTCGACGGACGACGCCGTCGTGCGCAATGCAGTACAGGCCGCGAGCCTCGACCCCCCGTGGGACGTTCATGCCTCTGCCGACTATCGCCGGCACCTGGCCGAGGTTCTGGCCGTGCGCGCGGTCGCCCAGGCCGCGGGAAGGAAGTAGTGGAAGCAGTCGCTCGGAAAACGATCACGGTCGACGTCAACGGTGAGCAATACGAGCGCGAGGTCGATGCGCGTCGGCTGTTGATCCACTTCATCCGCGACGATCTCGACCTGACCGGTAGTCACATCGGCTGCGACACGGGAAACTGCGGCGCCTGCTCCGTGCTCGTCGACGGCACGCTGGTCAAGAGCTGCATGCTGCTCGCTGTCCAGGCGGAGGGAGCCAAGATCGAGACCGTTGAAGGTCTAGCGCAGGACGGTGAGCTGGACGGCCTGCAGCAGGCGTTCTCGGACCATCACGCGCTCCAGTGCGGCTATTGCACGCCGGGAATGCTGATGAGCGCCACCGCTCTTCTGCGCAAGAACAAGAGCCCGAGCGACGAAGAGATCAGAAAGGGAATCCAGGGGAATATCTGCCGCTGCACGGGCTACGTGAACATTGTCGAAGCCATCAAAGCGGCATCGCAATGATTCAGACATCAGTGCGAGAGCAAACCCTTGCCGGCGGAGCCGGGCTTCGCCCGGCGGCAGCCCCACAATGCGCCGGGCCGTGCGCCGACAAAAAGAAGGGGGGACACGGCGGAAACATGGTTTCCCCCGTGCGCGAATGACCGAAACAACCGTCACTCCGGAGCGCCCGCTCATCGTCGAGGAAGGGGACGTCAGGCCGGGCTTCATCGGACAGAGCGTCCCGCGCAAGGAGGACAAGCGCCTCGTCCAGGGCGAGGGGGTCTTCTTCGACGACGTCAAGCGCCACGAGATGGGCTACGTCCACTTCGTACGCTCGCCGTATGCACATGCACGGATCAAGTCGGTTGACGTCTCGAAGGCGCTCGAGCTGGACGGTGTCTATGGGACGCTGACAGGCGATGAGGTCGCGATCCTCACCGATCCCTTCTTCGAGCTCTCGACGCCACCGGGGGCAAACATCAAGGACTACGCGCTCGCGGTCGGCCGCGTGCGCCATGTTGGGGATCCCGTCGCTGCCGTGGTCGCCCGCACGCGGGAGCTAGCGCGGGACGCTGCCGAGCTCGTCGAGGTGGAGTACGAGCCGTTGCCGCACGTTCTCGACGGCGAGGAGTCGCTGAAAGACGAGGTTGTCCTGCACGAGGACGCCGGCTCGAACACCGTCTGGTCGGGCGTGTTCGACTGGGGCGACTTCGACGCCGCGGTCGCAGACGCCGACCACGTCGTCCGCATCGAACGCCTCCACTTCGACCGCTTCTCGTCGACCCCGCTCGAATGCTCGGGCTGCCTCGTCGAGTTCAACCGCGGCACCGGCCAGTGGACGATCCACGGAAACCATCAGATGCCGGGTGTCGGCGCGATCTGGATGGCGCCGGCGCTTCGGGTCGGCATCGACAAGCTCCGGTTCGTGAGCCAGGACATCGGCGGCGGCTTCGGCAACAAGATCACGCTCCATCCCCAGTACACCGCGTGCTGTCTGCTCGCCCGGAAGCTCAATCGGCCGGTGCAGTGGACCGAGTGGCGGACGGACCAGCACACGGCGAACACCCACGGGAACGAGCGAACGTTCCTCGACATCACGGTCCCGGTCAAGGCAGACGGGACGATGCTCGGATTCTCGGTCCGGGCCATCGACGACTGTGGGGCGTTCCCGCGTTACGAGCCGCTCGGCTGCATCATCTGGGCGCAGGTAACGCCCGGCTGCTACCGCTGGCGCAACGTGCGAGTCGACTTCACGCAGGTCTGCACGAACAAGTCGCCGGTTGCGCCCAACCGGGGCTACTCGCGGATGCAGCACCTCTGGCTGACCGAACGGATCGTCGACATCGTCGCGTGCGAGCTCGGTCTCGACCCGATCGAGGTGCGCAAGACGAACTACGTCAAGCACGAGGAGTTCCCCTACGAGACTCCGAACGGCTGCATCTACGACTCGGGCGACTACGCGCGCTGCCTCGACATCGCGCTGGATCTGATCGGCTACTCCTCCCTGGAGGAGAAGCGCCGCGACGCCGAGTCGCGCGGCAAGCTCTTCGGGATCGGGATCGGATCCACGCTCGACTCCGGGACGAACAACTTCGGGCAGTCGATGATCCTCAACCCGGAGCTTCAGTTCTCCGGGAACAACGAAGTAGCGACGGTGAAGCTCGACATCTTCGGCGAGATCGTCGTCACCCTTGGAACGGTGCCGCAGGGCCAGGGGCACGAGACGACGGCATCTCAGGTCGTCGCAGAGATCCTCGGCTGCACGCCCGACGACGTGAACGTCCGCGCTGGCCACGATACGTACTGGAACTCGACTGCCGGTTTCTCGGGGACGTACGCGTCACAGTTCGCGGTCACGGGGCTGGGCGCCGTCAAGGGGGCGGCCGACAAGCTCGCCGGGGAGATGAAGGAGCTCGCGGCCGCGGTCTTCGGCTGTTCGCCGGACGACATCGAGCTCGTCGAGAGCCAGGCCCGGATCAAAGGCAACCCCGAAGCCGCGCTGCCCTTCATGGCGCTCGGCGCGATCCTCAATGCAAACAACGCCGGCTTACCGCCGGAGCTCGACGTCACGCTGAACGTGCGGTACGTCTACAGGCCGCCGTTCGAGAAGCCGGATCTCGAGCGCAAGTTCGGCAACCTGACGCTCACCTACGCGACGCAGATTCATGCCTGCGCGCTCGAGATCGACCCCGAGACCGGCGTGTACGAGATCGTCGACTATGCGGCGGTTGACGACTGCGGCAACCGGATCCATCCACAGATCGTCGAGGGACAGGTGCACGGTGCGACAGCACAGGCGCTCGGGGCCGCGACGCACGAGATCTTCACCTACGACGAGGAAGGCAACCTCCTGACTCCGAACTTCTACGACTACCACGTACCCCATGCGCTCGACATGCCGCCGATGAAGAACGGCTTCATCGAATCGGAATCGCCGTTCACGCCGCTGGGCGCGAAGGGCATGGGGGAGGGTGGCGGCGCAGGGATCCATGCCGTCTGCGCGGCGCTGCAGAACGCACTCGGCCGCCGCGGCGAGGGCCCGATCGTCTGGCGCAGCTGCAATCCGTACGAGGGTGTGTGGAATCTGCTGCAGAAGCCCGAGGAGACACGGAGGCTCGTGAGCGTGGAGAGTCGATGAAGGTCAGCGGCGAAAGGCAATTCGACGCTCCGATCGCAACGGTGTGGGAGGTCTTGAACGATCCGGCGCAGATGGCGAAGACGATGCCCGGGGTGGAATCGTTCGACATCCAGGACGACAGGCACTGGCGGGCGCACGTGAAGATCCCGCTTGGCCTCGGGGGCCTGCACATGTCGATCGACTTCGAGAAGATGGAGGAGCGGGAGCCGGAGTTCGCGAAGCTCCATGCAAAAGGCAACGGCGTCGGCGCGGTGCTGAACATGGACACCTCGTTCAATCTCAGCGAAGCGGCCGGTGGAACGAACATGAAGTGGGAGGCCGACGTTCATCTACTCGGCCCGGTGGCGTCGATGGGGCAACGTGTCCTGCAGCCGATCGTGAACCAGCAAGTGTCGCAGGTGCTCGGAGCGCTCGACAAGCAGGTGCAGGAGGCGAAATCTTCATGACCGGCACGATCCAGAGCTGAAGGGCTTGTAGCCGTTCAGCCGCTCCGGTTTCGGCGCGTCAAGCCCTCAGAGGCAAACGAGACCTGCGGGAGGCTTGCCAAAGTGCACCAGGACGCACTTCACTCCGGCATGGCGCTCGGCGCGCTCGACTCGATGGGCCTCGCCGCTCTCGAGCGCTCCTATCGTGACACGGTCGCCGCACTCGACGAGCGGGAGCGCATCCTGCTGGTCGCGGAAACAGGGAGCGAGCTCGTCGGCATGGCCCAGCTCGCGTTGAGTCGCGCGACGAACGCCGACCACCGCGCGGAGGTTCAGCGGGTCGGCGTGGCTTCGGAAGCAAGGGGAAGAGGTGTCGGAAGGCGATTGATGGTGGCCGTCGAGGAGGCGGCGCTCGAGCACGGTCTCTCGCTGTTGTGGCTCACGACACATGACGGGACCGATGCGTGCGTCTTCTACGAGGCCGTCGGCTACACGAAGCTCGGCGTGATGCCCAACTACTCGCGCCGGCCCAACGGCACGCTCTGGCCCGGTGCGTTCTACTTCAAGGACCTGTCGGCGTGAGAAGATCGCTCTGATGACGCCGCCGTTTCGCATCGGTGTGATGCAGCTGACGATGGAGCCGCTCGAGGTGATGCTCGAGTCGGCGCGGGTCATGGACCGTGCAGGCATGGACACGCTCTGGCTCGCCGAGGCCTACCCTTGGTGGCGCAAGCACGGCATGGAGGCACGCTCGTCCACTGTCGTCTCCGGCCTGATCGCGAAGGAGACGAATCGATTGACGGTCGGCTGGGGGATCATCTCGCCGTTTACCCGCCACCCTGTTCAGGTCGCGATGGATGCGCGCGTCGTGCAGGAGGCGGCGGGGCCGGGACGGTTCCTGCTCGGCTTCGGCACCTCGAAGATCTTTCTCAACAACGCGCGGCTGAACGGCAAGCGAACGCTCGGCCCGATGCGCGACGCCGTCGCGATCGTCCGCGGTGTCCTCTCGGGCGAGCCGTTCACCTACGAAGGCGACACCTGGAGCGCAGACGTGCCCGGCCTCCAGGAAGAGGCTGAGACGCCCCGGGTCGTGCCGCCCGTGTACGTCGCGGCCACCGCACCGAAGATGCAGGCGCTCGCCGGCGAGATCGCCGACGGCTGCCTGACTCCTTCGATCACGACGCCTGCCTTCGTCCGGTACACACGGGAGAACGTCAATGCCGACATCGACATCGGCTGCACGATTGTCGCATCGATCCACGCAACAGATCGGGCTGCCGGCCGCGACGGCGCGCGCGAGATCGCCGGCATGTACCTCGCGAACAAGGTGCAGAACATCAAGGGTGCGGCCGACACGCTGCTCGACCTCGCGGAGTTGACGCAAGAGGAGATTCTTCCAGTCGCCGAAGCGATGGAGCAGGGTGGGCGTCTTGCCGCGAAAGCCAAGGTAACTGACGAGATCCTCGACAAGTGCAAGCCGATCGCGGGAACGCCCGCCGACTGCATCGCGGCGATCGAGGAGTACCGGGAGGCGGGCTGCACGCATGTGATGCTCGAGCTCTGGGGCGACCGTCGGCATGAGCAGATCGAGCTGTTCGGCAAGGAGGTGCTGCCACATTTCCGTTGAGATCGACGCCGACCGACTCGTCGCGCTCGCGGTGGATCTCGTCTCCGTCCCCAGCCCGACCGGCGACGAGCAGGCGCTGGGCGAACGAGTGCGGGACGAGCTGGTTGACATCGGTCTCCAGGTGCAGTGGCAGGAGGTGGAGGAAGGTCGTCCGAACGTCGTCGGAGTCTGGGAAGGAGCCGGCGGCGGCAAGTCGCTCATGTTCAACGGCCACATGGACACGTCCTATTCGGGACAAGAGCCCTGGCTCGCCGGCATCCGCGGCTTTCAACCGGAAGGGTTCGTGCAGGACGGCCGCGTCTACGGGCTGGGCATCTCGAACATGAAAGGCGCGCTCGCCTGTTACATGGAGGCGGTCCGCGCGCTGCGGGACGCCGGCGTCCGCCTCCGCGGCGATGTCATGATCGCCTGCGTTTCCGGAGAGATCGAGAAGACCCAGTGGCACCCCGACTTCGTCGGAAGCGAGTACCGCGGCTATGCGTCGGGGTCTCGCTTTCTCACGTCACACGGCGGCGTGACCGACATGTGCATCCTCGGCGAGCCCACCGAGCAGAAGATCGTGCTCGGCCACTACGGCTCTCTCTGGATGCGGATCTCCACCAGCGGGCCGTTCATCCACACCGCGTTCAGCGAGGGACGGCGAAACGAGACCTCGATCGTGCGCATGCGCGACGTTCTCGATGCGGTGCTCGAGTTCGCGCCCGAGTGGGAAGAGCGGACGTCGTACGGGGGGAAGCCGGGAATCGTCAACATCGGCGCGATCAGCGGCGGCTATGCCTGGCGCGTTTCCCGGACACCGCACCGGACCGACCTCTTCATCGACTTCCGAGTTCCTCCGACGATGCCGATGGCCGAGGCACGTGCCGCTCTGGGCGACTTCGCCCGGGGCCTCCGTGAGCGTTTTCCCGACCATGAGATCGAGTCGGAGGTCTACGTCACCGCGCCGGGCTCCGAGATCGCGGAGGACCACCCGTTGATCGGCGCCATCGACGAGGCCCACGCCGCGGTCTTCGGCGCGAAGCCGGAACGCGACATCGTCCGCTGGTTCTCAGATGCTTCGGCCCTGACTCGTTACGGCATCGAGAGCGTCAACTACGGCACCTCGAGCGGCCTGCCCGACCCGGTGCTGGGCGAGAATCTCGACATCGACGGCCTCGTGAAGATTGCCAACGTGTACGCCCTGGTGACCCAGCGGATCTGCGAGACGGCGTGAAGCTCGTCACTTTCGACGACGGGCGCGTTGGTGAGTTGCGCGACGAGATCGTCGTGGAGCTCGACGTCCCGTCGATGCGGGGGTACTTCGAACGTTCCGGGCACGTGCGCCCTACCGGCGAAGAGCCGGCGGTCGAAACCGTCAAGTTGCGAGCGCCGATCATTCCGAAGAAGTTCATCCATACGGCGGGAAACTTCCGCGAGCACGAGGAGGAATCGAAACGCGTCGGCTGGACGCACGAGATCGCGCCGTGGATCGTCTTCTTCCAGAACGTCGACGCGATCGTCGGCCCCGACGAGCCGATCATCTATCCGGAACATCTGACGGAAGAGCTCGACTACGAGCTCGAGCTCGCCGTCGTGATCGCGAAGTCCGGGAAATGGTTCGGTCCCGAAGAAGCGGCGGACTACATCGGCGGCTACGTGATCTTCAACGACATCACGGCGCGAGACATCCAACGTCGCGAAATGCGCTCCGGCGTGTTCTCCTTTTGCAAGGCCATCGACACGTTCTGTCCGCTCGGGCCCTGGATCGTCACGCCCGACGAGATCGGCGATCCGCACGATCTGCGCATGGAGCTCCGCGTCAACGGCGAGTCGCGGCAGGAGTCGCATAGCGGCAACATGTCCGTGACGATCCCGGAGATCCTGTCGCACTACTCGGCGCTCGGCTATTCGGCGGGTGACGTCGTCTCGACCGGGACGGTCAGCGGTGTCGCCGGCTTCAGCGAGGACGCTGCATCCCTGTACCTCAAGCCCGGCGATGTGATCGAGGCCGAGATCGAGAAGATCGGTGTCCTCCGCAACCCGGTGATCTCCTGGCAAGAGGGCCACGGTGAGCCCGCGCCACCGCGCGTCTCCCTGTGACCTGGCCGCGCGACGACCTCAAGCTCGACCGCGTCCAGGCGCTGATGGCGGAGGAGGAGCTGGACGCGCTCGTCGTCCGCGCGCCGGACAACGTCCTCTACCTGACGAACTTCTGGGGGATGAAGGGCTACGACGCGGCCGTCTTCCCGCGCGAGGAGCCGCCTGTGCTGATCACGATCGAGCCGTCGGCGGAGGAAGCTGCCGCCAACGCCTGGACGACCGGCATCGTTCTGGTGCCCGGGTACGACCCCGGCGATGCGCGACCGCCGCTCGCGCGCACGCTCGAGACCGTTCTGGAAGCGTCTCGACCCTACGAGAAGGTCGGCCTCGAGCTTTCGCTCGGCACTCAGGCAGCGGATCGGATGGTCGGCGAGCCGACGACCTTCACGAAAGCCTGGTTCGACGCCTTCCCGGAGGCGGTGGACGCCACGCCACTCCTCGCGCGCGCGCGTGCAAACAAGACAGGGCAAGAAGTCCAGCGGATGCGACTGGCCAACGAGATCGCGGCCGCCGCCATGGAGCACGTCGCCGCAAAGCTCAGGCCGGGGATGAAGGAGAGCGAGGCAGCTGCCATCTGGGAGGGGTTCGTCCACGGTGAGGGCACCGGCTGGAAGGGGCAGGTGGACCTGGCGCTTGGCTTCTCACTCGTCTGGTCGGGGCCCGGGATCCGTACGTTCACGGCCACGGGGCACCGGCCGGTGCAGAAGTACGAGCCGACCCTGTTCGAGATCTGGGTGTGTGCGGACGGGTACTGGTGCGACCACACGAAGAACGTGTGCCCCGGACCGCTCGACTCGGCCTACGAGGAACTGCTCGACGTGCTCCTCGACGTCTACGGGCGCGCGCTCGAGCACTGTCGCCCGGGGGCGAGTCTCGCCGGGCTCGACGTGCTGATCCGCGACGGCCTCGCGGAGGCCGGCTACCCCGGCCAGCCGTCGCATCCGATCGCGCACGGCGTCGGCGCCCGGGCGCACGAGCCGCCGTACGCGCACCAGGCAGGCACTGGCACGATCGAGGAAGGAATGGTGCTCGCGATCGAGCCGGGCGCGTACTGGGAGGGCGGAGGGGGGCTGCGCATCGAGGACAACTTCCTCATCACGGCGGATGGTCCCGAGAAGTTGTCGAGCTACCCGGACGATTTCCGTTGAGCTTCTGGACCGGCCAGCTAAACGATCCGCATCGCTTCGACGCGCACGTGGGGTTCTACGACACGACGCTTCGCGACGGCGAGCAGACCGTCGGTGTCGTGCTCAGTCCCGAGGACAAGCTCGAGCTCGCGCGTGGGCTCGATGAGCTGGGGATCGAGCGCATCGAAGCAGGCTTCCCACGCGTCTCGAAAGACGATTGGCGTGCCGTCGAGCTGATCCGAGACGCCGGCCTCCGCGCGGAGGTGTGGGGCTTCTCCCGCGCGGTCGACGCTGACGTCAAGGCGCTCGTCGAGCTGGGCGTCCAGGCGAGCGTGATCGAATCACCGATCTCCGACCTGAAGTTGGCGGCTCTCGGCGTCGATCGCGAGGCGATGCTCGAGCGGATCGTCTACGCGATCACCTTTGCGGTCGAGCAAGGCGTGACCGTCGCGTTCTTCGGTGTCGACGGGACGCGCGCGGACCCGGGGTACTTCGAAACCGTCTACAAGACGGCGATCGAGGCCGGGGCGCAGGAAGCGGTCGTCGTCGACACGATCGGAATCGCGAGCCCGGAGGCTGTGGCAGATCTCGTCGGGCGGACGAGGGAGTGGCTCGGCCAGGAAGTGCCGGTCCACTTCCACGGCCACAACGACTTCGGCCTCGCCACTGCTGCGGCGGTCGCGGCGGTACGTGCCGGTGCGAGCTGGATCCAGGGAACGGTCAACGGCATGGGCGAGCGTGCCGGCAACGCAAACCTGCCGGAGATCGCACTCGCGCTGCGCGGCCTGTACGGCGTCGAGACCAACCTCCGCCTCGACCGGGCAAGGGCCTTCTCGACGCAGTTGCGCGGTCTGGCGGGCTACGACCTCGAGCCGTTCAAGCCCCTTGTCGGCGAGAACCTCTTCCGCCGCGAGTCCGGAGCGGTCGCGAGTCAGTTTCACGATCCACCGGCAATCGAGCCCTACTCGTCCGAGCTCGTGGCCGCGCGGCGCAGCATCGTGCTAGGCAAGAAGAGCGGCATCGACTCGATCCGCATCAAGGCCGAGGAGCTCGGGCTCGAGCTGTCCGACGATGCGCAACGAGAGCTGCTTGCGCGTGTCAAGGAGCTCGGTGCGAGAAAGCGCGGGCTCGTGACCGACGACGAGTTTCGCGAGCTCGCGCGTGGCTGACTACGACGCGGTTCTGGTCGGCAGCGGTATCAACTCACTTGCGTGCGCGGCATTCCTCTCGCTAGGGGGCTGGCGCGTCGCAGTCGTCGAGCGCGAAGCGGAGCTCGGCGGGGCGGTGCGCACCGCCGAGCTGACCGATCCCGGCTTCCACCACGACGTCTTCAGCGCGTGGCATCCACTCTGGGTCGGCGGCCCGGCGCATGCCGAGCTCGGGGCGGCTCTGGCCGAGCGCGGCCTGGAGTATCTGAACACCGAGCACCCGACGGGCACGTTGTTCCCGGACGACAGCAGCGCGTTCCTCACGACCGGCACTGACGCAAACGCAGCGGAGCTCGACCGACTCGCGACGGGTGACGGTGCGGCCTGGCGGGAGGCGATCGCGAGCGTGGGTGCGCAGGCGGAGCTCGTGTTCGGCGTGCTCGGCACCGAGCTTTGGTCTCCCGCGGGCCTGGGTCTGGGCGCGAAGGCCTACCATCGCTTGGGGCGCCGCGGTCTCGCGGAGTTCGGCGCCGAGGTCGTCCAGAGCAGCAGGGACTGGCTGACGACGACGTTCCGCTCGGAGCATGCCCATGGGCTTTTGGCGCCGTGGGTCCTTCATACGGGGCTCGGTCCGGATGCAGCTGCTTCGGGATTCATGACCCGTGTGATCGCGTTTGCGATCGAGGCCGGCGGGATGCCGATTCCGCGCGGCGGGGGAGCGCGGCTCGTCGACGCGCTCGTCCGCCTGATCCAAGATCACGGCGGCGTTTGCGAGACCGGCCGGGACGTGGAGCGCGTTCTCGTCAAGCGCGGTCGCGCCACCGGAGTTCGGCTCGCGGACGGCGACACCATCGGAGCCGAGCGAGCAGTCATCTGCAACGTCACTCCGACGCAGCTTTACGGGCGCTTGCTCGATCCGGCCGATGTCCCTGCCGAGGTTGCCGAAGCCGGGAAACGATTCCGCTTCGGTCGCTCCGAGATGCAGATTCACTTCGCCTTGTCGGAGCCGCCGCGCTGGGAGGGCGACGAGCGACTCGGCAAAACCGCGATCGTTCATGTCACGCCCGGTCTCGACGGGGTGTCACGAGCAGTGAACGAGGCCGAACGCGGTTTGCTGCCGGCCGAAGCGACAGTCGTCGTCGGACAACCGCTCGCAGTCGACGATTCCCGCGCCCCCGTGGGCAAAGGCATCCTCTGGATCCAGTTACAGGAACTGCCGTGGCACGTGAAAGGCGACGCGGCAGGTGAGCTGGACGTCGGGAACGGCGCGTGGGATGAGTCGCTTCGCGAGCGCTACGCCGACCGGATCCAGGCGCGGATCGCTCGCCATGTTCCGAACCTCGAGTCCTCCATCCTGCGACGGGTCGCGCTCTCACCGGCCGACCTCCAGGCGGCCAACATCAATCTCGAGCAGGGCGACCCGTACTCGGGCTCGCTTGCTCTCGACCAGAACTTTCTCTGGCGTCCGTTCGCCCGACAACCGGGGCATCGCACGCCGGTCGACCGCCTCTTCCAGATCGGCGCGAGCACGTGGCCCGGGCCCGGCCTCGGCGCAGGCTCGGGCACCCTGGTCGCGAAGGCGCTCCTGCAGCCACCGGCGGCGCAGCGGCTGGTCGGTCGGCTCGGGTCGTTTCTGCGGCCCGGACAGGCATAGAATCGCCTGCATCCGGCCGCGTTTCTCGATCTCGCAGATCACGACCCTGGCATCGACGTTCGCGGCTGATGTGCGCGCGTACACCGCCGCAGGAGTGGACGGGATCGGCGTCTGGGAGATCAAGCTTCCGGCCGGAGGCGACGCGGAGGCGCTCGAGCAGCTCGACGCGAGCGGCCTAGGCTCCGCCGCTGCTATTCCTGCGGTGCCGTCGATCCTGCCGTTGCCACTGATGGAGGGCCCTGAGAGCCCGCAGCAGCGGATCGAAGCGATCCAAGTCTCGCTGCATCGACTGGCCCCGTTCGGGCCCAGCAGCATCGTTTGCCTGACCGGGCCCGGTGACGATCGCGACACCGTCGTCGAGGGCCTGCAGACGATCGGGGAGGAAGCCGAGCGACTCGACCTACGCATCGGTCTCGAGCCGATCAACCGCATCGGCGGGGAGGACTGGACGATGATCTCT
>DAITAW010000040.1:0-21294 GCA_036824055.1 Gaiellaceae bacterium | reverse complement strand
GTGATCACGGGTGCTCGAACACCGTCACGCGCGTCGAGCCGTACTTGCGCGACGTCCGGAGAGCGAGGCCGGGAAGGTCGGGCTCGGTCTTCGCCGCGGTCTCGAAGACGAGCAGCCCGTCGTCGGCGAGCACACGCGGCAGATAACGGGAGAGGGCGTTGTAGTCGGTCATCGAGTACGGCGGATCTGCCAGCACGAGATCGTACTTTCTGCCCGCCCCGGCTTCCTGCCCCAACCCCGTGACCGCATCGTGGCGCACGACCCTCGCACCCGTGAGCCCGAGCTTGTCGAGGTTGCGCTCGATCGCCTGCACGGCCTCGGGGTCGGACTCCACGAACACGGCAGCCTCGGCTCCGCGTGAAAGCGCCTCGAGCCCCATCGCGCCCGACCCGGCGTAGAGGTCGAGCACCCGCGCCCCTTCCACCCACGGCGCGACGATGTTGAAGACGTTCTCGCGCACGCGGTCCGAGGTCGGGCGCGTGTCGAGCCCCTTCGGTGCCTGGATGGTGTGGCCCCTGCGCGTGCCGGCGATGATCCGCACCCGCGCGAGTGTAGGGCGGGACGGCGCCTCGCCGTCCCGCCCTGGTGCCTGCCTACGAGCTGAGCGGCTCGCCTGTCTCGAGCAGCGTCTTCATGCCGCTGAGGATGTACATCCAGCCACCGGCGACGTTCTCGGCCGTCTTCGGTGCGCGCTCGAGCTGGTCGTGCACGACCGTGAGCTTCGAGACGCCGCCTTCCTGCGGCTCGATCTCCCAGCTCACGCGACTCGGCTCCTCAGCTGCAATCTCCTCGTCGTAGAGCGCCCGCCACGTGTAGGTGAGCCGTCGTGGCGGATCCGAGTCCAGAACCTCGCCGTCGACCCAGAGCTTCTCCCGGTCCGGAGACCAGCTTCGGTACGGGGCACCTGCCTCGAAGGTCGAGTCGACGAGGCTGCCGTAGAAGTAGCGGCTCGTGAACTCCGGCTTCGTAATCGCCTCCCAGATCTGCTCCGGGCTTGCCTTGATGAACACCGCGTAGACCTGAACGTTCGTCTGGATCATCGTGCTCATGCTGTCTCCTCCAGTTGGTGTTTGAGGTCGGCAAGCGCCGATACGCGGCGCTCGGTGTACTTGTCGATCCAGCGGTCGTGGATCAGGCGAATCGGCACCGGATTCAGGTAGTGCAGCTTCTCCCGCCCGGACCGCCTCGTCACGACGAGCCCCGCGTCTTCGAGAACTCGTAGGTGCTTCATGACGCCGAACCTCGTCATCGCCAGATCCGACTCGAGCTCCGTGAGCGAGCGGCCGTCACGCTCGTAGAGCCGGTCGAGAAGCAGGCGGCGCGTCGGGTCGGCGAGCGCCTTGAAGACCGGATCGTCGTTCATGTCAGAAGAATATGTGACCTAATGGTCACATGTCAAGGCAGGAGCTCGTGCAGAGCGTCGAGATAGGCGCCGTACCCGGACGGCGTCGCCCACTCCTGGGCGCTCTCGACGGCTGTGCCCTCGGGCCATTCGTTGAACGTGAGCACCAGCTGCCAGCGCGCGTTGGACGCTACCATGTCGGCGATCTCGCTCCGCCACCGGGCGATGTCACGCGTCAGCCGTGGCGACGGCTCGCTCCGCTCGTCGAACCCGGGGGAGATCATGAAGGCGTCCGGAGAGAAGTCGTACTCCGGGAGCGCCGCCGAGTACTGATGCCAGGCGTCCGGCTGCGCGCTGCACGTCCGAAAGCCGGCGAAGCCTTTGAGCACGATGTAGGCGCCGACGGTGTTCGCCTCGCGCCAGCGCGTCGCCATGCCGGCGCAATCGTCTTCCGAGCTCCCGTAGACGTAGACGACGAAGCGGCCGTCGACCTTCAGGTAGCCCGGCTTCGCTGCGTAGCGGTCACGGATGTACTCCAGATCGGAGCGGATCTTCTCGACGCTCGGGTTCCCATACCCCTCGCCCTCGTAGTAGATCGCCCAGCGGAACGGCGTGGTCCGTGACGCAGCGAGATAGCGAGCGAAGAGCTGATCGGTCTGCGGATAGCCGTCCGGCCCCCACCACGAGTAGATGCCGGCATCGAGGTGCGCGTAGAGCATCGCGTCGATGTGCTCGCGCACGATCCGCGTGTCGTAGTCGCTGTAGTAGTCCAGCGACGGATGGAAGTCGCTGTAGGGGAAGACCGGGTCGCGAAGCCACGCCTCCGGATACCACGCGTAGTAGAAGGTCGCGTGGATCGGGAACGACGGCTGCGACGAATCGGCCGCAGGCCCACGGAAGTCTGTGATCCGCCCCGGTCGCTTGAAGTTGAACCGAACACGCACGTCTTGGTCGGTGAAGGCGTCGTGCGCAAGGCCCGCGAAGACGAATCGCTTGCCGAGCGACTTCACCGCGCGCGGCGAAAACTGGAGTTGGTACTCCGGCCGGTCGGCCTGGCTCACATCGATCACGTCGTACGTCTTGCCCTCGAGCACGCTCCGCGCCTGCGCGAGCGTCCACGAGTGCTGCGGCGGGGTCGTCGCGAACGCCCCCGCGATCAGGAGAAGGAGGGCCGCTTTCACGACCCGAACCTTAGGGCCGAATCAAACGGTCATGTCTTGTAACGACAACACCCGCAGAGTCCCGCCCTCCCCACTCGTCACGTAGCTGACCCAGACATGCCGGCCGGCCGGCGCAATCCCTACGTCGTGCGCCCGGAACGCTGGCCGGAACCGGCGCACGAGCCATGGTCGGGATACGGGCTCAGGCTGCCGAAATGTCCCGATCGGCGAAGGCGCGTTCCACCTCGTCCGAGAGCGGGCCACCGGCATCGACGAGCTCGTCTGCAATGACGCGCGCCCGTTCCAGCAGAGGACGGTCCTTGCGCAGGTGCGCGAACCGAAGGTCGGTCAGTCCGGACTGGCGCGTACCGAGCAGCTGGCCGCTCCCACGGATGTCGAGGTCGACCTCCGCTAGCTCGAAACCGTCGTTCGTGCGCACGAGGGCCTCGAGCCGCTCGACGGCGGGCTCTGTTAGATCCTCGCGCGCGCGAGAGATCAGAAGGCAGTACGACTGCTCAGCGCCGCGGCCGACGCGACCGCGCAGCTGGTGCAATTGCGCGAGGCCGAACCGATCGGCTTCCTGGATGATCATGATCGTCGCGTTCGGGACGTCGACGCCGACCTCGATCACCGTCGTCGCAACGAGCACGTCCAGATCGCGCGCCTTGAAACGCGCCATCAGCTCACGGCGTTCCACCGGACGGAGCCGCCCGTGCAGCAGACCGACCCGGTAGCCACGCAGCTCGGCCTTCTGCAGACGCTCTGCTTCAACCTCGGCCGCCCGGGCCTGCGTCGTCTCCGACTCCTCGATCAGCGGACAGACGACATACGCCTGACGTCCCGCGTCGAGGTGCTTCCGTAGGCGTGAGTAAGCGGCGGCGCTCCGGTCCTCCCCCACCCAGGCGGTGATGATCGGCTTGCGGTCGGCGGGCGGGCGCACGATCTCCGACACCGCGAGGTCGCCGTAGACCGTGAGCGCGAGCGTGCGCGGGATGGGCGTGGCGGTCATGTGCAAGACGTGCGGCGACTTCCCTTCCGTCAGTGCCTTGCGCTGCTCGACCCCGAAGCGGTGTTGCTCGTCCACGACCGCGACGGCGAGGTCCCGGAACACGACGCCTTCCTGGATCAGCGCGTGGGTGCCGACGACGACGTCCGCGTTCGGTGCGAGCTCGCGTTCGCGCTTGGCGGACGAGCTCGTGAGCAGCGCGCACGTGACGCCGAGGAGGCTGCACGGCTCCTCGAGCGTGAGGAAATGCTGCTCCGCGAGCGTTTCGGTCGGAGCCATCAACGCGCCCTGCTTGCCTGCCTCGACTGCCCGCAGGAGCGCGTAGAGGGCAACGACGGTCTTGCCCGACCCGACCTCGCCCTGCAAGAGCCTTTGCATCGGCACGCTGCGCTCGAGGTCGCCGTCGAGCTCCGCGATCGCGCGCTCCTGGTGCTCGGTCAACGTGAACGGGAGCACGCCGCGGTAGCGCCCGACGAGCTCGCCGGGCGGGCCGAGCGCCGGTGCGAGCTCAGACTCCCGCTCTCGGCGCCGGCGCGCGAGCCAGATCTGCAGGAGGAGCAACTCGTCGAAGGCCAGCCTCCGCCTCCCCTTTTCCGCCTCGCCCAGCGAGCGCGGCCGGTGCAGTGCCCAGAGCGCGTCCACCCGCTCGGGCAGCGCCTCGTGTTGCTTGACGCCGGCCGGGAGCGGATCCGAGAGAGCACGGGGGAGCGCGGCCCCGACGAGCTCGCGCAGCTTCTTGGCGGTGATCTCCTCGCTCGCGGGATAGACCGGAGCAAAGTCGGCGGTCGCCTCTCCGTCACCGATGTCGAAGCTGCGCACGTCGAAGCCGTAGCGTCCCTGACGCCCGCGCAGGCGCAGAGCCGTTCCCGGCTGTAGCTGGCGCTCGAGCCACGGCTGGTTGAACCAGGTGGCGGACACGGTCGCGCTGCCGTCGGTGATGCGCGCCGTCAGCATCTGCAATCTCCCGCGCCGGCGGGTGGACGTCGACAGCACTTCTCCCGCGATCGCCACGTCCTCGTCCGCCCGGAGGTCCGCCATGCGCACCTCCGGCACGGCCTCCTCGTAGCGAAACGGCCTGTGCGTGAGCAGGTCGCCCACGGTCTCCAGCCCGAGCCGCTCGAGCTTCTTCTTCACCGCCGGCCCCACACCCGGGAGGACGTCGAGCGGACGCTCGAGCTCCTCAGCGCACGGGAACGAGCGCGGTCGCGGCCACTGGTCTGTATCCGCGCCGCCAAAACCCACCGGCAGCAGTACTTCGACGGTCGTCACTCTCTGTCATCGAACCAGAAGAAGCCGACGGTGCCGGGGCCTGCATGCGTGCCGACGACCGCGCCGAGGGTCGTCACGATCTCCACCTCCGCGCGCGGACGCTCGGCGTGCACCATCTTCTTCAGCTGCGCCGCTCGTTCCGGCGCGTCGGCATGCGCGATGCCGACCTTCAACGTCGATGTGTCTTCGGTCGTCGAGGTGAACTCCGAGACGAACTCCTGCATGGCCTTCTGGTTTCCGCGCACGCGCTTGAGCGGGACGACCTCGCGCTTGATTGTAAGGATCGGCTTGACGTGCAAGAGGTTCCCGGCCCACGCGCTCGCGCGGCCGATCCGTCCGCCGCGGCGCAGGAACTCGAGCGTGTCGACCGTGAAGATCAGCCCGGCGTCTTCGCGGAAGCGTCCAATCAGTGCGTCGATCTCCTCGTCGGTCGTCCCGCGGTCGAGCCGACGCTGGATCGCGAGGCCGAGCATGGCGATCGCCGCGGAGGCGCTCTCGGAGTCGACGACGCGCACCTGGTCCCCGAGCTCCTGCGCTGCGGTTCTCGCGCTCTGGAACGTTCCGGAGAGGGCCGCGGAGAGATGCAGGGAATAGATGCGCTCGTAGCCGCTCAGCTCTTGGTAGGTCGTGAGAAAGTCGCCCGGCGTCGGCTGCGAGGTCGTCGGTAGCTCCGTCGCCATGCGCAGTCGCGCGTAGAACTCCTCCGGGGTGAGGTCGACGTAGTCGCGGTAGCTCTGCTCGCCGAAGATGACGTACAGAGGCACGACGCGCCAGTTCGAAAACCGCTCGGGGGCTTCGGGGAAGTCGGCGGTCGAATCGAGGACGATCGCGGTGTTCTGCGCGGTCAGTTTCACTAGGCCGCCTGCCTGATCGCATCGACGATCTCGTCGAGCTCCTGGTCCTTGGAGAGGCAGGCGACGGCGCCCGCTGCGTAGAGCGCGTCGATCTCACGGAAGTTGGCGGACGCAGTCAGGCAGACCACCGCCACGTCAGGGCACGCCTCGCGCACAGCTCTTGTCGCCTGCACGCCGTCAAGGCCCGGGAGCCGGTAGTCCATCAGCACGACGTCCGGCTTGTGCGCGCGCACGACCTCGGCGGCCGAGGAGCCGTCGCCGACCGAGGCCACGACCTCGATGTCGGACTGGAGCCCGAGCAGCAGCTCGAGCGCTTCGCGGAACACCTGGTTGTCCTCCACGAGGACGAGGCGAATCGACTCGGCCATGCCGCCGAACGTTATTCCGCGGACAGCAGCAGGGGATAGTGGGGCTGGCCGCCGGCCTGAACGTCCAGCTCCAGGTGGGGATGGGCGTCCTGGATCCGCCGCAGCAATTCGTCGAGCTTGGGCTCGTCCGCGCCCGTCAGCAGCGTCATGACGTCGCGAGGCTCCTCCAGGAGACGTTCGGCTACCGCAGCGGCAACCTCGTCGAAGTCCGGGCCTCCCGCGACGGCCTCCCCTTCGGCGAGCCCGAGCCAGGCCCCCTTTCGCACCGAGAGGCCGTTCAGCTCGACGTCACGCGAGGCGATCGTGACCTCGCCCGTCTTCACGTCGCCGAGGACCTCGTTCATCGCGGCTGCGTTCTCGTCGGCCGATCGCTCCGGATCGAACGCGACGAGCGCGGCCAACCCGGCAGGCAGCGAGTCGGTGGGGACGACGGTCACCGGCTTCTCCGTGAGACCAGCGGCTTGCTCGGCGGAGAGGATGACATTGGAGTTGTTGGGCAGCAGGACGACCTCGGCGGCAGGCGTCGCCTCGATCGCGTCGACGAGCTCCGCGGTCGACGGGTTCATCGTCTGCCCACCCTCGACGATCTTCGACGCGCCGAGACTCTCGAACAGCCGTCTGTTGCCGTCGCCTGCGACGACTGCGACCACTCCGGTGGTTCCCGGCAGGGCATCGGGCACCGCTTCGAGCAGACGATGTTCGCGCTGCAGGGTCTGCTCATGCATGTTCGCGATCTCGACCCGGTCGATCACGCCGGCGCGGGTTCCGACCGCGAGCGCGCGGCCGGGCTCGTCCGTGTGGACGTGGACCTTCAACGCCTCGGGATCACCGACGACGAGCAGCGAATCGCCGAGCTCTTCGAGCTCGTGCTCGATGCTGTCGCTGTCGAGATCTTCGCCTTCGATCATGAACGTCGTGCAGTAGCGGTAGGGCGAGAGCTCCTGGTGGATCGCGTCGATGGTCAGTTCCTCGCGCTCCACGGGCGCCGCGGGCAGGGGCTCCCCCGCGGCCGTCGCAGCCAACCCGCGGACGATCTCGAGCAGGCCGGCGCCGCCGGCGTCGACGACTCCTGCTTCGCGCAGCACCTCCAGCTGCTCGGGCGTGCGCGCGACTGCGTCCTCTCCGCGCCGGACGATCCTCGCGAGCAATTCCGGCTTCGTGAGCCCTTCTCCGCTTGCGCTCTCCCCTTCCTCCGCCATCTCGCGGATGACGGAGAGCATCGTTCCTTCCACGGGCTGACGCACGGCGCGATAGGCAGCGTCGCTCGCCGAGCGGAATGCGCGGGCGAGCGTAGCTGTGTCGACCTCGCCGTTCGTCCGGAGCGTCTCGGCCGCGCCGCGGATGATCTGCGAAAGGATCACGCCGGAGTTGCCGCGCGCTCCCATCAGCGCGGCGCGTGTGACCTCCTTGACGAGTCCCGCGCGATCTTCGGTCGTCGTCGCGTCGAGCTCGTCCACGACGGCGCGCGCCGTCATCGTGAGGTTCGTCCCGGTGTCGCCGTCGGGCACCGGGTAGACATTGAGGTCGTCGATGCGCTGCCGGTTCCGCTCGAGCGAGGTGAGGGCGCCGTGCGCGAGCTCTTGCACTTTGTCTCGGTCCGTCACCCGGTCGACCTCTTCACGTCCTGGATGCGGACGTCGACCTCGGCGACGGGCAGTCCCGTGAGGCGCTCGACTTCGTACTGCACGCGGTTCCGCAGCGTCGATGCCACCTCGGCGAGATTGAGGCCGTACTCGACGACCACGTGAAGCTCGATCGTGACGCCTTCGTCGGCGCTGCCGCCGACCGTGATCCCCTGGCGCAGCCGGTCTCGCGTCAGCAGCTTCTCGCGCGGACTGCGCGCCGCCATGCCGACGACGCCGTAAGCCTCGGCTGCGACGCGCCCGACGATGTGAGCCACCGCCTCGTGGGAGATCGAGATCCGTCCCAGCGGAGACGACAGCGAAGAAGCTGCCTCCACGGCGGGATTAGACCACGGTGAGCCGCTGGAAGTTGCTGCTCAGATGGCCTTTTGCACCTTGCCGCCCTTGAGGCAGCGGGTGCAGACGTATGCCCGGGTCGCCTTGCCCTTGAGGAGCACGCGGACGCGCTGGAGGTTGGGGTTGAAGCGGCGCTTGGTGGCCACCATCGAGTGGCTCCGGTTGTTACCGAAGCCGGGCTTCTTCCCACAGACTGCGCAGACCTTGGACATCGGCCGGGCAGTGTAGCCGAGTGCCCAAAACGGCAGGCGACGTGGCAGCGCAGGTTCGCCACGTCACACTTCCGACTCGGTCTTGTCCCACCGGCGTCACACTTTCGGGTCTGACCCCAACGGATGCCCGTTTCGGACAGCGAATCCGTGCCGATTCTGTAACGAAGTAGCGCCCAGGGCCGCGCGTGTCACGCCCAGCCCGATCTCGGGCCGCCGGCGCCGTGGCTTGGACGATCAGTCAGCGGGACGCCGACGCCCGCAGCTGCGCGAACGCGTCGGCCATCTCGAGCGCGGTGCGCACTGCTTCGGCGCCCTTCGAGACTCGCGCCTCGGCCTGCTCGATCATGTCCACCGTCAGGACTCCGAATGCCACTGGCACGCCGGTTTCGAGCGCAGCCAGTTGGAGGCCGCTGGCTGCCTCAGAGGCGATGAACTCGAAGTGCGGCGTCTCGCCGCGAACGACGCATCCCAGCGCCACCACGCAGGCGAACCGGCGCGTCTTCGCGAGCGCCATCGCCGCGAGCGGCAACTCGAACGCGCCGGGAACCGGCATGACCGTGATCGCGTCACGCCGAACGCCCGCCTCATCGAGCTCCGCCAGCGCCGATTCGAGCAGCTTGTTCGTGATCTCGGCGTTGAACCGCGCGGCCACGATGGCGACGCCACGCTGCGTCCCGTCGGGCTCGCCTTCGATGACGTTGACGTCGTCCGGGATGTCGAGCTCGCCGTCGGCGTGCTGCTCGTCCGGCGCGCGCAGCGGCGGCAGCTCTTCCTCCTCCGCGACCTCATCCGCAGGAAGCTCCTCGTCGTCGACCTCGGCCTTCTCCGGTTCGTCCAGCTTCGCCGGCTGACTGGGCCAGTGCTCGCTCATTCGCCCTCCAGGGGCTCGTACTTCAGGTCCTGGTGATGAAGCTTGTGGCCGAGCTTGTCACGTTTCGTGGCGAGATACTGGGCGTTCTGTGCGGTCGGAGTGGTCTCGATCGGCACCTGCTCGACCACCTCGAGCCCGAAGCCCTCGATGCCGGTGATCTTCTTCGGGTTGTTCGTGAGGATGCGGATCGTGGACAGGCCGAGCTCGGCGAGGATCTGGTTGCCGATCCCGTAGTCGCGCATGTCCGGCTGGAAGCCGAGCTCGAGGTTCGCTTCCACCGTGTCGTAGCCGTTCTCCTGGAGTTCGTAGGCACGCAACTTGTTGAGGAGGCCGATGCCGCGACCCTCCTGCGCCATGTAGAGGAGCACGCCGCACTCCTCGGCGGCGATCCGCTCCAGTGCCTGCTCGAGCTGCTCGCCGCAGTCGCAGCGCAGCGAATGGAACACGTCGCCCGTGAGGCACTCGGAGTGCACGCGCACGAGCACGTTCTCGGCGCCCTCGACGTCGCCCTTGACGAGCGCGACATGATGCTTGCCGGTCAGCGTCTCGCGGAAAGCGATGGCCGTGAAGTCACCGTAAGCGGTCGGCATCGCCACCGTCGTCATGCGCTCGACGAGCCGTTCGTGCCGCCGTCTGTACTCGATCAGGTCCGCGGTTGTGATCAGCTTCAATCCGTGCAGCTCGCAGTACGGGATCAGGTCCGGAACGCGTGCCATCGTTCCGTCCTCGTTCATGATCTCGCAGACGACGCCCGCGGGAATCAAGCCCGCAAGCCGCGCGAGATCCACCGCCGCCTCGGTCTGGCCTGCGCGCTCGAGCACGCCCCCTTCGCGTGCGCGCAACGGAAAGACGTGGCCCGGCTGCACGAGATCCTCGGGCTTGGCCTCGGGATCGACTGCGACCTGGATCGTGCGCGAACGATCCGGCGCCGAGATCCCCGTCGTCACCCCCTCGCGCGCCTCGACGGAAACGGTGAACGCGGTGCCGTAGGGCGTCTCGTTCCGCTCGGTCATCTGACGGAGGCCGAGCTCGTCGCAGCGCTCCTCGGTCAGACACAGGCAGATCAGCCCGCGCGCCTCCTTCGTCATGAAGTTCACCGCCTCGGGCGTGGCGAACTGGGCCGCGATCGTCAGGTCACCTTCGTTCTCGCGATCGGCCGCGTCGACGACCACCACGAACTTGCCCTCGCGGATGTCCTCGATCGCCGCCTCGATGGTGGCGAAGGCGCTCTTTTCCTCGACCTTCATTCCGCTGATCGTAGCCCCGGGAGGAGCCGCTCCACGTACTTCGCCAGGACGTCGGTCTCGAGATTGACCCTGTCTCCGAGCGCGAGGCCTCCAAGCGTCGTCGCCGCGAGCGTGTGCTGCACGAGCGCAACGGCGAAGCCCCCCTCGTCCAGATCCGCAACCGTCAACGAAACACCGTCGACGGTGATCGATCCCTTCTCGACGAGGTAGCGCAGGAGGTCGGGATCCGCGTCGACCCAGACACGCTTGCCGCCGCCCTCGGCCTCGATCGAACGCACGCGGCCGACACCGTCGACGTGGCCCTGGACGTAGTGGCCGCCGAGCGGTTCGCCGGCCCTCAGCGCGGGCTCCAGGTTCACCTCCGCGCCGAACAGCTTTGCCCGGCTCAGGGTCTCCACCATCACGTCGAATGCGAGAGTTCCGTTCGAAGCTTCGGTGACCGTGAGGCAAACGCCGTCGACGGCGACCGAGTCTCCGATCTCGGCTTCAATCCTGCTCTCGACGACGAGGCGGCCTCCGTCGAATGAGGCCACACGGCCGCGCTCGTGGACGATCCCGGTGAACATGAACCTAAGGCTACAAAGCGGAGCGGGCCCGACTTCCGGGCCCGCTCGTCACGCCATGTGTTCAGGAGCTAGACGCCTGCCAGATCCCGCGGCCGATTCCGCCGTCCGAGCGCAACCGCCGTCAACAGCAGGAGCAGGGCGGCGAAGGAGACCGACGCGCCGATGCCGACGGCGCTCCAATTGACGCTGCTCGAGCTGGCGGTGCCGCCGGCCGAGGTGTCGGAGATCGGTGCAGGCGCGTTCACGAGCGCGGCGCCCGTCAGCTTGATCGCGGCCGGAGCGGCCGTGACGCGGGAGGCCGGGGCGTTCACGAGAGCCGCGCCCGTCAGCTTCGTGGAGGCGATCGGCTGGTGTGCCACAGCCGTGTACGAGACCGGCGCGGCGTACCCGTCGATGACCACCCTTGCCTGCGCGGTGGGTACGACGACTGCTGCGAATGCGAGACCGAGAGCGATTTGCTTGAGCCTGAAATGCTTGCGGATCATGGGAGTTCTCCTTCCTCCACGTAGCTCATTCACTGGGAGAACCATCGCTCGTGACGGTAACGAGACCCTCACGGGGGACCCACGGTCGCCCATTGCCCGGTAACGGTGTAGGTTCAGGCGGACCCGCGATGGACTACCGCATCCTCGGGCCGCTCGAGGCGCTCGATGGGGAGCGAAAGCTCCCGCTCGGCGGCGCGAAGCAGCGCGCCGTGCTGGCCCTTCTGCTCCTGCACGCGAACGAGACCCTTACCCGGGACGTGATCGTCGACCAGCTCTGGGGCGAGGGCGCTCCGCCGACCGCCGCGAAAGTGCTCCAGAACTGCGTGTCCGCGCTGCGTAAAGAACTGCCGCCCGAGACGATCCGGACGGTCGCCGGCGCGTACGGGCTGACGCTCCAGCCGGACGAGCTCGACCGCGACCGCTTCGAACGGCTGCTGGCGGAGGGCCGGGCCGCCCTCGAAGCGGGGGACCACGCGGAGGCGGCGGATCAGTTCCGCCGGGCGCTCGGGCTCTGGCGAGGGGCACCGCTCTCGGACTTCTCGTATGAGGGGTTCGTCCAGGACGAGATCAAGCGACTGGAGGAGCTGCAGGTTTCCGCACTGGAAGACAGGATCGAAGCGGAGCTCGCCCTCGGCCGGCACGACGAGCTGGTGCCAGAGCTGGAAGCACTGGTCTCGAGGCATCCGTTGCGGGAACGGCTGCGCGGTCAGCTCATGCTCGCGCTCTACCGAGCCGGCAGGCAGGCCGAGGCGCTCGAGGCGTATCGGTCCGCGCGAAGAACGCTCCTGGCGGAGCTTGGGATCGAGCCCGGACGTGCGTTGCGCGAGCTCGAGCAGGCGATCCTCGCCCAGGTTCCGGCGCTCGAGGTCGCGTCTCGCAAACCGCAGGCGGTCCTGCGGCCGGGTCGAGCCGCAGCCTCGCCGTTGGAAGGAAGGGCGGACGAGCTCGGCCTGCTCGAGGCAGGCCTCGCTGACGCGCTAGCAGGCCGCGGCCGGCTGTTCGTCGTCGTCGGAGCTGCAGGCACGGGCAAGACCCGGCTCGCGGACGAGCTCGCGAGCGGCGCCAAGGAGCTCGGCGCACGCATCCTCTGGGGCCGCGGCTGGGCCGGCGGCGGTGCTCCTCCCTACTGGCCCTGGACGCAGGCGCTGCCCGACACGCTGCCGGTTCCGGAGTCCGACGATCCCAAAGCGCAGTTTCGCTTCTTCGAAGTCGCAACCGAAATGCTGCGCGACCTGGCGACCGCGCAACCGCTGTTGCTCGTCCTCGACGATCTGCACGCAGCCGACGAAGGATCGATCCTCTTGCTCGAGTTCGTCGCGGCCGAGCTCCCCGAGATGGCTGCCCTGGTCGTAGCACTCGGGCGCCCCGAGACAGCGCGCCTGGACGAGCTCGGGCGCCACGCCACGCGAACCGTCACGCTCTAGTAGCCGGCCCGGGCCGAGCGCTCAGGGCTCGTGCACATAGCCGCTCAGCAAGAGGTCGTCACCGACGTGCGCCGCCGTCAAACGCTTCAGCTCGACGGGCGCCGACAACTCGGGTGCAAAGGTCGGACCGTTGCCGGCGATCCTCGGCGCGACGAACAACAGCAGCTTGTCGACGAGGTCGGCACGGAGGAACGAGGCGGCAAGGGTCGGCCCCCCCTCCAGCAGCAGAGACTGCACTCCGTCCGCCGCGAGCGCCGCCAGCTCGTCCTCGAGCGAACCGGCGCGCAACTCCAGCTCCGATCCGTCCGGGAGCGGCCCCGCGCCGAATGCGAGCCGCCGCGGTTGCCGGGCCACATCGACGTCGCGCGCGCTCAGCTGCGGATCGTCCGCGCGCACGGTCCCCATTCCGACCGCCACGGCATCGACCTGCGCGCGCAGCTCGTGCACGCGCCGGCGCGACTCCTCGCCGCTGATCCAGCGCGACTCGGCCATCGCGACCCGCCCGTCGAGCGTGAGTGCGAGCTTGAGGATCACGAACGGACGCTGAGCCGCGATCCACACGCGCCACGCCTCGTTCTGCATGCGCGCGGCCGCGGAGTCCACGAGCTCACTCTCGACGCCGGCGGCACGAAGAAGCTCGAGACCACCGCCCGCTGTTGGATTCGGATCGAGCGAGCCGGCGACGACTTTCGCAATTCCCGCGCCGAGGACGGCGTCCGTGCACGGCGGCGTCGCTCCGTGACTCTTGCACGGCTCCATCGTCACGAAGAGCGTTGCCCCCTTCGCACGGTCGCCGGCCGCTGCAAGCGCGATCACCTCTGCATGCGCTTCGCCCTTGCGCTGGTGCCAGCCTTCGCCAACGATCTCGCCGTCGTTGACGACGACCGCGCCGACCACGGGATTCGGATGCGTCGTACCCCGCCCCCGCTCCGCGAGCTCGAGCGCCCGTTCGAGACTCACGCGAGCTCTTCGACCAGCCGCCGATAGGCGCGCGGCAGATCCTCGCGCCCGAAGATCGACGTTCCGGCAACGAGCAAGGTTGCGCCGGCTTCGTGCGCAGCGCGAATGTTCTCGGGACCGATGCCGCCGTCGACCTGGATGTGCACGTTGCGCGGCAGAACGGAGCGCACGACACGGATGCGGTCGAGCGCCTCCGGCATGAACTGCTGGCCCGAATAGCCGGGCTCGATGCTCATGCAGAGCAGGACGTCGACGTGCGCCGAGATCGCCGCGTGCGCCGCGTACGCCGCGCTCGTCTCCGGCTTGAACGCAAGGCCGACCTGGAGATCGTGCACGCGTGCTGCGAGGACGACGGAATTCAGATCGGGGCACGCCTCGTAATGCACGGTGACGCTGTCACCGCCGGCTTTCTTGATCGCGCCGAAGTGCTTCTCGGGCGTCTCCGTCATCAGGTGACAGTCGATGAACGCACCGCCTGCGTGGATGATCGGCGCGATCGACTGCAGGACGATCGGGCCCATCGTGATCGGCTCGACGAAGTGGCCGTCGCCGACGTCGAAGTGGAAGATGCGGACGCCCGCGCGAAGGAGCACGTCGATCTGCTCGCCGAGGCGCGAGAAGTCGGCCGCGTAGAGCGACGGCTCGACCTCCACCGTCCTGACCCAGTCGTTCCAGCTCATGCTCGCGAGTCTAGGTTCTGAGGCGGGCGATAAAGAAGCCCGCCGTGCCGTGCAGGTGCGGTTGCGTGAGCAGGAACTCGGGGCGGCGTGGATGCCGGAACTGCGGCCACTCCTCTCCGAGCGGCTCGGGCTGCAGGCCGGACGCGTCGACGATCGCCTCGTTCTCCTCAGGGTTCAAGGTGCAGACGGAGTAGACGATCGTCCCGCCCGGCTTGACGCGTTCGACAGCTACCCGCACGAGCGCGGCCTGGAGCTCGGGCAGCGGCCGAGAGCGCCAACGCAGGTCCGGCCGAGCTGCGAGCACGCCGAGGCCGGAGCAGGGCGCGTCCACGAGCACACGATCGAAGCCCCTGAGCTCGGGCGGAAGCTTCGTCGCGTCGGCGTTCACGACCGTCACGTTGTCCGCGCCCAGGAGGGTGCAGTTCTCCTCCAACTCGCGCGCGCGGCCAGGGTGAAGCTCGACGGCGACGACGTCCCCCTCCAGCTGCGTGGCCTTCCCACCGGGCGCGGCGCAGAGGTCGAGCGTGCGCTCGCCGGGTTGCGATCCGACGACGAGCCCGGCGAGCTGGGAGCCTCGGCTCTGCGGCCAGATCAGCCCCGCGTGGAGTGCGTCCTCGTCGACGCGTTCGACGTGCAATGCGTCCGGCAGATCTGTGTCCGGACGCCCCTCCACGACCCCGGACTTCCTGCGGTTCAGCCGGACGACTCGCTCGGGCGGCTCGTTCTGCGCGCGCATCAGGGCGAGCGCCTCTTCGGGGCCGAGCTCCTCCCACCACAGGTCGGCGACCCAGTCGGGGTACGAGTGCTTGAGCGCGGCCGCATGCGGATTGTCCTCGGGGAGCGTGGCGAGCAGAGCCGCGATGCCTTCTGCAAGCCGGCGCATGACGGCGTTCGTGAACGGCACCGCACGCTCGAGGCGAGCGGAGCGAACGAGCTCGACCGTCTCGTTCACGGCGGCGTGCGGCGGAACGTCCGTGTAGCCGAGTTGATATGCGCCGAGTCGCAGAGCGGCGCGTACCGGTGGATCGAGCTTGCGGACCGGCCGCTTCCCGAGCTTGTCGATCGCATGATCGAGTGTGCGCGCGCGCTGCACCGTCCCGAACGCGAGCCGCTGCGCGAGCGCGCGGTCGCGGCTGTCGAGATCCTTCGCGACGCTACGTAGTACACGATCCGCATAAGCGTCATCCTCGAATACGCGCAGGACGACTTGGTACGCCGCCTCGCGGGCGGTCATCGCAATCCGCGCAGGAACTCGTCGTACGTCATGCGCCGCTTTCCGTCCGGCTGTACCTCGAGCGGCTCGAGCCGGCGGCCGGCTACCCGTGCCTTCCAGATCGTCACGGGCCGGCCGTGCAACTCGGCCCGGGCGCCGATGTGTGGTGACAGCGCGCGGACTCGGTTCAGGAGCTCCTCGGGTGGGTCGTTCCAGTCGAGCTCGCGATCGGCGGCGGTGATCTTCTCGGCGTAGGTCACGCCCTCCTCGTCCTGCGGCGTGAAGTCCGGCTCGGGCAACACGGCGTCGAGAAGGTCCACGGCGATCGGCGCCGATTTCTCGTAGACGCTGCCCGCATCGTCCTGGTCCCCGATCGGGAACGAGCGCTGTGCCGCGATCGGGCCCGCGTCGAGCTCCTTGACGGTGCGGTGAATCGTCACGCCGGTCTCGGTGTCACCGGCCATGATCATGCGCTCGACGGGCGCTGCGCCGCGCCAGCGTGGCAGCAGCGACGGATGCACGTTGAGCCAGAGCCCCTCGGCGAGCACGTCCTCTGGGATCAGCAACCCGTAGGCAGCCACGACGATCGTGTCAGCACCGAGGTCGAGACCCGGTTCGGGGCGAGCGGGCTGCAGGACTCGAAGGCCGAGCCGCTCGGCGGTCTCCTTCGCCGGCGGGGCGCCGGTCTTCTGCCCTCGCCCCCGGGGTGCATCCGGCCTGGTCAGCAGCGCGGTGATCTCGTGGCGGGCGGCGAGGCGCTCGAGCACGTCGGCTCCGAAGGGCGCCGTCGCTGCGACGGCGAGTTTCACCTAACGGATGACGAGCCGCGGGCGCAGAGCCGCGAGTGCGGCGCGGCGGGCCTCAGGCGTCGTGCGGTTCAGGATCAGCGTCCCGTCGAGATGGTCGAGCTCGTGCTGCACGATCCGCGCCGGGGTTCCCTCGAGGTCGTAGGCGACCTCTTCCCCATTCTCGTCACGCCCTTCGATTCGCACCGAGGTGGACCGTTCGACGGGCATCGTGACTCCCTGGATGGAGAGACAGCCTTCGTCATCCGTTTCCGCCTCGTCGCCGCGGCGAACGATCTCCGGATTGGCGAGCACGGCCGCCTTGTCCTCTTCCGGCGCGAAGACGAAGACACGACGAAGCACGCCGATCTGCGTCGCCGCGAGGCCGACGCCGTTCGCGTCCTTCATCAGGTCGCCCATGCGGGCAACGAGGCGCCTCAGGTCCGCGTCGAACGTCTCGACGGGGGGCGCCTGCATGCGCAGAACGGGGTCGGGATACTGGCGAATCTGGGCAAGCGCGAGCTGGCGCCGCGCCTCGCGCTCGGCGTCGAGCTCCTCGTCCAGAACCTGTTCCTCTACCTGTCCCTCTGCCTCGGTCACCTAAGGCACCGCTGGCGGTGCCGCCGTCAGGGCGGGCGAGCTGCGCTCGCCTGCCCGTCGGAACTGACCCGTCGACACAATTGGCGTAACCACGACCATCACGGGGGCACATTAGCGGCGTAGTGCAGACTTAGGCCATGGACTCCCTTGCCGGCCACTTCCTGATCGCCTCGCCGGCGATCATGGACCCGAACTTCGAGCGAGCGGTGGTGCTGATCACGGCGCACAACGACGAGGGCGCCGTCGGCGTGATCCTCAATCGCTGCTCGGCGGCGACCGTCGGTGAGGCTGTGCCTCAGCTCGCGCCCGTCATCGACGTCGACGAGCCGGTGTTCGTCGGAGGGCCCGTCAACCCCGAGGGAGTCGCCGTGCTCGCGGAGTTCGACGACCCCGAAGAGGCGGGCATCGTGGTGCTGGACGACGTCGGCTTCGTCGCCATCGAAGAGGCGCTCGAAGTGCACGCGCCCGATCTGCAGCGCACGCGCGTCTTTGCGGGCGTGGCCGGTTGGGGGCCCGAGCAGCTCGAGGACGAGCTCGACCGTGACGACTGGATCATCGAGCCTGCCGATGTCGATGCGATCTTCACCGATGATCCGGACCGGCTCTGGAGCGAAGTGCTCCGCCGGAAGGGCGGCCGCTACGAGCTCGTCGCGCGGATGCCGCTCGATCCATCCATGAACTAGAGGCTCTGTGGGTCGACGTCGACGACGGCTGTCAAGCCGGCGCGGCGCATCGCCGGTGCGCCTGCACTCAAGAGCCTGCTCGCCTGCGCAGCCAGGCGTCGCGGTTGTTCGGTCTTCGCAACCAGCTGCGCGCGATAGCGGCCGCGTAGGCGGAGGAGCGACGCGGGGCCGAGCAGGTCGCCCGCGAGTCCGTCCTTCAGCTCGAGCAACGCTTGCAACGGCGCCTCGGGCTCCGGGCCCGCGACGACAATCCGAACGAGGTGCGTGAACGGGGGGTAGCGGAGCGCGTGCCGCCGCTCGAGCTCGCTGTCGAGGAAGCGGGTGACGTCGTGCCGCGCAGCAAGCTCGATCGCGCGCGAGTCGGGCTGGAACGTCTGCACCAGCACGCGGCCGGGAGCGTCGCGGCCGCTGCGCCCGGCGAGCTGTGTCAGCAGCTGGAAGGTTCTCTCTTCGGCGCGGAAGTCGGGCATGCCGAGCCCCGTGTCCGCATCGACGACGGCGGCGAGTGCGACGCCTGAGAAGTGGTGGCCTTTCGCAACCATCTGCGTGCCAACCAGGACGACGCGGTCCGCGGCGGCGAAGCGCCGGAGCGCGGCCGCGAGCGCGCCCGGCTTCTCCACCGCATCGGCGTCGAGCCGGATGCGTTCCAACTCGGGCAACTTTGCCTCGAGCTCGCGCTCCAGCTTCTGGGTTCCCGCACCGAGCCGCGCGATCTCCGTCGAACTGCACGCGGGACACGTTTCCGGCTTCGGCTCCGTGTGGCCGCAGTGATGGCAGCGCAAGAGGCCGTCTCCGTGGAGGACGAGCGCGACGTCGCAATTGACGCACCGCAGAGTGAGCCCGCACGCGCGGCAGTGCAGCGCGGGCGCCACGCCGCGGCGGTTGAGCAGCAGGATCGCCTTGCCGCCGTGCTCCTCGATCGCTCCGAGCTCCGCGAGCAGCGGCGCGGACAGCGGGTAGCCGGCCTCGCGGCGTAGATCGACGACGCGCACCGGGGGCAGCGGCCCTGAGAGCCGGCCGCCGAGGTCGAGCCGCTCGAGCCTCCCCCAGCTCTCCGGGCGCGGAGTCGCGCTGCCGAAGACGGCGACGGCGTTCTCGAGTGCAGCGCGCTTCGCCGCCACCGTGCGCGCGTCGTAACGCGGATCGGACCCCTGCTTGTAGGACGAGTCGTGCTCCTCGTCCACGCAGATGACCCCGAGACGGGGAACGGGAGCGAATACGGCGGAGCGCGCGCCGACGACGATCGGGGCTTCGCCACTCGCGATGCGTGCGCGCTCGTCGCGTCGCTCGGCTTCGGTCAGCGACGAATGAAGGATCGCGATGCGCTCGCCGAAACGCGCGCGGAAGCGGCCGACGGTCTGCGGCGTGAGGGCGATCTCGGGAACGAGGACGATTGCGCCGCGACCGCGTTCGAGCGCGACGGCGCAGGCCTGGAGATAGACCTCGGTCTTCCCACTTCCCGTCGCTCCGAAGAGGAGGAAGTTCGCGCTCTGCTCGGCGTCGAGCGCAACGACGATGCGATCGAGGGCGGCGCGCTGGGTCGTGCTCAGCTCGGCCGGCTCGGCCTCGCCGGCCAACCCATCGCGCTCGGCCGGCTGCGGCCGCTCGCCGCGGGCCTTCCGCTGCACCGGCGCGACGAGTGCGAATGCGCGGCCCGGCGTCGAGCCGTAGTACTCCGCGATCCAGAGCGCGAGCTCGACCAGCGGCTTCGGCAGCTCCTCGACGACGCGCTCGACCGACGAGGTCTCGATCCCCTTCGGCGGCGCGACGTCGACCTGCGTGACGACGCCGCGACGCTTCGCATTGCCGAAGCGCACTTCGACAACCGAGCCCAACCGAACGTCGTCGGCCACCTCGTAGGTGAACTCACGCGCGAGCGCGCGCGCGGTTACGAGTGGATAGACCGAGGCATACCGGGTCACCCGCTCAGCCTAGAGCCGGATCGGGACGCTAGACCCCGGCGGCGACGAGAATGAAGTCGGTGCCGAAGCCGAGGAAGAGGCCGAGCAGAATGCCCCAGGTGACGAGCGTCTTCGAGGCCAGGACGCGGCCGACGTTCAGAAGCTCCATCACGACGTAGAGGATCGATCCCGCGGCAAGCGCGAAGAACAAGATCGACACGGCCTCGCTCACCCAGAACTGGCCGACGAGGGTCCCGAAGAACGTCGGCGCGCCGCCGATGAGTCCGAGCACGCCGAGGAAGCCCCAGCTCGGACGTTCCTTGTCGCCGGCGAGCGGCGCGCAGATCCCGAGCCCTTCCGTGGCGTTGTGCAGCCCGAAGCCGATGATCAGCACGATGGCGAGGCTGATCTGATCCGCGGCGGCCGACTGCCCGATCGCCAGCCCCTCGGAGAAGTTGTGGAGACCGATGCCCGTCGCGATGAAGATCGCGAGCCAGCGCGCCGGCGACATCCCGGTGAAGTGATGGTCCTGCTCGAACTCGGCAGTCGACGCGGCGCCCGGCCCGAGGAATGCGCGGCGGCGGCGGCGCTTCATCCAGAGGTCGTAGTAGACGAGGGTCAGCAGGCCCGTCAAGAAGCCGAGAGCGAGCAGAAATGCGAGCCACGCAAAGCGGCCGTCACGACCCTGCTTCAGCGCGGTGTCGACCGGGCCGACGGCCTGGCTCAGCACATCCCAGAACAGGAAGATGAGGACACCAGTCGCAGTCGCGGCAAGGAAAGCCTTCGTCGAGGCGCTGACGTTCTGCATCCGGCCGACCGGCAGGCCGACAAAGATCGTCAGCCCGGCGATCGCGCCGAGCAGAAGCGTCTGGACAGTACTCATGTAAGGGTCACCTTACAGGTTACGATCAGCGGAATGGCGCAGGGACATTCGATCGACGAGTACCTCGAGACGATCTATTTCCTCGCCTTTCCGATCGGCGAGTACCGCCCGCTCGGGAGTGGTTCGCCCACCCTTGCGTCGAGGGTCGCAGAGATGCTCGGCGTGTCGCGCGCGTCGGCGGGCGAGATGTTGAAACGGCTCGAAGGCGAGGGATTGATCGAGCGCGGCGAGCACAAGGAAGCGCTGCTGACCGACACGGGACGCAAGCGTGCGGAGCGTGTCGTCCGCAAGCACCGGGTCATCGAGCGGTTGCTCACGGACTTCATGGGCTATACGGCCGCCGAGGCGCACGTGCAGGCCGACCTGCTCGGAGACACGTTCACCGACGACATGGTGCAGCGCATCGAGGAGCGTCTCGGGCATCCGGACCGCTGCCCCCACGGCTGGCCCATCGATCCCGACGTCGAGCAGGCCGAGAACCGCGACCTCGCACCGCTCTCGGACCTAAGAGCCGGGGCGCGCGCGACGATCGTCCGCCTCGCCGAGCACGACGGCGAACTCCTCCACTGGTTCTATGACGAAGGGCTCGTCCCCGGCAGCGAGATCGAGGTCCGGGACGCGCAACCGGCCGCGGGCCAGGTCACCGTGAAGCTGAACGGCCACGAGCGGGCGATCGGCGAAAAGGCCGCCGCCGGCCTCTTCGTCCGACCCGCCTAGTTCAGACGGCGCCCTAGTGGTCCGGTCTGGGGACTGATGCTCCTATGACTTGTCAAGCCATCAGCGGTTCCTGGGTTTGTAGTAGCCGG
>DAITAW010000039.1:0-21600 GCA_036824055.1 Gaiellaceae bacterium | reverse complement strand
GCGGCCTCTGGCTTGGTGCTCGCGACCCAGAAGCTCGACGGCATTACTGGAAGGGCACTAGCGGAAACTCAGGCGTTCGGCACGAACGCTGACGGCGCGGTCGCCGAGGTAGCCCGGCCGCGCCGAGCTGAAGTGGAGGCTCCAAACGCCTCCTGCGGGAACGCGGAAGCTCAACGGAATCCGTTCCCCGGGATGCACGCGGACGGTGCGTTTGATTCCCTTGCCGGTGAGGACGATCGGCGTGACCTGCGTGTGCGCCGGCAGTGAGAGCACGAGCTCGAGCGTTCCGCCGGACTTCGTCCAGACGGTGATCGCGCCCTGCGGTGCGAGCCACTTGTCGGCGAATCGCCCGGCGGCGAGGAGGCGTAGGCGCGGCGTTCCGACCGGTCGATAGAGGTCGAAGATCAGCTCGTGCCGGACACGCTCGACACCGGTGAACTGGAGGGTGGACGCGTACGTCTGGACGAGGAGCGGTCGGCGGTCGGGTCGACCGTCTACGAGTAGCGTTCCGTCGGCCGCGATCTTCAGCTGCTTGGCGTCGAACTGGTCGATTGGCGCGCTCCCGAGCAGGAGGAGCCGCTTGACGGACGTGTTCCAGAAGAGCTGCTGCCACGATTGCTCCTTGCGCGCGCCGGGCGGCGCGACGAGGTCGACGCTTCCCAGCCGCGCGTGGTCGACCCAGCGGACATCGTGGGGCAGTGTGCTGCGCAGACTGCTGCTCGTCCGCGCGTCGAAAGCCGACGCGCCAACCGACATCGCGCAGCACGCGACCATCGCGGCGAGGAGTGCGGCCGCGGCCGGTATTTTCCGGAAGGCGACGAGCGCGCCGAGCACGGACAGGACCGCCGCGACGAGTGCGAACACGAGCGAGCCGTTGCCGACCGACGTCAGGCCTTCGAACCGGAGCACGGCCCACAACGTGGGCGAATCGTCCTTGTTGTGCGCGGCCGCATAGCCCGACAATGGAACGCGCGCCGCGAGCAGGAGCAACCCTGCCGAGAGCAAGCCCACGGGGATCCGACCGGGCAACCCGCGCTTCACATAGAGACCGAAGGCGACTGCGAGCAGCGGGACGAGCGTGAAGAGATAGCGCTCCTGGAAGCGCTGCGAATCGGTGTCCGCGATCTGGGCCGCCTCGAGCAGCAGGCCGCACACGAGCAGCACGCTCGTCACTGCAAACGCGATCTCGGCCCGTCCGCGAGGCCGGAACAGCACGACTGCGAGCCCGCACAGCGCGCCCGGCACGATCGCCCAGCCGACGGAGTAGGTGAGCAGCATCGCTTCCAGGCCGACCCAGTGCAGGATCGAGAGGGGATGCACCGCATGGCTGCCGTTCGCGTACACGCCGAACACGCGTGCGGAGCCGAGTGTGGCGAGCAAAAGCGCAGGCGGGACGATCAACAGCAGAAGGGCAAGCCAGACACGGCGCACCGCCTGCACAACGTGGAAGCGATCGGCGACGAGCTCCGCGGCGAGCACGGCCACCGGAACGATCACATACTGAACGCGCGCGAGGACACCGAGCGCGCTGAAGACCGTGAAGGCGAGCTGCGCACGCAGAGTCGGCTGTGACACGACGCAAACCCCTGCGTAGACCGCAGAGAGGACGAGCGGATAGGCGAGCGGGTCCGCGAGCATCGTCGACGAGTACACGCCGTCGGGCACGGCTACGGTCAACGCGGCAACGGCGAGGCCGAGCCAGGTGGCGAGACCGAGCCGGCGGCAGAGCAGGTAGGCCGGAATCGCAGCCAGCGAGAAGAAGACAGCATGAATGCCCTGCGTCAGCCGGAAGGCTGTGACCGGATCGCTCGTCACGAGCCAGACCGGCGCCGTCACGATCGGATCGAGCAGCGCGGGGAAGTGCACGCCGACACCGCGAATGAGCGGGCGTCCGTGCTCGGCGAGACTGCGCGCGAGCGAGGGATAGATGTACTCGTCCGGGAGGTAGTACGGCGTCAGTCGCGCGACGGCCGCAAAGAGGCGCCCGCCGAAGCTGGCCGCCACGATTCCGCCCACCCAGACCCAGGCCGGGACAGCAGCGACGCGCGCGAAGGCCCGGGGAGCGGAAACCTCAGGGCCCACGCGAGAAGCAGCGACGTCAGTTGCCACGAAATCCCTATCGGCAAGCCACTCCTATCCCTTGAACGAGGGATGCCTTTACCGTCGCCGCAGGTGCCCGCGGTGACGAACGCTCGTCCACCAGAACGATGAGGGCCGGAGGCTAAGACCGGGCGGAGCCGGGCTTAGCTGGAGGCGAACTGATGCGGGCGCGGACGCGAAGCGCCCGGGCCCGGACGGAAGGGAACAAACGCCTAAAGCTCACACCAAAGGAGTGCGCGGGCTCGGCCCGCGCACGTTCAGCGCGAAAGCGCCGTACCCAAATCCCGAAGCGAAAGCAAAGCTTTCGCGTAGGAGCGCTAGCGCTTAGCGCGATCCGCCGGTACGAAAAGGCGGCAGTGAGGGCATTTGAAACCCCGGTGACGTTCCGTTTGGCCGGCCATCAGTTCGGCCGTGAACGTCTTCTTGCAGTGCGGGCACACGACCTCGTGCGCCGGCTCCTGGGTGGGGACCTCGGTCACGTTGCCACGCTACCTGCGTGCTCCGTCCTAGGGCAGAAAGAGCCGGTAATCCGCCAGCGGCGCTCGCTCGGGTGCTGGAGGATCGCCGCGCGGCGTCCCGAGGTGGATCAGGCCGAGGAACCGCTCGCCGTCCGGCAAGCCGACCGCGTCACGCCCGGCCTTGGTGCGAAGCACCCGTGGTGTTCGCCAGTAGCCCGCGAGCCCGCGCGCGTGCGCTGCGAGCAAAACGGCGTAGATCGCGCTCGCGGTCGCGCAGATGTCCTCCTCATCTTGCTCGAGGTCGCCGCTGAGTGCCGCGGAGGCGACGACGAGCGTCGGTGCACGCTCGAGCTTTGGAGCTTCTGCCGGCCCGGCGGCCCCCTTCAAGCGCGCCATCGTCTCAGGGCCAAGAACGCGAAAGCGCCAGGGGTTCGTCCGGTGGTGGTTCGGCGCCCAGCGCGCGAGCTCGAGCAAATCGTCGATCACCTCGGGAGGCACGGGCTCGGGCCCGAAGGACTTGTGCGTCCGGCGCGACCGAATCAGATTCGAGATCTCCGTCAAGCCGCGCACGCTAGTCGGAACCGACAGAACCACCCGCGTTCTCCGGCGGCACGAGCCGGTTGCTCTCCACTCTGAATCCGGCAGCTTGCAGGTAGGGCCGTGCGACCTCGACTGCACGCGCGAGGTTGGTCGCCATCCAGAAGCACAGAGCTGCGAGCGGGAGCTCGATCAGAAGCGCCTCCAATCCGGCCTGCACGACCTCACCGGTCGTGCGTGCAGTCAGCACGTCGAACCAGGCGTCGCAGACCAGCAACGTTCCTGTGACGGCCGCGGCAACTTCGGCGAAGGGCGAGCGACGAGCGACGGCGAACGCGGTCGCAACCATCGCCGCGCCGAGGCCGAGGTCGAAACCGGCCCATGCCACTCGCCAATGATTGGCCGTGTAGTTCTGCGGCAGCGTGAAGATCAGGAACGCGGCCCATGGAAGGAGGACCACAGCACACAGGAAGAAGGCGGGGGCGATCCAGGGTGGGACGAGCCACCGACCCTGTCCCAGACGCAGCCCGGGCAGGGCTCGTAGCTGGATTCCGCGCATGTGCGGCCGCATCTCCTCAGCCTAATGATCGGCCTCGAGCAACTCCTTCATGCGGGCCTGGTCCTTCGGGATCTGCTTGCGCGCCTGGGTCCTGGCCACCGGGAGCAGGACCTTGCCGGCGAGCCCGTGGCCTTTGAAGTCGAGCGTGAAGGTGAGCCGGGACCGGGAGCCGTCGCCGATCGGCTCGATCGAGATCGTTCCCACTGCCCTGACCGGGCCGTCGAGCACGCGGAACGACGATTGCCGCGGCGGGTCGTGCTCGGTGACCTCGTACGTCATCGTGCGATCGCCACCCGGAACGCGTCGTGTCTCGGTGACACGCGAGCCAACCCGGAGCGGTCCGTCGTCCTGAGGCTGCACGTGGACGATCTGTTCCTGCCACTCCCCGTGGCGCTTGACGTCATCGAGGTACGCGAAGACGTCCTCGGGCTTGCGGTCGATCTCGATGCTTTCGCTGATCGGCGCCATCTGTTCCTCCTCTTTTGAGCCGGATGTTGCCTGACGGCCTGATGCGAAGTTCCGCCGGGCCGGATGACGCTCCAGACACGGCGCCGGATCAGCACGTTCGCCCGCGGCACGTAGCGCCGCTACGCACCGCGAACGACCGCGCTGCCCGGCTTGGTCTGGAGCGCCCTCCGACGACGGCCGAACTTCACATCAGACCTTTAGTAGACATCATTCCTTCGTTGCGTCAAGCTCCGCGGAATGAACCGGAGCTACCCTGCGTTGAGGAGGAAGCGATGGCGTTGCAGCTAGGCGATACGGCTCCCGATTTCACTGCGGAGACCACGGAGGGCCCGATCAGCTTCCACGACTGGATCGGCGATTCGTGGGCCGTTCTCTTCTCGCACCCGCGAGACTTCACGCCGGTCTGCACCACCGAGCTGGGGTACATGGCGAAGATCAAGCCCGAGTTCGACCGGAGAAACGTCAAGGTCATCGGCCTCTCGGTGGACCCCGTGGACAACCACGCGAAGTGGGCCGCGGACATCGAGGAGACGCAGGGCTACGCGCCCAACTATCCGATGATCGGCGACGCCGACTTCAACGTCTCGAAGCTCTACGGCATGCTGCCGGCCTCGGTCGAGGGCGATCCAACCGCGCGGACGCCGGCCGACAACCAGACCGTGCGCAACGTCTTCGTCATCGGTCCGGACAAGAAGATCAAGTTGATCCTGGTCTATCCGATGACGACCGGCCGGAACTTCGACGAGGTTCTGCGCGTGATCGATTCGCTCCAGCTGACTGCGAAGCACAAGGTCGCAACGCCGGCGAACTGGCAGGACGGCGACAACGTGATCATCGCCGGGTCGGTCTCAGACGACGAGGCGAAAGCGACGTATCCGGACGGCTGGGAATCGCCCCGGCCCTACATCCGAATCGTCGAGCAGCCGAGCTGACCGAGGTACGCGTGCCCTAGAAGAGGCTCGCGAGCGCCTTGCAGGCGGTCGGGCTGAACTGACTTCCGGCAAGCGAGATGCATTCCGCGAGCGCCTCCGCCTGCGACTTGGCGGGCGAGTAGCTGCGGACCGTCGTCATCACGTCCCAGCTGTCGGCTAGAGCGAGCAGCGCGGCCCCTTCCGAGATCTGGGAGCCGGACAAACCGTTCGGATAACCCTTGCCGTCGAATTGTTCGTGGTGCTGCTCGATCCAGAGGGCCTGCTCATCGCTGAGCGCGTCGCGCGCGATCTGCCCACCGAGCGCGGCGTGGGCCTTGACGAGCTCATACTCGGCCGCCGTGAGCGATCCCTGCTTGAGGAGGATCTCGTCCGGAATGCAGATCTTTCCGACATCGTGGATTCGGGCAGCCTCCGCGAGTTGCGCGACGGGCACGGGCGGCCAGCTTGCCGCCTCGGCGAGCCGGCGCACCAAGGCCGCGACGCGCTCCGAGTGGTCTTCGTTCGGAGAGTCCTTGGCATCGATCGAGCGCGCCAGGGATCGAATCGAGATCAGCGACTGCGAGCGCTGCAGCCGATCGGCCCGGTCGCTGTCTGAGAGCTCGTAGACGACGTCAGGCGAGTACACGACGACCGTGTCGCGACCCTGGTTCTTGGCCCAGTAGAGCGCACCGTCGGCGAGTTGCAGCAGCTCCTTGCTGTCCTTGGCCTGTCCCAGGTCACAGATCCCGGCCGACATCGTGAGATGGGCGGCGACGCCCACGGGCGCGGCACGGAACTCCGCCGCCCAGCGTTCGGCGATCGGAAGGGCGCTTTCGGCCGTCGTCTCCGGAAGCAACAGGGCGAATTCGTCGCCACCGATGCGGCCGAGGACGTCGCCGGCCCGCGCACCTTCCTCCAGCAGATTGGCCGCCTGCATCAGCGCGGCGTCTCCTGCCTGGTGGCCGTAGGCGTCGTTGATGCTCTTGAAGAAGTCCAGGTCGAGAAGCACAAGCGCGAGCGGTCGTTCGTAGCGCTGCGCACGCGCGACCTCGTTCTGAACCCGCTCCTGGAAGGCGCGATGATTGAGGAGACCGGTCAGCGGGTCGCTAGTAGCCTGCGCTAGGAGGTGCGCGCTCGTGTCGGCGTTCGTGATCGCGAGCCCAGCCAGGTCGGCGAAGATGCCGAGCCGCTCCTCGAGATCCTGCGGAATGTGTTCCTTGGAACGCGCGACCACGAGCAGCGAGCCCCAGAGCTCGCGGCGCACGCGGATCGGAACCGCGACCCCGCCCGGTACCGACAGCGAAGCCGGCTCTTTCGGCGCCCCTGTCGTTCTGATCCTCCGCGGCCCGGTGCCGTTGATGCGTGCCGCGCGTCCCGTGCGGGCCACGATCCCGAGCTCGCCGGCGCCGTCCAGCGGCAGGACGGTTCCGACCTGCTTGCTGCCCATCCGCCAGGAGCCGACGATTTCGGCCACGCCGTCCACCCGAAAGCGCACCACCGCGGCCGAATCGAGGCCGGCGACCGCCGCGGCCTGTTTCGCGACGAGCTCGTAGATCACTTCGGGCGCGCGCATCTCGGCGACGGCCACGGCCAGGTCGCGCAGCGCCGCCTGCTGCTCGAGCAAGTCTTGGACGCGCGCGTTGACCGGCGTCCGGCTGGTCCTGGAGGAAACCGCTGCGCCGACTGCGCGGCTGCTCATCTCGTGCGCCTCACCGGACGACGCGGGGAGGGTTACCGCGTCGTCCGTGTTGGTACCACTGAGGCGTGCGGGGAAGACTGAAGGCAGTCGAAAGCGTTAGCGCTGCCGCTGAGAGTGAGTTAGGGGTGCCCGTCGAGTCGACGAGCCGCGTGCATGCCGGCAAACCCATGACCCTCCACGTCCACTAGAAGAACGTCGGCCCACCAGAGGTTTGGGGTGGCTACTTGCGATGGAGCCGCCTGGGTTCGGGCTCCGGCCGGCACGGCGCACGCTTCGTTTGCGGGCGCTATGCAGGGAAAAGCGTAGCAGCAAATGCAGCAGACGCAACTTATGGCAACTTTCTTCGCGGCACAGTCAACTTCAGGTGGGTGACCGAGGGTGAGGCGATCACCCTCTTGGACTCGAGCCCGATCGCATCGATCCCCAGCCGGTCGAACAGGGAAGCGCCGTCCCCGAGGAGCACGGGGGCGAGGTGAATCTGGATCTCGTCGAGCAGCCCGGCCTTCAGGTACTGCTGGACGACGCTGGCACCGCCGGCCAGCAGGACGTCGTTTTCGCCTGCGGCAGCTCGAGCTTGCTCGAGCGCGGCCTCGATGCCGTCGGTGACGAAGGTGAAAGACGTTCCCCCCTGCATGGCCTTCGTCTCGCGTGCGTGCTGGGTGAGCACGAACACGGGCACGTGGAACGGAGGATCGTCTCCCCACCAACCGTCAGCTCGCAGGTCGTCTTCCCACGGGCCTCCACCGCCGCTGAACATTCGTCTGCCCATCACGACCGCTCCTGTGGCAGCAACCGATTCCTCGACGACCTCGGAGTCGGCGTTCTTCTCGCCACCTTCGAGGCCGTGCTGCTCGCGCCAGCTCACCGCCGCAAAGGCCCACTCGTGCAGGAGATCGCCGCCTTCTCCGAGCGGCTTTTCGAGACTCGGGTTCGGTCCTGCGACGAACCCGTCGAGTGACATCGAGATGTCGCATCTCAGTTTTGCCATGGCGATCCGCTCCTCTTGTCGGTGTCTGCCGGGACTTTGTCACCCAGATCGCGCGCCAGCGCGTCGGGCGCTCACGCTTTACATCTGACAGCCCGTCGGCTAAAGAAGACCCGATGAGACCGCAAACCCTGTTCGACCGCATCTGGACCAGCCACGTCGTCGTCGAGCCCGCCGACGAGCCCGCGCTGCTCTACGTCGACCTGCACCTGATCCACGAGGTGACCTCGCCCCAGGCGTTCGAAGGTCTGCGCCTGGCCGGGCGGCGCGTGCGCCGGCCCGATCTCTCCGTGGCCACGATGGACCACAACGTTCCCACCGAAGACGGGCCGATCACCGATCCGCTCGCACGCCGCCAGCTCGACGCGCTCCGGGAGAATTGCGAAGAGTTCGGCGTCCCGTTGTACGCAACCGGGAGTGGTCGCGAGGGCATCGTGCACGTAATCGGCCCGGAGCTCGGAATCTCACAGCCCGGCATGACGATCGTCTGCGGCGACAGCCACACGTCGACACACGGCGCGTTCGGCGCGCTGGCGTTCGGGATCGGCACGTCCGAGGTCGAGCACGTGCTCGCGACGCAGACCCTCCCGCAGCGAAAGCCGAAGACGATGCGCGTCAATTTCGACGGTGAGCTGCCTGCGGGCGTCGCTGCCAAGGACATGATCCTGGCCGCGATCGGACAGGCCGGCGTCTCGGGCGGCGTCGGCTACGTGGTCGAGTACGACGGTCCCGCAATCCGCAGCCTCTCGATGGAGAGCCGCATGACGGTGTGCAACATGTCGATCGAGTGGGGCGCGCGCGCCGGGATGATCGCGCCCGACGAGACGACCTTCGCGTATATGGAGGGACGTCCCGGCGCGCCGACGGGCGCGGACTGGGAGCGCGCTCTCGACGACTGGCGCTCACTCGCCGGCGATCCGGAGGCGACGTTCGACGAGGAGTTCGACGTCGACGTCACCAGGCTCGCGCCGCAGGTGACCTGGGGGACGAATCCGGAGATGGTCGTGCCGGTGCACGGTGAGGTGCCGGATCCGGCGGACTACGACGACCCCGCGGAGCGCGAAGCGGTCGGGCGCGCTCTCGCCTACATGGGTCTCGCGCCGCACACGAAGATCGAGGACATCGCCGTCGATCGCGTCTTCATCGGTTCCTGCACGAATGCGCGCATCGAGGACTTGCGCACTGCCGCCGCGGTCGTGGTCGGCAAGCGCGTTCACTCGACGGTGCGGGCGCTGGTCGTCCCCGGCTCTGCGGGTGTCAAGCGCCAGGCAGAGGACGAAGGCCTCGACAAGATCTTCACAGCCGCCGGCTTCGAGTGGCGGCGTGCGGGGTGCTCGATGTGCCTCGGGATGAACCCGGACATCCTGCAGCCCGGCGAGCGCTGCGCCTCGACGTCGAATCGAAACTTCGAAGGCCGTCAGGGGCAGGGCGGGCGAACGCATCTCGTGAGCCCTGCGCTCGCCGCCGCGGCCGCTCTCGCCGGACACTTCGTCGATCCGTCCGCCGTCGGCGACGCGGCATGAAGCCGTTCCGCAGCGTCACCGCCCGCGCGGCCGTGCTCGACCGGGCGGACGTCGACACCGACCAGATCATCCCGAAGCAATTCCTGAAGCGCATCGAACGAACGGGGTACGGGGAGTTCCTCTTCTTCGACTGGATGAAGCAACCGGATTTCGAGTTGCGCCGGCCGGAGTATGCGGACGCCGGCATCTTGCTCGCTGGCCGGAACTTCGGCTCCGGCTCGTCGCGCGAGCATGCCGCGTGGACGCTGCAGGAGTACGGCTTCGAGGCTGTGATCGCGCCGTCCTTCGGCGACATCTTCCGGACGAACGCGCTGAAGATCGGGCTCGTCCCCATCGTGCTCCCGGAAGAAGACGTCGAGACGCTGATGCATGCCGTCGCCGGCGGCGGGTCGCTGACGGTCGATCTCGAGGCACAGCGGGTGTCGGGCCCGGGTGATCTCGTCGTGCCGTTCGAGTTCGAGCCGTTCGCGCGTGAATCTCTGTTGCAAGGGCTCGACGACATCGCGCTGACGCTGAAGCGGGAAGATGCGATCACCGGGTACGAGCACGCACACGCCCCGCGCGTCGATACGTCCGCGTTGCCGGTCTAAGCGCCCGCGGGATACGAGCCGAGCACGCGAAGGTCGCGCACACGCGTGCGTACCTCTGCGAACGCTGCGCGCGTGGGCGCCTCGAGTGGGTGGCCGGCGAGCACCGCGTCGAACCGGTACTTGAACGGCGAGTGGGGGATCGGCCGCGACACGAGCTGCACGAGGTCGAGCCCGTGACGAGCGAAGGGCTCGATCGCTCCGTGCAGCGCGCCGGCCCGGTGGTCGGTGACGAACGAGAAGGCCGTCCTCCAGACTTCGCCTTCACGGTCGATCCTGGTGTGCGTCGCGACCGAGACGAAGCGCGTGAACGCTTCGGGATGGTCGCCGACGTCATGGGCGATCACCTCCAGACCGTAGATCGAAGCCGCGCGCTCGCTCGCGATCGCGGCCTCCCCGGGCGTGCTCGATTCGGCGACCTGCGCGGCGGCGTCTGCTGTCGTGGACGCGGCGATCGCCCGGACCCCGTTCAGCCGGCCGAGGAGCCTTCGGCATTGCTCGAGCGCGACGGGATGCGAGCGAATGACACGGATCTCGCTCTCCGCGAGAGGCCCGAGCGCGACGAGGTGATGGCGGATCGGTAGGGACGTCTCGGCCACGATCGAGAGCGGCGCGTCATAGAGGAGATCGTGGGTCTCCGCCACCGGCCCGGCGAGCGAGTTCTCGATCGGCAGGACTCCGTAGCCGACGGAGCCCGACGTCACCGCGTGGACGACGTCCGCGAACGTCTCGAGCGAGACGAGCTCTCTGTCTCCGGAAAAGAGACGCTCGGCCGCGGCCGCGCTGTGAGCAGCCGCACCGCCGGGATACGCGACCGTCGTCATCGCCCGTCCGGTGCTGCGGCAGCTAGAGGGTTGATGTGAAATTGGGCCGTCGTCGGAGGGCGCTCCAGACCAAGCCGGGCAGTGCGGTCGTTCGCGGTGCGTAGCGGCGCTACGTGCCGCGGGCGAGCGTGCTGATCCGGCGCCGTGTCTGGTGCGTCATCCGGCCCGGCGGAATTACGCATCAGGCCTCTAGCCGGCCGAGCACGGCGTCGGTGAACTCGACCGTCGTCGCGGTGCCACCGAGGTCGTGGGTCGGCTTGGTTTGCAGGGTCGCGTCGACCGCCTGCTCGAGCTCGTTTGCAAGGCTCTCTTCTCCGGCGGCGTGCCGCAGCAGGAGGGCGACCGAGCGGAGCGCCCCCGTCGGGTTCGCAATCACCTGGCCCGCGATGTCGGGTGCCGTGCCGTGGACGGGCTCGAAGATGCCGGGCGGTTTGTCGCCGAGGCTGGCGGATGCCGCAACGCCGAGACCGCCGCAGCTTCCTGCCGCGACGTCGGAGAGGATGTCGCCGAACGTGTTCTCCGTCAGGATCACGTCGAACTGCGCCGGATCGAGCACGAGCTGGAGTCCCGCGTTGTCGACCAGCATGTGCTCGAGGCGGACATCGGGGTAGTCGCGCGCGAGGCCGGAGACGACCTCGCGCCACAGCCGCGATGTCTCGAGCACGTTCGCCTTGTCGACAGAGGTGACGAATGCCCGGCGGTCGCGTGCAAGCTCGAACGCGCGTCGCGCGATCCGGTCGATCTGCGCCGGCGTGTATTCGCACGTGTCGAACGCAGAGCCGTCGTCACGTCGACCGCTCGCTCCGAAGTAAAGGCCACCGACGAGCTCCCGGACGATGAGGAGGTCGATGCCGTCACTCCGAGCGGGCCGAAGATTCGCGTAGACGTCGAGCTCGCCGCGCAGGCGGATCAGGCCCTGTTCGGGCCGCACGGACGCGCCGTCGAACTCCGGGAGGCCGACCGCGCCGAGCAGAACCGCGTCGGCCGCGCGGCAGGCTGCCAGCGTCTCGTCCGGCAGCGGGTCGCCGTGCTGGTGGATGGCCTGGCCTCCGAATGGATGCTCTTCGATCGAGACGTCGATCGGCAATGCCTCGAGGACACGGACCGCGGCGGCACACACCTCGGGGCCGATCCCGTCGCCGGGAAGGGAGACGACGCGAAGCGCCACTAACCGGGGTTGAGCTCGCTCTTGGTGAGCTCGAGGAGCGTGGTCAGGAGCTCGCGCAGGCCCTCGTCGCTCAGTCGTCCGTTGTTCGCAGCGCGCAGATGGTCGAACAGCCACGCCTCGCGTTCGGGATCGACGAACGTGACCCCGAGCTCCGCCTTGCGCTGCTTGATCTGGTCGACGAGCTCGAGCCGGCGGTTGACAAGGTCGATCACGGCGACGTCGTTGAGCGCGAGAAGCTCGCGCAGACGGTCAAGCGTGTCGTCGATTGTCGGCTCTGCTGACATGTTGCTCGTCTGAGGTTAGACAGCTACCCCGAGCTCCGCGAGCAGCGCATCGGCGTCGGCGGCGATGTCGATCGGCGCGAAGCGATCGGCGACCGGGCCGGGCGTCTTCAAGCCATCCCCGGTGACGAGCAGAACGACCCTGTCGGCAGCGCCGACCTCGCCCCGCTTGATTGCCTCCCTGAGCGCCCCCAGCGTCACGCCGGCCGCGGTCTCGCCGAAGACGCCGGCGGTCTCCGCGAGCAGGGCCATGTTCTCGCCGATCTCCGCTTCGGGCACTGCGTGGATCGAGCCGCCCGACTCGCGCGTTGCCGCGATCGCTGCGTCGCCGTCGGCGGGACTGCCGATCGCAAGCGAGCGGGCGATCGTGTCGGGTCGCACCGGCTTCACCGGCCGGTTCTCCGCGAACGCGGCTGCAACGGGAGAACAGCCCACGGCCTGGCCGCCGATCAGTCGCGGCGCCGGCCCGCTAGCGAGCCCGAGCTCGCGGAAGTCGCGGAACCCGCGGCCGACCTTCGAGAGCAGCGAGCCCGAGGCGATCGGGCAGACCACCACGTCCGACTGCTCCCAGCCGAGCTGCTCCGTGACCTCGTACGCCACCGTCTTCGACCCTTCGGCGTAGTACGAGCGCAGGCCAACGTTGACGAAGCCCCAGGGCAGCTCGAACGAGAGCTCGACCGTGAGGCGGCTGCAGTCGTCGTAGCTTCCGCGGACGGCGTAGATCCGGGCCCCGTACGCCGCTGTCGCGACGAGCTTCTCGCGTTCGAGGTCGTAAGGACAGAAGACGACTGCATCGAGCCCCTCGACGGCCGCCCGGGCCGCGACGGCGTTCGCGAGATTTCCGGTCGAGGAGCAGGCGAGCGTTTCGAGCCCGAGCTCCTGCGCCTTCGCGCAGGCGACCGCGACGACCCGGTCCTTGAACGAGTGCGTAAGATTCGCGGTGTCGAGCTTCAGGTAGAGCTCGGCGACGCCCAGGTGCGCAGCGAGGCGCGTCGCCGGCACGAGCGGCGTCAGTCCCGGCGCGAGTCGCGGGTCTTCCTGTGCTCGAACGGGCAGGAGCGGCGCATAGCGCCAGAGGGAGGGTGGACCAGCCTCGATGCTTTCGCGCGTCAGTGTTCGGCGGAGCTCGTCGACGTCGTAGACGGGCTCGAGCGGTCCGAAGCAACGCGGGCAGGCACCGATGCCTTCGAGTTGCAGCTCGTTGCCGCAGCGGGTGCAGGACAGGTGTGTGGCGGGCATGGCGGTCTCCTTGGTTCGCTTCGCTCTACATCGTCCGAGCCTTGTTGCTCTGCTCGGCCGGCTTGGCACCTTGCGGACGCCGCAGGTTGCCGAGGCTTCATCGGGCCGGTTCCCTTAGCCTCTCTTGATGCGGAGCGGGCAAGCCCGCCCTCTGATCCAGCAGTATAAAGTAAAGCGACGGTCGATGTAACACAAAACGAGACAGCTCTCCGCCTCGTCGAGACCGAGGCGGGCGCTGCGCGCGCGGCTCTGCCGGGCCTCGACCAGGGACTCGTCGACCACGCGCTGCGACGGGCCGCGCAGCTTCTGGGCGAACGTCGCGACGTCGTTCTCGACGCGAATCGTGCGGACGTCGCCGAGAGCTCCTCCCGGCTGGATGCCGGAGCCCTTGATCGGCTGCGCCTCGACGAACAGCGGGTGGAAGCAACCGCGTCGGGACTGGAGGCGACGGCTGCGCTCCCTCCGCTCGAGCGGGAAGTTCGGGCGTGGCGGCTTGCGAACGGGCTCGAGGTCTCCGAGCGGCGCGTGCCGATCGGTGTTGTCGGCGCGAATTTCGAAGCCAGGCCGAACATTGCGGTCGACATCGCCTCTCAGATCCTCAAGAGCGGGAACGCCGTCGTCCTAAGGACGGGCGGCGCAGCCCTGGCGACGGTCACGGCTCTCGTCGACGAGGTGTTGCGCCCTGCACTCGAAGAGACCGGTCTGCCGCGCGAGGTCGTCGGGCTCGTTCGCACGCCCGAGCACGCCGGCGCCGAGGCGCTCGTTTCTCTTCCCGCACTGGTGCCGCTCGTGATTCTCCGCGGCAGTGGGCCCTCGACTGCGGCGCTCGCGCAACGGGCGGCGCTGAACGGCGTGCGAACACTCGCTCACGCCGAAGGCGGCGGCGTCCTCTACGTGCACAGCGGTGCCTCCCACGAGCGGCTTGCCGCGGTCGCGCGGGCGAGCCTCGATCGCCTCGGCGTTTGCAACCGCCTCAACCTTGCGCTCGTCGACCGCGGTGCGGTGGTGCTTCTGCCGACGCTGCTCGCCGTCTTCGCCGAGCACGGGCTCGACGTCCGCGCGACCGCGGCCGAAGCCACCGCGGACGGCGTGCTGCCGCTGGACGTTTCGATCGGGCACGAGTGGGCCGCCGATCCCGAGCGCGTCGCAACGGTCACGCTGCACGTCGTCGAGAACATCGACGACGCGCTCAGGGTCGCCAACGACGAGACCTCCGGCCTTGCCGCGACGATCGTGACCGAGGAAGAGGATGCGGCACGGCGGTTTCTCGACGGCTACCGAGGCACCACGGCGCTCTGGAACGCGACGACGCGCTTCACCGACGGCTTTGCACTGCTCGGTGTTCCGGAAACGGGTGTCAACGTCGATCTCGCCCCTGGCCCGCGCGGGCCGGTCACGTACCTCGATCTCTACCTCCGGCAGTACCGCATCATCGGTGACGGGAGCCAGCACCGGTGACGGTCGTCGTCAAGCTCGGTTCGACGCTCGTCGTCGACGACAACGGCCGCGTCCGGCGCTTGCTGCTCCGCGCACGCGCCGCCGAGGTCGGTGAGCTCGTGCGCAGCGGCGAGCCGGTGTGCGTCGTCTCGTCCGGTGCGATCGCGCTCGGCCTCCCGCGACTCGGGCTCACGCGTCGGCCGTCGGCGACTTCGAGGCTGCAGGCCGCGTCGGCAGTAGGGCAGTCGCGGCTCCAGGCCGCCTGGGACTCGGCGCTGCGCGCGGCGGGGGTCGAGGCCGCGCAGATCCTGCTCTCGGCGCCCGATCTGGCGGAGCGTGCGAGCTACGTCAATGTCCGCAACGCATTCGACACGCTGCTGAAGCTCGGCGTCGTTCCCGTCGTGAACGAGAACGACGCGACCGCGACGGACGAGATCACGTTCGGCGACAACGACGCGCTGGCCGCGCAGGTCGCGGTCCTGACGCGCGCGCGACTGCTTGTCCTCTTGACCGAGGTGGACGGCGTCTATGCAACGCATCCCGCTGGCGCGGATGCGGAGCTGCTCGCCGACGGTGCCGCCGCCGATGGCGCGACTCTCGGTCGAGGAAGCGCGCTCGGCCGCGGCGGAATGGCGAGCAAGATCGCAGCCGCAAGGCTCGCTGCTGCCGCCGGCATTCCGTCGGTGATCGCCTCCGGTCGGCCCCGCGAGGTGCTCGGCCCGATCGTCGCCGGGGAGCGACGAGGGACGCGCTTTGCTCCCGAGGATGTCGACGGCAGCACCGCGTTCAAGCTCTGGCTTCGTTACGCGAAGCCGGCGGTCGGGCGTCTCGTCGTCGACGATGGAGCGCAAAGCGCGCTGATCGTGCACGGCCGCAGCCTGCTCGCCGTCGGTGTCGTGCGCTGCGACGGCTCGTTCGTCGCCGGCGATGCCGTCGAGCTCGAGGGTCCCGATGGGAGCGTGTTCGCGAAGGGCCTCACGAGTGTCGGCGCGGAGGAGATTCGAGGCAGGCCGCGCGGCGTCGAGGTCGTCCACCGCGACCGGCTTGCGCTCTACGCCACGGGCACGGGCTCCGACGAGGGCGGTCGCGTGATCGCGCCGTCCGAGGCGGAGGAGACGAGCGCGGCGTATTTCGCCAGCACACCGGACGCGTAGCGTGGCGGCGGCGGCGTCCAGCGTTCGAGCCTGCGCTCGAGCTCGCCGTCGGGCAACTCGACCCGCAACTCGCGCGCGTCGACGTCGATCACGACCTCGTCTCCCTCTTCCAGCGCCGCCAGTCCGCCGCCGCGCGCGGCTTCCGGCGAGACGTGGCCGACCATGAGCCCGTGCGTCGCGCCGGAGAAGCGACCGTCGGTCACCAGCGCAACAGCATCGCCCAGACCCTCGCCGACCAGCGCAGCGGTGACGTGGAGCATCTCGCGCATCCCGGGTCCGCCGGCCGGGCCTTCGTAACGGATCACGACGACATCGCCGGCGACGATCCCATTCGCCGCGACGGCGGCAAAACACTCTTCCTCGGAGTCGAACACACGCGCCGGCCCGCGATGCAGACGGCGCTCGTGGCCGACGAGCTTCACGATCGCGCCTTCGGTCGCGAGGTTGCCACGCAGCACGGCGAGCCCACCGGTCTCCTTCAGAGGCCGGTCGATCGGGACGACGACCTCCTGCCCCGGCGTCTCGCTCACGGCGGCGGCAATCTCGGCGAGGGTGCGGCCGTCGACGTTCAGCGCGGATCCGTCGGCGAGACCTGCGTCCACCAGCTCGCGGGCGATGAGGGCGATGCCACCGGCGCGGTGGAGATCGGTCGCGACGAACCGTCCGCCGGGCTTCAGATCGGCGACGACCGGTGTGCGAGTCGCGATCTCGTCGAAGTCGTCGAGCTCGAGCGGCAGGCCGAGCTCGCGCGCGATCGCAAGCAGGTGCAGGACGGCGTTCGTCGAGCCGCCGCTGGCGGCGACTGCGGCGATCGCATTCTCGATCGAGGCGCGCGTGAGGATCGTCGACGGGCGCACGTCTCCGCGGACGAGGTCGAGCGCAAGCTTGCCCGCCTGCTCCGCAGCTTCGGCCTTCGCCGGGTCGAGCGCCGGGATCCCGTTCAGTCCCGCCGGGCTGATACCGAGGAATTCGAGCGCAAGCGACATCGTGTTCGCCGTGAACTGCCCGCCGCAGGCGCCCGCGCCCGGGCAGGCAACGCCCTCGAGCTCGTGCACGTCCTCCGCGCTCATCGTGCCCGCGGCATGCGCACCGACGGCTTCGAAGACGTCCTGGATGGTGACGTCGCGTCCGCGGAAACGTCCCGGCGCGATCGAGCCGTTGTAGAGGACGAGGCCGGGTAGGTCGAGCCGGGCGAGAGCCATCACCGCCGAGGGAATCGTCTTGTCGCAGCCGACGAGGCAGACGAGACCGTCGAAGAGATGGCCGCGCGCGACGAGCTCGATCGAGTCGGCGATCACCTCGCGCGAGACGAGCGAGGCGCGCATTCCCTCGCTGCCCATCGAGACGCCGTCGGACACCGCGATCGTGTTGAACTCCATCGGCGTGCCGCCGGCTGCGCGAATGCCGCGCTTGACGTCCTGTGCCAGCTTGCGCTGGTTGAGGTTGCAGGGCATCGTCTCGATCCACGTCGTCGCGACGCCGACAAGCGGACGGGCGAGGTCGTCGTCGTCGAAGCCCGTTCCTTTCAGCATCGCGCGCGCGGCAGCGCGGTCGACGCCGTCGGTGAGCGCGGCGCTGTGCCGTTTCGCCGGATCGGAAGGACGGTCATAAGGAGTGGTCATAGCCGGCTCGCTCCTGTCGGTGAGATCGAGAGATGGAGGACGTCTGTCTCGGGGAAACGTTCTGTCAGTTCGGCGACGCATGCGGCTGCCGCCTCTCGTCGCGCCCACACGATCACCGTCGGGCCCGAGCCGGAGAGCGTCGCGGCGAGCGCACCGTCCGGCAACAGCTCGCGGACCGCGGCGAGAACGGGGGCGTGCGCAGCGCGATAGGGCTCGTGCAGCCGATCGTCGGCGGCGGCGGCGAACAGGTCTGCGGAGCCGGACGCGACCGCTGCACCGAGCATTGCCGCTCGCGCGACGGTGAACGCGGCATCGCGATGCGCGATCGTTTCCGGCAGCGCAGCGCGGGCGGCCTTCGTCTCGACCTGCTCGCGTGGGACGATCGCGATCGGCACTCCCGGTGCATCGTCTGCAATCCGCACGACGTGACCTTCCCAGGTCAGGCAGACCCCGCCGGCCAAGGCGGCGGCGAGATTGTCCGGATGGCCCTCGAGGTCGAGCCCGAGCGCGAGCAGTTCCTCGGAATCGGTTGCGCGACCGACCGCAACCGCACCCGCCACCAGTCCAAGCGCGATCGTCGCGGCGCTCGACCCGAGACCGCGGGCGCGGGGAATGCGTTCCGTGAACGAGAACCCGAAGCCCTCCGGGGACGCGAGCCGTGCGAAGGCACGAACGGCCAGGTGCCCGGAGTCGGTTTCGCCACCGTCTTCGCTGAGCTCGAGCTCGTTCCAGAGATCGAGCGCGGCGCCGGCGCAGTCGAAGCCCGGCCCGAGGTTGGCGGTGGTAGCGGGGGCGCGCACGTGGATCACGAGCCCGCCTCGGGGAGGCGGTCGAGCGCCTCCGGATCCTTGAGCCCGTGCCCCGTGAGGACGCAGACGACGCGACTGCCGGCGATGTCTCCGGCAGCTGCGAGCCCGGCCACCGCGGCCGCGGATGCGGGCTCGCAGAACACGCCCTCTTCTCGCGCGAGCGATCTCCAGGCCGCGGCGATCTCGTCGTCGGTGACGGAGACGACGGCGCCGCCACAACGCGCAAGAGCTTCTTCCACTGCGGCCCGGTGCACGGGAGTCGGGATGCGGATCGCGGATGCGGCTGTGTCGGCGCGGTCGGCTGCTTCGACGGGGACGAGCCGGGGCTCGAACCCCGCCTCGAGGAAGCCCTTCGCGTACGCCGTCGTGTTGCCGCCGCCGCCGTACGGCAGTGCGAGCACGTCGGGGGGCCCGCCGAGCTCCTCGACGATCTCGATGGCCGCGGTCTTCTGGCCTTCGATCCGGTCGGGGTTCGTCGAGTTGACGACGACGGCGCCCTCGCGCGCGGCGATCTCCTCCGCGGCCGCGAACGCGTCGTCGAACGTCCCGCCGACTTCGATCAGTCGCGCGCCGGTCACACGCACCTGCGCGAGCTTCGAGCTCGCAGGCCCGCCTGCAGCGTGCACGACAATCGCCGCGATTCCCGCGCGCGCGGCATATGCCGCCGCAGACGCGGCCGTGTTTCCCGTCGACGCACAGACGATCGTGCGCGCCCCATCCTCGACAGCCTTCGCCACTGCAACGGCCATGCCGCGGTCCTTGAACGAGCCGGTCGGATTGGTTCCCTCGAGCTTCAGCCAGAGCTCGCAGCCGAAGCCCGCAGAGAGACGCTCCGAGCGCAGGAGCGGCGTCGAGCCCTCACCGAGCGTCACGATCGGAGTCGACGGCGACACTGGCAGCACGTCGCGGTAGCGCTCGAGCAGCGCCGGTCTCAGGTCAGAAGCCTCGTTCGGTGATCATTCGCAGCGCCTCGGGTCGAGAGCGTACATCGGCCAATCGCGCAGCCGAATCCAGGGCCGCTTCGACACGCCCGGCGGGGGCTTCGTGCGTGACGAGGTCGAGGGCCGCGGTGCCGTTGACGAGGTGCTGGGCGAGCTGCGCGATCGAGACGTCCTGCTCGGCAAAGCAGTCCGCGACGCGGGCGAGGACGCCGGGGCGGTCGGCGACCTCGAGGTGGACGTAGAACGCACTCGGTAGATCGCCGGGCGGCAACTTGGCGAGGGAACGCCAGCAGGCGTCGTTGTGGAGGAAGCCCGTGCCTGTCGTTCCGAGCACGCCGACCATGTCCGCGACCACTGCCGAGGCGGTCTCGATCCCGCCGGCGCCGGGGCCCTCGAGCGTGATCTCGCGGATCGCATCGCCCTGGAGCATCACGGCGTTGAAGGCGCCCACGATCGCCGCAAGCGGATGGTGGCCGTCGACGAACGCCGGCCCGACGCGCACGTCGACCGCTCCGTCGACGAGCGTCGCGGACCCGACGAGACGGACGACCGTCTGCAGGTCGCGCGCGGCAGCCACGTGGTGAGGCTTGATGTGCTCGATCCCCTGGTAGGCGACGTCCGCCAGCTCGACGCGCGAGCCGAAGGCGACCGTTGCGAGCACCGCCATCTTCGCCGCCGCGTCGGCACCGGAGACGTCGTCGGTCGGATCGGCCTCCGCGTAGCCCAGTCGCTGGGCCTCTGCGAGCGCCTCCTCGTACTCAGCGCCCTCCTCCATCCTGGTCAAGATGAAGTTCGTCGTCCCGTTGACGATGCCGAGCACGCGGTGGACGTTCGTCACGACGAGCGACTCGCGCAGGACCTTGATGACGGGGATCGCTGCGCAGACCGACGCCTCGAAGCGGAGCTGCACGCCGCCCTCCGAAGCCGCGGCGAAGAGATCGGCGCTCCGCCGCGCGAGCAGCTGCTTGTTCGCGGAGACGACGGGTTTGCCCGCCCGCAGCAGCTCGAGGATGTAGTCGCCGGTCGGTTCGACTCCGCCCATCACCTCGGCGACGAGCGCGATCGAGTCGTCCTCGAGCACGGAGCGGAAATCGGTCGTGAGGACGCCGTCGGCGACCGGGTAGTCACGTTCCTTGTCGGGATCACGGACGAGCGCGCGGGTGACCCGGAGCCTGTGCCCGGTCGCGCGCTCGATCTCTTCGGCGCCCTCTACGAGCAGCCGGTTGACGGCCGCGCCGACCGTGCCGTAGCCGAGGAGTGCAACGGGGACGTCAACCGACGCCATGCACGTCCGCGCCGAGCAGTCCTTCCTTGCCCGCGAGCGCGCGCAATTCCGATCCGACCTGCTCCAGCTGACCGCCTGCGTTCTTCCGGCGTAGCTCCTCGAACTGCGGCCGCCCTGCCTCGTCGTCGGCGAACAGCTCGCGTGCGAATGCTCCGCTCCGGATCTCGCTCAGGAGGGTGCGCATCGTCTCTTTCACTCGTTCGTCCACGACCCTCGGGCCGCGCGTGAGGTCGCCGTATTCGGCGACGTCGGAGATCGAGTAGCGCATGTACTCGAAGCCGCCTTCATAGATCAGGTCGACGATCAGCTTCAGCTCGTTCAGACACTCGTAGTAGGCGATCTCGGGCTGATAGCCCGCCTCGACGAGGGTCTCGAACCCGGCCTTGATCAGCGCCGTGACGCCGCCGCAGAGGACGGCCTGCTCGCCGAAGAGGTCGCTCTCGGTTTCCTCCGCGAACGTCGTCTCGAGCAGGCCGACGCGTCCGCAGCCGATTGCGGTCCCGTACGCAAGCGCGAGCTCGAGCGCCTGACCGCTCGCGTTCTGATGCACCGCAACGAGCCCGGGTGTCCCGGCGCCCGATTCGTAGAGCTCGCGGACCCGATGCCCGGGCGCCTTCGGCGCGACCATTACGACGTCGTAGCCCGACGCCGGGACGATGCGGCCGAAGTGAACGTTGAGGCCGTGGGCGAACAACAGCGCGGCGTCCGGCTCGAGGTTCGGCTCGATCTCCTCCTCGTACACGCCCTTCTGCACGTGATCGGGCACGAGCACCGCGACGGCCTGCGCACCGCGTGTCGCGTCGGCGACCGTGCTCACCGGCAGGCCCGCGTCTTCGGCAGCTTCGGCCGAGGGGCTTCCCGCACGCAGGCCGACTTCGACCTCGATGCCGGAGTCACGCAGGTTGAGCGCATGCGCGTGGCCCTGACTGCCGTAACCGATGACGGCGACCTTGCCCGTAAGCAGGTCGACGTTTCCTTCGCGGTGGATGGTTGCCAACGGAACTCCTTTCGTC
>DAITAW010000153.1:0-5172 GCA_036824055.1 Gaiellaceae bacterium | reverse complement strand
CCGCACCGCTTCGACGCGCAGGTCGGCTTCTACGACACGACGTTGCGCGACGGCGAGCAGACCGTCGGTGTCGTGCTCAGCCCCGAGGACAAGCTCGAGCTCGCACGCGGGCTCGACGAGCTCGGGATCGAGCGCATCGAGGCTGGCTTCCCGCGTGTGTCGAAGGATGACTGGCGCGCGGTCGAGCTCATTCGCGATGCCGGCTTGAACGCCGAGGTGTGGGGCTTCTCTCGTGCGGTGGAGGCGGACGTCAAGGCGCTTGTGGAGCTCGGCGTCCAGGCGAGCGTGATCGAATCGCCGATCTCAGACCTGAAGCTCGAAGCGCTCGGCGTCGATCGTGAGGCGATGCTCGAGCGGATCGTCTACGCGATCTCGTTTGCGGTCGAGCAGGGTGTGACGGTTGCTTTCTTCGGCGTGGATGGGACGCGCGCAGACCCGGGTTACTTCGAGACGGTCTACAAGACGGCGATCGAAGCGGGCGCGCAGGAGGCGGTCGTCGTCGACACGATCGGGATCGCGAGTCCCGAAGCGGTTGCCGACCTGGTCGGGCGCACGAAGGAGTGGCTCGGCAAGGAAGTTCCGGTCCACTTCCACGGTCACAACGACTTCGGGCTTGCCACCGCCGCCGCTCTCGCTGCGGTGCGGGCCGGCGCCAGCTGGATCCAGGGCACCGTCAACGGCATGGGCGAGCGGGCGGGCAACGCGAACCTTCCGGAAATCGCTCTGGCGCTACGCGGGCTCTACGGCGTCGACACGAACCTCCGCCTCGAGAAGGCGCGCGCCTTTTCGGAACGGCTGCGCGAGCTCTCGGGCTACGAGCTCGAGCCTTTCAAACCGCTCGTCGGCGACAACCTCTTCCGCCGGGAATCGGGCGCGGTCGCGAGCCAGTTCCACGATCCCCCGGCAATCGAGCCATATTCGTCCGAGCTCGTCGCCGCGGAGCGCAGCATCGTGCTCGGCAAGAAGAGCGGCATCGATTCGATCCGCATCAAGGCCGATGAGCTCGGCCTCGAGCTGTCCGAAGACGCGCAGCGCGATCTGCTCGTGCGCGTCAAGGAGCTCGGAACGAAGAAGCGCGGGCTCGTCACCGACGACGAGTTCCGCGAGCTCGCGCGTGGCTGACTACGACGCCGTCGTGGTCGGCAGCGGCATCAACTCGCTCGCGTGCGCGGCGTTCCTGGCGCGCGCCGGCTGGCGCGTGGCCGTGCTCGAACGGGAGGCGGAGCTGGGCGGCGCAGTGCGTACGGCCGAGCTCACCGAGCCGGGCTTCCACCACGACGTGTTCAGCGCCTGGCATCCGCTCTGGGTCGGCGGCCCGGCCCATGCAGAGCTCGGCGCTGCTCTCGCCGAGCGCGGACTGGAATATCTGAACACCGAGCACCCGACCGGCACGTTGTTCCCGGATGGCGAGAGCGCCTTCCTCACGACGAACACCGAGGCAAACGCAGCGGAGCTCGAGCGTCATGCCACCGGTGACGGCGCGGCCTGGAGAGGCGCGATCGCGAGTGTGGGCGCGCAGGCGGAGTTCGTCTTCGGCGTGCTCGGCACCGAGCTGTGGTCTCCCGCCGGCCTGGGCCTCGGCGCCAAGGCGTACCGCCGGTTGGGACGCCGCGGTCTCGCGGAGTTCGGCGCCGAGGTCGTCCAGAGCAGCCGGGACTGGCTGACGACGACATTCAGTTCAGAGCGCGCGCAAGGGCTGCTGGCGCCGTGGGTTCTTCATACGGGGCTCGGGCCGGATGCGGCTGCGTCCGGATTCATGACCCGCGTGATCGCGTTCGCGATCGAGGCCGGCGGCATGCCGATTCCGCGCGGCGGCGGTGCGCGGCTCGTCGATGCGCTCGTCCGTCTGATCCGAGACCACGGTGGCGTCTGCGAGACCGGCCACGACGTGGAGCGCGTTCTCGTCAAGGGCGGTCGCGCGGCCGGAGTCCGGCTCGCAGGCGGCGACACCGCCGGGGCCGAGCGCGCAGTCATCTGCAACGTCACGCCCACGCAGCTCTACGGACGCCTGCTCGATCCGGCCGATGTCCCGGCCGAGGTTGCCGAAGCGGGGAAACGATTCCGCTTCGGCCGCTCCGAGATGCAGATTCACTTCGCCTTGTCGGAGCCGCCGCGCTGGGAGGGCGACGATCGTCTCGACAAGACGGCGGTCGTTCATCTCACGCCCGGGCTCGACGGGGTCTCACGAGCAGTGAACGAGGCAGAGCGTGGTTTGCTGCCGGCCGAAGCGACGGTCGTCGTCGGACAGCCGCTTGCAGTCGACGATTCGCGCGCGCCGGCGGGGAAAGGAATCCTCTGGATCCAGCTGCAGGAACTGCCGTGGCACGTGAAAGGTGACGCGGCAGGGGAGCTGGACATTGGGAACGGCACGTGGGACGAGTCTCTCCGCGAGCGCTACGCCGACCGAATCCAGGCGCGAATAGCTCGCCACGTCCCAAACCTCGAATCGTCGATCCTGCGTCGCGTCGTGCTCTCGCCGGCCGATCTCCAGGCAGCCAACATCAATCTCGAGCGCGGCGACCCGTACTCGGGCTCGCTCGCCTTGGACCAGAACTTTCTCTGGCGTCCGTTTGCCCGGCAACCGGGGCACCGCACCCCGGTCGAGGGCCTGTTCCACATTGGCGCGAGCACGTGGCCCGGGCCGGGACTCGGTGCGGGCTCCGGCACCCTGGTCGCGAAGGCCCTCTTGCAGCCCCCTGCGGCGCAGCGGCTCGTCGAGCGGCTAGGGGCGTTTCTGCGGCCGGGACAGGCATAGAATCGCCTGCATCCGGCCGCGTTTCTCGATCTCGCAGATCACCACCCTGGCATCGACGTTCGCGGCCGATGTCCGTGCCTACGCGGCCGCCGGCGTGGACGGGATCGGCGTGTGGGAGATCAAGCTTCCGGCGGGAGGTGATGCGGAGGCGCTCGAGCAGCTCGAGGCGAGCGGGCTGGGGTCGGCCACGGCGATTCCAGTAGTGCCGTCGATCCTGCCGCTGCCGCTGATGGAAGGCCCGGAGGAGCCACAGCAACGGATCGAGGCGATCTGCGCTTCGCTGCACCGTCTCGCCCCGTTCAAGCCGACCGGTGTCGTTTGCCTGACGGGACCGGGGGACAATCGCGACACGGTCGTCGAAGGCCTGCGCACGATCGGAGAAGAAGCGGCACGTGCCGGAGTACGAGTCGGCCTGGAACCGGTCAATCGCATCGGCGGGGAGGACTGGACGATGATCTCTTCTCTCACGGAGGCCGTCGAGCTCCTTGAAGACGCCGACCGTCCCGCGCTCGGTGTCCAGTTCGACAGCTGGCACCTCTGGAACACGCCCGAAGTCATCGAGGACATCGAGAGGTATGCAGATCTTTTCGTCGGCGTTCACATCGCCGACTGGGGCGGAAGAACTCGAGGCTGGTGCGATCGCGTCCTGCCGGGTGACGGTGTCGCCGACCTACCCCAAATCCTGGGCGCTCTCGACCGCGCAGGCTGGGACGGCTACTACGACCTCGAGATCTTCTCGGACAACGGCACGTTCGGGAACGCGTGGCCGGACTCGCTCTGGGACGTGCCGACGGCTGAGCTCGTTCGCAAGGGGAAGGACGCGTTCGAGCGCGTCTGGGAGGCGCGAATCCGAACGCCCCTTGACCAGGTATCGCCCGGTGCCGTGTAATCGATCAATGAGGACGACCCCAAGAGGAGGAACTAGATGAGAGCACGAGGGAGGTGGGCGTTCGTCACAGCTGGGCTGCTGGCGCTCGTCCTGATCGGAAGCGCGCTGGCGGCGACGGCGGGGCACCGAACCGCACAGGCGAAGGGTCCGATCATCATTGGTTGGGCGTTCGACAGCAAGGGCGCAATGGCTCCGTTCGACAACCCTGCACTTGCGGCGGCACAGCTCCGCGTGGCTCAGATCAACGCGAAGGGCGGCGTCAGCAAACGGAAGCTCCAGATCAGGACGTGCGACACACAGCAGAACGACCCCGCGACCGCCAAGGCGTGCGCGTTGGACCTGCTCGGCCAGAAGGCCAATGTCCTGTTCACGACCTGCGACATTGATTTCGCGGCGCCGGTCGTGCGAGCGGCGATCGACCGGGGTGTGCTCGCGATCGCACCGTGCATCGGCACCGACCAGATGGGGCCGAAACGATTCGGGTCGAGGGGACGCCTGGCGTTCAGCTTCGGCAACGTCGCGCAGGACGAAGGCTCCGCGATGGCGCAGTATGCGTGGAATCGAGGCTGGAAGAGCGCGGCGCTCGCGACCGATACGGTCATCGTCTACTTCAAGAACGTCGTTCAGGCCTTCGAGATCCGCTTCAAGCAGCTCGGCGGCAAGATCGTTGCGAAGGAGACGTACCAGTCGCTCGGTGGCAACAACGTCCAAAACGCGGTCAGCCGTCTCAACGATGTCAAGGCAGACGTCATCGTCACGTCGACCGCAGGCGCGTTCGGCGCCCTATCGACGCTCCTCACCGGTCTTCGTTCACTGGGGAATAACACCCCCGTCTTCAACTCGTGGGCCGGGGACGGCACCTACTGGCTGCCGACCAACCCGAAGGTGACGAATTACTGGTTCGTCACGTTCGCGTCGTGCTTCGGCGATGACCCGAATCCGGCTGTCAACGCTCTGGCGAAGAAGGTTCAGGCGGGCACCGGCGGCTTCATCACCGGGCCGTCCGCCATCGATGGTCTCGTCACCGCGATCAAGCGCGCCCACGGCTCGACAAAGGGCATTGCCCTTGCGAAGGTGATGGAGCACTTCAAGAAAGTGCCGACGATCTCGGGCAACGTCAGCTTCTCGGCGAAGCTGCACACGGTGTTCGGGCGGCGGTACCGCGTGATCCGCATCCAGAACAACGTGCCGAAGCTGGTCGGCACGATCGTGGCCAAGGTCGTTCCGAAGATCTAGGTCTTGTCGCAACCGAACGGCGACGAAACGGCGAGGAGGCCCGGGGACACACTCCGGGCCTCCTCCGTGTCGCGGTCCTTCGAGGGCGTGCATGCCCTGCGCGACGTCACGCTCGAACTCGGACGCGCAGAGGTCGTCGGCCTGATCGGGCCGAACGGGGCAGGCAAGTCGACGCTCGTGAACGTGCTCAGCGGTTTCGACCGGCCGAGCGCCGGGACCGTGGAGCTGGAGGGCCGCGACGTGACGCGCTGGAGCCCGAGCCGCCGGGGAAGGCACGGGCTGGCCAGAACCT
>DAITAW010000152.1:0-5183 GCA_036824055.1 Gaiellaceae bacterium | reverse complement strand
AGGTCGACAAGATCGCGCGGAAGGCGGACAACCCGTCGATCACGCGCGACGTCTCTGGCGAGGGCGTCCAGCAGGCATTGCTGAAGATCCTCGAGGGAACTGTCGCCTCCGTGCCGCCGCAAGGTGGACGGAAGCACCCGCACCAGGAGTTCCTCTCGATCGACACGACGAACATCCTCTTCATCTGCGGCGGCGCGTTCGCAGGGCTCGACAAGATCATCGGGAAGCGCATCGGCAAGAGCGCCGTCGGCTTCGGCGCCCAGGTGCGCTCCAAGAGCTCGATCGAGTCCTCGGAGTTGCTCGCCAAGGTGATGCCGGAGGACCTCCTCAACTTCGGGCTGATCCCGGAGTTCATCGGGCGTCTGCCCGTGATCTCCGCCGTGCACCAGTTGAAGCGCGAGGACCTCGTGCAGATCTTGATGGAGCCGAAGAACGCGCTCGTCAAGCAGTACCAGCGCTTCTTCGGCTACGACAACATCGAGCTCGTCTTCACCGACGACGCGCTCTGGGAGATCGCCGACAAGGCGCTCGAGCGGGAGACCGGCGCGCGCGGCCTGCGTTCGATCATCGAGACTGCGCTGCTCGACGTGATGTTCGAGCTGCCGTCTCGTCGCGACGTTTCCAAGTGCGTGATCACGAAGGAGACGATCGAGAAGCACCTGAAGCCGACGCTCGTCACGAGCGCCGAGGGCGTCGCAGACGACGACGCCGCGCGCATCGAAGAGTCGGCGTAAAGCACCGCCACCTGCCCGGCCACGTTACGCCGCCGGCGGCCCCTTCTGGACGAGCGCCAACACGTCGGCGATCGAGCCGCGCTTGTCGTGCAGGTTCTCGAGCCACCACGTCGCGCCGGCCTCGGCGTACTCAGCGGGATCGCCGCGCTCTCGCTCGGCGAGCACCGCAACGTCGTAGGCGTCCGAGCGGCCGATCGCGGCGATGCTGCGCGCGATGTCGTCGGGAGACAGCGTCATGCCGGTGGGATCCGAGCTGTCGGCAAGCCAGCCGTCGAAGCGCGCGGCGCGCCGAAGCGAGGCAGGCCGGTTGCCGCCGATCCAGATCGGCAGCCGCTTCTGAATCGGCAAGGGTGCGAGGGTCACGCCTTCCACCGTGTAGTGCCGGCCGCGGTGCGTGACCTCCTCGCCTGACCAGAATCGCCTCAGGAGCTCGAGCCCCTCGTCGAGCATCGCGGCACGCACCTTCTCGTCGGTCGGCTCACCGAACTTGCCGAACTCCGACGCCGAGCCGCCCAGTCCGGCACCGAACGTCACGCGGCCGCCGCTGAGGTTGTCGAGCGTCGCGACCTGATGGGCGAGCACGTGCGGGCGTCGGCGGGCAACCGGGGTGACCGCCGGGCCGAGGCGCACGCGCTCGGTCGACGTCGCGATCGCGGCGAGCACCGTCCAGGGATCTGCCGCCGGTACTCCCCAGGCGAACGCCAGGTGATCCCAGATGAACACACCGTCCCAGCCGCCGGCCTCCGCGGCCTGGGCGACTCGAACCGGGACGCTCGGGTCGAAGTAGGTGCCGATGTTCGCCAGGCAGATTCCGTAACGCACGGCCGGACACTAGAGCCTCCAGATGGAAGAGAGCCTCATTTCGACGCGTCTAGAAAGGAAGCCGCGAACGGAGTAGTGTCGCGGCCGAACAAGGAGGGATGTATGGCTGGAGCTGTTGCCGCCGACATCGAGCTCGTCGAGATGCTCGGCGCTGGCTTCCGCGGCCGGATGATCGGGACCGAGGATTCCGACTACGACACCGCCCGGAAGCTCTACAACGCGATGATCGACAAGAAGCCGCGTCTGATCGCGCAATGCGTCGACGCGGCCGATGTGATCGCGGCTGTCAATGTCGCCCGCGACACCGGGCTCGATGTGGCCGTGCGCTGCGGGGCGCACAACGGCCCCGGGCTCGGCAGCGTCGACGACGGGCTCGTGATCGACCTCTCCGCCCTCCGCGGCGTGATCGTCGATCCCGATGCTCGCATCGCGCACGTTCTGGGGGGAACCCTGCTTGGGGAGGTCGACCACGCGACGCAACCGTTCGGGCTTGCGGCGCCGTTCGGGATCATCTCGACGACCGGCGTCGGCGGTCTCACGCTCGGCGGCGGTGTCGGTCACATGACCCGCAAGCTCGGGCTTTCGATCGACAACCTCGTCGAGGCGGACGTCGTCCTTGCGGACGGCAGCTTCGTCACCGCGAACGAGAAGCAGCATCCAGACCTCTTCTGGGCGCTGCGCGGCGGTGGCGGCAACTTCGGCGTCGTCACGCGCTTCGCGTTCCGACTCAGCCCGCTCTCGACGGTCGTCGCCGGACCGACGCTGTGGCCGCTCGAGCGGTCCGCGGAAATCCTCTCGTGGTACAGGGAGTTCATCCCCAAGGCGCCCGAGGAGCTGAACGGGTTCTTCGCGTTCCTGACCGTGCCTCCGGGGCCGCCGTTTCCCGAAGAGCTCCACATGCAGAAGGTGTGCGGTGTCGTCTGGTGCTGGTCGGGCGAGCCAGCCGAGGCAGACAGCGCGCTGGCGGAGGCCCGCGAGCTGCAGCCCGTGCTCGACGGGATCCAGCCGATGCCGCTTTCGGTCCTCAACTCGGCCTTCGACGCGCTCTACCCACACGGTGAGCAGTGGTACTGGCGCGCGGACATCGTGACCGAGATTCCCGACGAGGCCGTGGTGGAGCACGTTCGGTTCGGAGAGGCGTTGCCGACCTGGAAGTCGACGATGCACCTCTATCCGATCGACGGCGCGGCCGCTCGCGTCGGTGCCGACGAGACCGCCTGGACGCAGCGCGACGGCGGCTGGGTGCAGGTGATGGTCGGCGTCGACCCCGAGCCCGAGAACCGGGACCTCGTGACGGACTGGTGCGTGTCGTACTGGGACGCGCTCCATCCCTATTCGGCGGGAGGGGGCTACGTCAACATGATGATGGAGGAGGGCGACGACCGGGTCCGCACGACCTACGGCGCGAACTACGACCGGCTCGCGCAGGTCAAGGCCGAGTACGACCCCGGCAACCTCTTCCACGTCAATCAGAACATCAAGCCTGCGTAGATCGTCCTAGGGGCGCCGTTCGCGGCGCCCCTAGGATGTCGCGCGTGGAGGGCTTTACGACGCGACCGGAGCTGCGCGGGACGTTCGGCATGGTCGCGTCGACGCACTGGCTCGCGTCGGCGGTCGGCATGGCGGTATTGGAGCGCGGCGGGAATGCGTTCGACGCGGCGGTCGCCGCGGGCTTCACGCTCCAGGTCGTCGAGCCTCACCTGAACGGTCCGGGCGGCGAAGTCCCGGCGCTCTTCTATTCGGTCGAGCGCGGCGAGCCGCTGACACTCTGCGGCCAGGGAGTTGCTCCCGCAGCGGCGACGATCGAGCGCTTCCGTGAGCTCGGCTACGACCTCGTGCCCGGCACCGGCGTCCTCGCGGCCTGCGTCCCCGGCGCGTTCGGCGGCTGGCTCTCGTTGTTGCAGGAGCACGGGACCTGGTCGCTGGCCGACGTGCTCGCGTTCGCGATCGACTACGCGGACGACGGCTTCCCGGTCGTCGGCGGAATGCGGCTCTCGATTGCACGTCAGGCCGACCTGATCTCGGGCTGGCCGGCCTCCGCCGAGCTCTATCTGCCCGTGCCCGAGGTCGGGTCGCAGTTCCGCAACCCGAAGCTCGCTGCGACGTACCGGAGGATCGTCCAGGAATCCTCGGGCGGCTCGCGCGAGGAAGAGATCGAGCGCGCGCGCGATCTCTTCTATGACGGTTTCGTCGCGGACGAGATTCACCGCTTCTGCGCAGCGGAGGGAGGCTTGCTCACGCACGACGACCTGGCCGGGTGGCGCTCGACGTTCGAACCGGTTGCCTCGTACGAGTACGGCGAGACGACCGTGTGCAAGACGGGCCCGTGGGGCGCAGGTCCCGTTGCGCTGCAGCAACTCGCTTTGCTCGAAGGGTTCGACGTCGCCGGGCTCTCCGAAGCAGAGCTCGTCCACGTCGTCACCGAATGCGCGAAGCTCGCGTTCGCCGACCGCGATGCGCTCTACGGTGACGCCGACGTTCCCCTCGACGTGTTGTTGTCGCGCGAATACAACGACACGCGCCGCGCGCTGATCGGTGACGACGCGTCGTCGGCGTACGAGCCGGGAATGGGACATCTGCCCACGCTCGTGCAGGCAGAGCAGATGGCGGGGGCCGGCGAGCCCACGCGCGGCGACACCGTCCATCTCGACGTCGTCGACCGCTGGGGAAACATGATCTCCGCGACTCCGAGCGGGGGCTGGCTGTACGGCTCGCCGGTCATTCCCGCGCTCGGCTGGCCGCTCGGAACCCGTGCGCAGATGTTCTGGCTGGAGGAAGGCCTGCCGTCGTCGCTGCGTCCGGGTGCGCGTCCGCGCACGACGCTCTCGCCGGGCCTCGCCCTTCGCGAGGGGAAGCCCTGGCTCGCCTGGGGGACCCCTGGCGGAGACCAGCAAGAGCAATGGGCCTTCCACGTCTTCTTGCGCCACGTTGACCGCGGGCTGAACCTGCAGGAGGCGATCGACGCGCCGGAGTTCCACACCGACCACCTGATCTCGTCGTTCTACCCACGCAGTTTCGTGCCGCGTTCGCTGGCTCTCGAGGCGCGGTTCGGGCCCGCGGTGATCGCCGACCTTCGCGCGCGCGGCCACGAGGTCACGGTCGAGCCCGACTGGTCGCTCGGCCGGGTGACCGCCGTCCAGAAGGCGGACGGCCAGCTGCGCGCCGCGGCCAATCCGCGTGGCATGCAGGGTTACGCGGCGGGTCGGTAGACCTCGGACGCGAGGCTAGGATCGCGCGCGAGATGGAAACTCTCTACCAGCCCGAAGGTGTCGAGGAGCGCTGGGAGCAGACCTGGGAAGAGGAGGGCCTCTACAACGCCGACCCCGATCCGGCGCGCCAGAGCTTCGTCATCGCCCATCCGCCGCCGAACGTGACGGGCGACCTCCACATGGGTCACGCATTGCAGCTGTCCCTCGCCGACACGATCGTCCGCACGCGCCGTATGCAGGGCTACAACACGCTCTTTCAACCCGGCTTCGACCATGCGGGCATCTCGACGCAGAACGCCGTCGAGAAGTACCTCGCGCTAGAGGGAAAGACCCGGCAGGATCTCGGCCGAGCGGCCTTCGAGGCGCGCGTCTGGGAATGGCTGCGCGAGTACGGCGGCAAGATCATGCTCCAGTTCCG
>DAITAW010000151.1:0-5231 GCA_036824055.1 Gaiellaceae bacterium | reverse complement strand
AGGTCGACATGACGGTGATCCCGGGCGAGGTCACGCCCGAGGACGTCGTCACCGTCCCGCCCGAGGAGCCCGTGGCTTCCGGGGCGGACGAGTCAGACGAAGTCTCAGCTGACTAGCACCCGCCCGCTCACGTAGGCCCGCATCACCGCCGGGACGCCCGGCAGCTCGTCTTGCTCGATCTCGCCGACGTCGAAGCCCGCAGCGCGGATCGTGTCGAGGGTGTTGCGGTTCGGATGGCAGCCGTTGGCGACGACTCCCCAGATGGGCTCGAGGCGGTCCTGCCAGCGCGCACGCTGCGGGTCCTCGGACCGCACGTGCTCTGAGAACAGGAACTGCCCGTCCGGGCGCAGGACCCGGCGAATCTCCTGCAGCGCACGCTGCGGATCCTCGACAGTGCAGAGAACGAGCATCGAGATGACGGTGTCGAACGAGCCGTCCTCGAACGGCAGCTGCTCGGCGGAAGCCTCGACGAATGTAACCCCGAGGCCGGCTTCGGTTGCGCGGCGCCTCGCCCGCCGCAGCATCGGCTCCGACGGGTCCGTCGCGACGAGCTCTTCCACCGGTGGGTAGTGCGGGAGGCTGAGACCGGTGCCGACGCCGATCTCGAGCACGCGGCCACGTGCGCGTGCGAGAAGTTCTCGGCGGAGCTCCGCTCCGTGCCGTCTCTCCCAGCGTGCGCTGAGCGGGTCGTAGCTCGCGGCGAAGATTCGCTCTCGCACGGACATGAGGACGAATCTACTCCTGAGGGATTCAGAATCGTGTCCGGCGCGCCGATTTTCGACCATGGCCGCCATCCTGTTCCTCGTCGCGATCCTCGGTTTGCTCTTCGCAGGGCGGACGCAGGCGCAAGCCGCCGACGGGAGCAAGCCGCTCTTCAGCTTCCAGCTCTGGCAGCTCGCGCTCGCCTTGGTCCTGCCGCTCGTGTGCGCTGCGGCCGACGTTCCAACGATCGCGAAAGTCATCGCCGTTGTCTCGTCCGCAGCGGCGTTCAGCTTCTCGGTCTTCCGCGCACGCCACGTGCACGACTTCGACGACCTGCACTTCTAGGGACACTCGTCACACAATCGTCGCGGTCCCCGTCAGGACCGAGCCCTAGACTGGCCGGATGGCCAAACCTGCCGTCAACTACGCCTGCACCGACTGTGGCTACACCGCCGGGCGCTGGTTCGGTAAGTGTCCGGGCTGCAACGCATTCGGCACACTTCTTGAGGACGTCGTCGGCGGCCCGACGTCGAAGGCAGCGCCGCAGCCACTTCTTCGGCTCGTCGACGTCGAGGTCGACGAGGCTGCGCGCATTCCCACCGGTGTTCCCGAGCTGGATCGCGTGCTGGGTGGTGGGCTCGTGCCCGCCTCGCTGGTGCTCGTCGGCGGCGAGCCCGGGGTCGGCAAGTCGACGCTGCTCTTGACGGCGCTCGCCGAGATGTCGAAGGACCGGCGCGCCCTGCTCGTGACCGGCGAGGAGTCCGTCGCGCAGGTGAAGCTCCGGGCCGAGCGCCTCGGAGGTGCGGGTCAGGTCGAGATCCTGGCGGAGACCGAGCTCGAAACGGTGCTGGCGACGCTCGAGGCCGAGCGGCCGGCCGTCTGCGTGATCGATTCGGTGCAGACGCTGTATTCGGTGGAGGTCGGCTCGGCGCCGGGCTCGGTAGTCCAGGTACGCGAGGCGGCTTCGCGCTTGCTGCGCGCGGCCAAGGAGCTCGGCGTCGCGACCATCCTCGTCGGCCACGTGACGAAGGACGGCTCTGTTGCCGGCCCGCGCGTGCTCGAGCATCTCGTCGACTGCGTGCTGCAGTTCGAAGGCGATCGCTACCACGCGCACCGCGTTCTGCGCGCGGCGAAGAACCGGTTCGGCTCCACCAACGAGATCGGGGTCTTCGAGATGACCGGCGCAGGATTGGTCGGCGTTCCGGACCCATCTGAGCTGTTCGGGCGGACTGCCGGCAGCGAGATCGGCTCGGCCGTCGCGTGCGCGCTCGAGGGAACGCGTCCGATCTTGCTCGAAATCCAGGCGCTCGTCGCGCCGTCGGATATGGCGATGCCGCGCCGCGTTGCGACCGGCGTCGATCCGAAGCGGCTCGCGATGATCGTCGCCGTGCTTGGGCGTCACGCGCGCATCGCACTCGGCAGCGCCGACGTCTTCGTGAATGTCGCGGGCGGCGTGCGAATCGACGAGCCAGGTGCCGACCTTGCTGTGGCTCTGGCGATTGCGTCCGCGGCGAAGGGCGTCCCGACGAAAGAGGCGCTCGCCGCGTTCGGCGAGATCGGGCTCACGGGGCGGCTGCGTCCCGCGGCTCAGGCGGAACGCAGGCTCGAGGAGTGCGCGAAGCTCGGGCTGAAGACGGTTGTCGCGCCTGCGGATACGCCGCCGACGCAACGCAGGCTCGAGCTGCTCCAGGCCGAGACCTTGCCGAAAGCCATCACGGCCGGGCTCGGCTAGATCCCCGGGCGAAGGCCTTTCGGGCTGAGCCTGGCAGACTTGTGAGGATGCCCGAAGCACAGGCCGCCCTGGGCTTCACGCGCACGCCCTCGGAGGACGATCCGCGGCGTGACCCAGAGCTGCTTGCCGCCCTGCGGAGGATTGCCCCCGGTACTGACCTCCGCCAGGGCATGGACGACATCATCCGCTCTCGGGAGGGCGCGCTGATCGTGATCGGCGACCCGAACGAGCTCTCGTTCCTCTTCTCCGGCGGGATCCGGCTCGACGTCCCGTTCACCGGCCAGCTCCTCTACGAGCTGGCGAAGATGGACGGGGCGATCATCGTCAACCCGTCGCGGTCGAAGCTCGCGTACGCCAACGTGCAGCTGATGCCTGATCCCACGATTCCGTCGGTGGAGACCGGGACGCGGCACCGCACGGCCGAGCGCGTCGCCAAGCAGACGGGTGCGCTCGTGATCTCGATCTCCCAGCAGCGCTCGACGATCTCGGTGTACGTGGGACCGACGCGCTACCAGCTGGACGCAGTGCCCGAGGTGCTCGCGAAGACGAACCAGGCGCTCGCCACGCTCGAGACCTATGGCCAGCGGCTCCAGCAGGTGCTCACGCGGCTGACGGCGCTCGAGTTTCAGAACGCCGTCGTGCTGGACGACGTGCTCGTCGTTCTCCAGCGTGCGGAGATGACGACGCGAATGGCCGCTGAGATCGAGCGCGACTGCGTCGAGCTCGGCGCCGAGGCGCGACTGATCCAGATGCAGCTGCACGAGCTGGTCGGCGACGTTCCCGCTGAGCGCGCGCTGGTCGTCCACGACTACCACGCCGACGGATTCGGGCCGCGGGCGGAGCTCGCTCTCGAGGGGCTGCACGCGCTGCCGTACCGGCAGCTGCTCGCGTCCGAGCGCCTGGCCGAGCTGCTCGCATTCCCGCGCGAGGTCAATCCGCTCGACCACAGCGTCGCGCCGCGGGGTTTCCGAATCCTCTCGCGGATCCCGAGGCTTCCCGACGGCGTGGTCAAGAAGGTTGTCGCAGACCTCGGTAACCTGGACTCGATCGTCCGTGCTTCCCAGCGCGATCTGGAGGCGATCGCCGGAGTCGGCGCCGTCCGTGCACGGGAAATTCGCGAGGGCTTGCGGCGGCTGCAGGAGCACAATCTCGTCGAGCGGTATCTGCAGCTCTGAGTAGGGCGAGGGGCCTCGCCGCGAGCTACGCGGTCTTCGGGCTCTTCTGGGGCTCGTGGGCTGCCTGCCTGCCGGCGATCCAGCGCGCAACCGGCGCGACCGACACGCAGCTCGGGTTGGCGCTGCTGTGCGTCGCGCTCGCGGCGTTGCCGGCGATGCTCGTGGCCGGACGGCTCGCCGATGTGTTCGGTGCGCGGCTCGTCCCGATCTTCCTTGTCTTCTTCGGCGCGGTGGAATGGCTCCCAGGGCTCGCGCATTCCGTGCCGATGCTCATTCTGTTTCTGGGCGTCAACGGGATCGGCACGGGTCTGCTGGACATCGCGATCAACGCCCATGCGGCTCGGCTCGAGGCGCTGCACCGGATCCGGATCATGGACGGGCTGCACGCCGCCTTCTCCAGCGGCGTTCTCGTCGGCGGCATCGGCTCTGGCCTGCTGCGGCGTGCCGGTGCGCACCCGGTTTGGATCCTCGCGGCGGTCGGCCTGCTCACCGCGCTGACTGCGCTTGCGAACCTGGGGCCGTACCCGCCGCTCGCAGCGCCGCAGCGGCGAGCGCGCCTGGCGCGGCCTCTGCTGATCGTCGGCCTCGTGCTCGCGCTCGCGTTCCTCGTGGAGAACGGGCTCGAAGCGTGGAGTGCGCTCTTCCTCGAGCGGACGCTGCAGTCGAGCCCCGCCGTCAGCGGTCTCGGGCCGGGGCTGTTCGCCGGCGCGATGGTGACCGGCCGCCTGCTGGCGCAAAAGGTCGAGTGGCCGTCCGTCGCCGGGCGGATGCTCGTCGCCGGAGTCGCTTCGGCGGCAGGGCTCGCCGTTGCCGCGACGGCGCACCATGCCGTGGTCGCTCTCGCCGGCTTCGTCATGGCCGGTGGAGGACTGGCCCTGTCGGCCCCGACTCTGTTCGGCCTGGCCGGGCGGGTCGGGGGCGAGGGGGGGCCGAGGGGCGGCCCTGTCGACCGTCGCGATCCTGGGCTATCTGGGCTTCGTGGCCGGCCCGGCGCTCATCGGGGCAGTCTCAGGGGCGTCGAGCCTGCGGGGCGGCCTCCTCTTCCTCTGCGCGGTGGCGGTGATCCTGGCGGCCTGCGCGCCGATCCTCCGCCGGGTCGTCCGGGAAATTGGCAGTTAGCAGGGATTTCCCGAAAATGTGGCCATTTCCAGCGCCTTTTGCTAGACTGGTCCTCCTTGGCCGGCGGAATCACCCGCCGGCTTCGCGGTCACATAAGGACGGAAAGGGGCGGGCTTGTACAAGGTCGGCGACAAGGTGGTGTATCCACACCACGGAGCAGGCACGGTTGTGAAGAGGGAAAAGCGTGAGGTGCTCGGAGAAAAGCGTGAGTACCTGACCATCAAGATCCTCCACAACGACATGACAGTGAACGTCCCATCCGAGAACGCGGAGGCCGTTGGCCTACGCAAGGTGATCGGCGAGGACATGGTGAAGGTCGTCGTCAAGGCGCTGACCGGTGGCGGCACGCAGATGCCGAAGAACTGGAATCGCCGCTTCAAGCACAACCGGGACAAGATGAAGACCGGCGACATCCTCGAACTCGCGGAGGTCGTCCGGAACCTGTCTCTGCGCGACAGCGAGAAGGGCCTCTCGACCGGCGAGAAGCAGATGTTCGTGAAGGC
>DAITAW010000150.1:0-5291 GCA_036824055.1 Gaiellaceae bacterium | reverse complement strand
CTCGGCACAAGGCCCGAGCGGTACATCAGATACCCGAGGATCAGTCCGTTCCCTATGCCGGAACAAAAGCCTGGGCCGAGCAGGAACGTCCAGTCCTTGACGGCGACCAACGACCGTGCCGCGATGCTCAGCGTGCCGGCGTTCGCGCCCGTTCCCGCGAGATCGTGGCGCAAGGTCACAACCGCCATGATGCTGACGATGCCCGCGACGATGATCGTCGTCTCAACGATGCGGATCGCGACGTATCCGAGCGCGAATCCTTCGCTCTGGCGCTTGGCAACGGGGTAGAGCGCCACCGCCGTCCCGACACCGCAAATCGCGCTCAGGATTTCCAGGAACGCGCCGAACGCGATCTGTGTGTCGTGACCGCCACCGAGTACGTACGTCCCGTGATGGTGAAGAACCGGCCCATAGAGAAGAAGTCCCGGAATCGAGAAGACGAACGTGCCGATGAAGAGCCACCCGACGATGCGGGCAGTCCTCTGATCAGAGCTCACTAGATGATCCTCCGTGACCCCGCCAATGGCCAGCAGGCTGATCCCACTACCACGGAGCAGATAGGAGGCTCACACTACGCCCGGACTGGCGCGACAACAAGGCGCCCACGGTGGGCTCGGGCCCCAACTATCCGCGCGGCGGCGCGAACGAAACAGCGACGCGCTGACCGATTTCCGTGAAGGCTTACTGCCTTTCCCGCGTAGTTCGGGTGCAGACCGTGACGCACCGCATTTGTGTTGCCAGGGTGCGAAGCGACGAGCGTTTGTCGGTTGCCAGACACGCGCTCATCGTGCACGCACGATCGGACGCGTTATCGCACTTTGCGATCTTTGGCCGTCAACCTGGCGTCACTACAACGCGCTGAGAAGCCTTCTAACGCGTTGCGAGCAGGTGGCTAAGGTAAACCGTCACCGGATTGTTGTGCTGGCGCGTTCCCAGGGCCCTTAGCGCCGCCGGTCCGCGCTAGGTCCGTAAACGCGCTACGTCTCTCCGTGGCCTCGCTGCGACAGGTCGTCGGGCGCATCAAGCAGAGCCTTCTCGTCGTCGCTCATCTGGGACACCTTGTCCATCACTTCAAGAATTTCAGCCCTGGTCTCGTCGCTCAGCGAAGCCTCCAGTGCGGCGATCTCGTCGCTCACCCACTCGAGATATATGTCGTCGCTCCCACGGAAGGTGATGTCGGTCACCCTCACCACCCCGGCAGCCTCGCCCGCGGCCCGCAGCCATTCCCACATCATGTCCTCCGTCGCTACGCATGTCCCCTCAAGGAACACTCTGCTGGTGGCGTGCGTTTCGCCCAGATCGTTGGTGAACTCGTCGTCCTGCCGCGCAGACTTCCATTTCAGTCCTGGTTGGATCACCTGGAATGGGGAAGCCGATGAAAAAAGCCGTGCCGGCTGGGCGTAGTTCGCCTCCACCATCACGGTAGTAGAGGAAAACAACGCACTTGCGGATGACCTCTGGTATTTGCACAAACAGAAACGTACCCTCGCAGGTCTGTGTTCAGCTTGGTCGCTGCCACTGCCCTGAGCAGGAGTTCGCTAGATCAAGTTCATGCTGTCCCGCGCTCACTCCGTGCTAACCAAGCACGCGACACGGCCTAGACGCCTTCGGCGATTTGCCTGTGACCTCGCCGCCTGCCACGCGCCGCTGAGCGCGGCGCGCGCCGATTAGTCCCAATGTGCTGCGCGTTGCTCGACCGGATTGAATGAAACCCTTAGGTCGCGTCGGGCCACGGGTAGCCGCGTTCGACGATTCCGCGAAGTACCTCGAGTCCGGCCTCGGCGGCCTCGACCTCAGAGCGGCTGTATGTAAGGAAGGCACGTTTGGACCTTCCTGGTCTCATCCTGGCCCGTCGCTCAACTCTGCAACGAGCTCGGACGGCTTACGGATCTTTAGCGAGAACCTAGCCTCAACGGACTCGCGCTTCGAGATGATCGTTCTCTGGTCAGTCGTCACGAAGAAGTCACAACCCGCCTTCAGCGCATGGACGAGATGCCGTGCATCGTTTTCATCGGGTACGAGCTGGCGGAGCTCCGTCAGCGTCACGTCCGGCAACACTCCGACGAGGCGCGATTCTTGAGCGTTCGTCACCGGCAGCGGGACGACCTCGGGCGAGATTGGGACCTCGCCGAGGAGTGCATAAATGTCTTCATGCAGCTCGCGAACCCCGCCTGGCAGGCGCTCTAGTTCCTCCTTGGTCACGGCCGACGTCATGAGCGAGACGCGGCCCGCCCTATGCATGAGCAGCAGGTGTCGCAAAGCCTTCTGCTCGGTTGGTGGCAGATCCCGCTTGGCCAACCCGGAAACGAGGCATGTGTCGAGGTAGACGTGGAGCGAGTCATCGCTCGGTGGCGGCCAACGGGCGGCAGGTGCGTGAACCGTCACGTTGCCGTGCTCATCCCGTTCGATCCATCCGCGGTCGCTTCCCACGCAAAGTACCCCCAACTTCCGTCGTTTGGGCCACGATCGAGCCAGCGCGGCTCCTGATCTGGCTATGCGGATGAGAGGACTTGAACCTCCACGGGGTTGCCCCCACACGGACCTGAACCGTGCGCGTCTACCAATTCCGCCACATCCGCGCGGAGGCACAGTCTAGCCACGTCCTGGAACTGCTCACGAGCGCCACTCCCGAAGCAATCTCCGGAGCATCCCCGTACGATTTCGCACCTGAGACGGGGTCTCCTGATCTGCGGGCTGTTCGCGCTCTCGCTTGCTCCTGCGGCCCGCGCGGGGAACGTCGAGGTGGTCGTGACGCTCAAGGCGCCGCCGCTCGCCGAGGTTTTTGCGCGGCATAAAACGCTCGCCTTTTCCTCTTTCGCCCGGCCGAACCGCCTGTTGTTGCGTGCACCCGCGAGCCTGAACTATCTGCAGAAGCTCGACTCCGCGCAGCGTCTGCTCCAGGCCCGGATCCGCACGAGCATTCCCGCAGCCCGGGTGCGCTGGCGATTCGGCGTCGTGCTCGACGGCTTCGCCGTCGTCGTCCCGCAGTCGCAGCTCGCCACCCTTTCGAGCGTCACAGGCGCCCGAGTCTGGCCGAGCATCAGGTACCACACACTGCTCGACAGGACACCGCAGCTCATCGGCGCACCCACGGTGTGGGGCCCGACGCTCGCAACCGCTGGACAGGGAATCAAGATCGCGATCGTCGACGACGGGATCGACCAGACGCATCCCTTCTTCTCGCCAGTTGGCTACACCTACCCGCCGGGATTCCCGAAGGGGCAGACCGCATACACAACGCCCAAGGTGATCGTCGCTCGAGCGTTCGCTCCGGCGACGCCGGCATACGCAAACGCAAAGCTTCCGTTCGATCCCGACCTCTCCGACCACGGCATCCACGTCGCCGGAATAGCGGCGGGAAACAACAACACTCTCACCCGGACCGGCTTCCGGCTCTCGGGGATCGCACCACGTGCCTACCTCGGCAACTACAAGGCGCTCGGCATCCCGAGCGAGTTCGGTGCCAACGGCAACTCGCCGGAGCTCGCCGCCGCAATCGAGATGGCCGTGCGCGACGGCATGGACGTCATCAACCTCTCACTCGGCGAGACTGAGATCGAGCCGACCCGCGACATCGTCGCAACAGCGCTGAACGCCGCTGCCGACGCCGGCGTCGTCTCGGCGGTCTCGGCCGGAAACGATTTCGGGGAATTCGGCTTCGGCTCGATCACCTCGCCGGGAAATGCCGTCAAGACGATCTCCGTCGCGGCATCAAGCGGCGGCCACGGCAGCCCGGACGTGGACAACGTTGCGGACTTCTCATCCGCCGGACCGACCCCGTATTCGCTCACCTTCAAACCGGACGTCACCGCGCCCGGCGAGAGCGTGCTCTCGGCTGCACCCGGCGGCGGTTTCGTCGAGCTCAGCGGGACGAGCATGTCGGCGCCACATGTCGCCGGTGCGGCGGCCGTGCTGCGCCAGCGTCACCCGACGTGGACGCCGGCCGAGATCAAGTCCGCGCTCGTGCTCACCGGAGTTCCCGTTCACAACGGGAGCACGGCCGAGGTCAATCCCCTGCGTGAGGGCGGCGGCCGAATCGACATGGTGCGAGCGGATCAGCCGCTTGTGTTCGCCAGCCCGACGAGCCTCTCGTTCGGCTTGCTGAAGCCGCGTGCGACTGCGCGGCGCACACTGACCCTCACGGATGCAGGCGGTGGTGCCGGAGACTGGAACGTCGCTGCCAGCGTCCCGGGTGCAAACCTCTCGCTCCCCGCGCAGGTGACCGTGCCGGGGGCCCTGCCGGTGCGGGTGACGATTCCGCGCAATGCTCGCGAAGGTGACGTGACCGGCTTCGTGAACCTCTCACGCTCGGGCAACAGGCGAAGGATCCCGTTCTGGTTCCGAGTCGAGCGGCCGCGTCTTGGGCTCGATCGACACGTGGCGCTCGTTCGTCCCGGCGAGTACGCAGCCGACACCTCGCGCGGCGCGGCCCGAGTCTCGTCGTATCGCTACCCAGACATCGTGCCCGGCCACGCCTCCTTCCCGGTCCGGCTCAGCGGACGCGAAGTCGTGTACCGCGTCCACATCCGTCGCCGGGTCGCGAACTTCGGGGTGGCGGTGATCTCCCGTAGCCCCGGTGTCCAGGTGGAGCCGCGCGTCGTTCGCGGGAGTGACGAGAACCGCCTCGCCGGCTATACGGGTCTGCCGTACGACCAGAATCCGTACCGCAGCAGCTACGGGCGTCACCGGCTCGTCGCCGGAGTGGCCCTTCCCGCTCCCGGCGTGTACGACGTCGTCTTCGATACGCCGCGCGGGGCACGCTCCGGCCCGTTCCGCTTCCGGTTCTGGCAGGGAGACGTCCAGCCTCCGTCGGTGCGAATGCTCGGCGTTCGCGACCAGTCCCTCGAGCTCGCGGTCAGGGACGGCGGTTCAGGAGTCGACCCGCTGTCCCTTCAGGTTCAAATCGACGGCAAGTTCGTGTCGGCCTCTTACGCGTCCGGCCGCGCGGGCGTGCCCGTGGCCGATCTTGCGCACGGGCGGCACTCCTTGACCTTCACCGTCTCCGACTATCAGGAGACGAAGAACATGGAGAACGTCGCCCGCATCCTTCCGAATACCCGGACGCTGCGGACGACCTTCGTTCGGCCCTGACTTCAGCGCTTCCGGTCGGTCTCTTCGATCGTCGGCAGCTCGTTGAGGTCACGCTCGACGCTGGCCGCAAACTCCTCAGTCTCCGTCCGGAGCAGCTTCAGCTGGCCCTTACGGTGCATGCGCTCACGCCGAAGGCGTGCCTCGTTTCCGAATCGGCCGGAAAGCCGCGGCCATTCCGCGCCGATGACGGCAGCAACGGT
>DAITAW010000038.1:18324-22387 GCA_036824055.1 Gaiellaceae bacterium | reverse complement strand
ACAGACGAGATCTACGAGAAGTACCTCCAGAAGGCGATCGTCGAGATCAACGACCTCGCCCACGAGGTGGCCCAGGCGGGCGGCGGCACACGCGTCCCGATCGTCGGATCCGGCCATCCGCTCGCCGACGTGATGCTGCTCAAATTCCGTCCACAGCCGGCCGAGGTGCAGGAAGGCGTCGCCTTCTACGGCCGCGCCGGGCAGGCGATCCTGAAGTCGCTGCAGCGACTTCACGTCGATCCCCTGTCCGTCTACGGAACGAATTGCCTGAAGTTCGCCGACGGCGACGAGGAAGAATCGCGGCCGTTTCTCACGCGCGAGCTGCACATCGTGCAGCCGAAGCTGATCGTGGCGATGGGAGAGAGCGTCGTCGAGTTCCTCAACGCGATCAACTTCCCGCTGGCCGATACCGTGGAGTACAAGCCGGGCGAGCTCGAGCGGTTCACCGCAACAGTCCAGGTGTTGGTTGTCCCGGACATCGACGCGTCGCTCGACGAAGCCCCCGCGAAGACTCAGTTTTGGAACGCATTCAAGCCACTCGGCCAATGGTGGGCCGAGCTGCCGCCCTACTAGCCCTCGGGACGGCGCTCGCCCTCTACTACACGTTCCACGAAAGGCTGTGGAATGCGTCGACGTGGTGGGACATCTCGTTCCTTGCGCTGCTGCTGATACCCGCTTGCTTCGCACTCGTGTGGCTCCTGCTCCCCCTGCGCAGGGCGCCCGGGTTGCTTGCTGCGGGCGTCGTCTTCGGCGTACTCGCGCTCGTCTTTCACTTCGCGGGCTTCAGCACGCCGGAGAACTTCTGCAAGCTGTTCGGGGTCACCGCGGTCGGCTTCTGGTTCCTGCGGTACTTCGAGACCTTGAGCTGGGTGGTGCTCGTTGCCCTGATCATCCCGTGGGTCGACGCCTACTCCGTGTGGCGTGGGCCGACGAAAGTGATCGTCGAGCAGCACCGCGAAGTGTTCACGAACTTCTCGTTTGCCTTCGCGATCCCCGGGGAGACCTCAACCGCGAACCTCGGTCTGCCCGATCTGCTGTTCTTCGCGCTCTTCCTAGCGGCGTCGGCTCGCTGGGAATTGCGCCCGCGGCTGACGTGGCTTCTGTTGACACTATCCTTCGGCGCGACTCTCGCACTCGCGGTCTGGGGCCAGCTCGGCGGGCTTCCGGCGCTGCCGCTGCTCGCGCTCGGGTTTCTCCTTGCCAACGGCGACCTGATCTGGACGCGGCTCAGGCTTGAGCGGGCAGAACGCTCCGCGGAAACCGGAACACGTTCTTCCGGTCGGAGCGAGCCTTAGAACCCTCAGACCAGGGTCAGACACCGTGCCTTAGGTGTGACGTTCCAGCAGGGACACGGCCTCCACGTGCGGCGTGTGCGGGAACATGTCGACCGGCTTGACGCGACGAAGCTCGTAGCCGTACTCCGAATGCAGGCGCTTCACATCTCCTGCGAGGGTCGTCGGGTTGCAACTGACGTACACGATCCGCGGTGCGCCGATCTCGCCGAGGCGCTTCAGCGCCTTGCCGGCGAGCCCCGCGCGTGGCGGGTCGACGACGACGACATTCGGGTCGCCGGCGCGCCCGTGCAGCTCTTGAAGGACTTGCCCGACATTGCCGGCGAAGTACGCGGCATTGCCGATGCCGTTCAGGTCCGCGTTCTCGAGCGCGCATGCGATCGACTCCTCGGAGACATCGATTCCCCACACCGTGAGCGCGTCCGGTGCAAGCAGGAGCCCGATCGTGCCGATCCCGCAGTAGAGGTCGTACACGGTCTCGTTGCCGGTGAGGCCCGCGAACTCGCGCGCGATGCCGTACAGCTTCTCGGCCATCAGCGTGTTCGTCTGCAGGAACGCGTTCGGACGAACACGGAAACGCATGCCGCACAACTCTTCTTCGATCGCCTCCTCTCCCCACAGCAACTGCGTGGGAAGATTCGTCGTCACTTCCGCCGGCGTGTCGTTGATCGACCAGTGGACCGACCGCACCTCCGGAAACTGTCGCAGTGTGTCCACGAATCCGCCGGTGTCGAACTTCTCGCCGGGGCTCGTGACGAGCTGAACGAGAACCTGCCCCGTGTTGCGGCCTTCCCGGACGACGAGATGGCGTAGGTACCCGGTGTGCTCCGCCTGGTCGTACGCGACGAGCTTGTCGCCGCGCGCCCACTCGCGCACCGCGTTGCGGATCGCGTTGCCCACGTCGGTCGTGAGCCAACACTCGTCGATCTGCAGCACTTCGTCCCAGCGACCGGCCTTGTGCAGACCGAGCGTCGGCCCGTCTTCGAGCTGCGTGAACGAATACTCGAGCTTGTTGCGGTAATGGAAGATCTCCTCGGCCGGAAGGATCTCCTCGAGCGGCGGCTCCACGAACCCGCCGATGCGGCGAAGGGCGTCCCCGACCTGAGCATGCTTCGCCTCGACCTGCGCTTCGTACGCGAGATCCTGGAACCGGCAGCCCCCGCAGGCCGGGTAGTGCTTGCACGGAGCTTCGACACGTAGGGGACTGGGCTGCAGGACCTCGGTGACGAGCGCCTCAGCGTGCCGCCGCTGCACTTTCGTCACGCGAGCCCGGACGGTGTCGCCGGGAAGACCGCGCCGCACAAAGACGACGAAGCCGTTCAAACGCGCAACGCCGTTCCCGCCGAACGCGAGCCGGTCGATGGTGAGCTCGAGCTCTTGATCTCGGCTGACGGGGGCGGCCACGCGTTGAGCGTAGCCGCTCCTCAGTGAAGATCGGTCGGAGGATGCGGATCCAGAATGAGGGCCGCACGGGGCTTCTGCTTGAAGTTGAAGTCACGCACGAGTGTCCCGAGGATCGGCTCGTTCTCACGAACGTTCGGCCGTGGATCCGGCCGGCCATCCGTCAGCGGATCGAGGCGCTGCCCTCGCAGGAAATCGTCCTCGATGAACTTGGCGTACGCATCGAAGCTCAGCGTCTGATGGTCGATGAGACCCTTGCGTGCGTAGGGACTGATGACGAGCCCTGGAACACGAAGGCCGTAGCCGTTCTGGTCGACGCTCTTCGGTGTGACGTGGTCGTAGAAGCCGCCCCAATCGTCCCAGGCGAGGAAGATCGCCGTGGACTTCCACTCCGGACCGTGCATCGCGGCGTTCACGAGCCGAGTCACGTATGCCTGACCTGCCGTGACAAGACCCGGTGGATGCTCGCTCACCGAGCCCGTCGGGTTGATCCACGAGACGGCCGGCAGCGTGCCCGACTTCGCAGCCTGAAAATAGTGGGAAAGGGTGGTGATGTTCTCGAGCTGGCCGTCCTGCTTGACGGTGTCGAAGTACGGCAGTGGGTTCCAGATGCCGGGCGTCTGCGCGCCCTGCTTGACCGACTCGCAGATCATCCCGTCGTTTTCACAATCCGGCTCGGTGCCGCTGAACACGTAGTAGCGCCAACTCACACGATTCCGGTGCAGGAGGTACGTCAGGTCGGTCCAGGCATAGTCGGGCGCGATCCGGGCCTTCGGGGAGCGGGGATTCTGGAGGGCGTTCACGCAACTCATGGGATCCCCTAGACGTGAACAGCGCGCGGACCACTCCGAGACCATGAAGAGGTGAGCCGGCAGGCTCCACGACGCGTTCGGCTCGAACATGTGGTCCTGCAGCACGAAGTTGCGGGCGTACGCCCAGTAATTCCGGATGTCGCGCCCGTCGTGGTAGCCCATCACGTCGGGATTGGACGAGCGCTGCGAGCAAATCGGGTCGTTCGGGTTGGTCTTGCAGCCGATGCGCCGCGCGCCCTCTGCCTGCGCGATGAACCCGTCCATCTTGCCGCCGTTGACGTCGGCGGTCGCGTTCGCGGCCCCGTGTGGGCCGCCCGCGTTGAGATCGTTCGTGTCGTGGTACGGCTTCTGACACCCACCCTTGACCGGATCGGGAACGCAGACGGCGAAGTCCCCGTTCGCCGTGCGCGGGAAGCCGTCGGCTCCGGGGTACGTCCCGAAGTAATGATCGAAGGAGCGGTTCTCCTGCATGATCACTATGACGTGCTTGATCTTGTGGATGCCGGCCGGCGCCTTGGCCGGCATGCGCTGCGTTCCGGCATCGGTCGAGCGGGCGGA
>DAITAW010000038.1:0-18224 GCA_036824055.1 Gaiellaceae bacterium | reverse complement strand
CGGCCGGCGCCTTGGCCGGCATGCGCTGCGTTCCGGCATCGGTCGAGCGGGCGGAGAAAGAAACGAGCGCGGCGATTGCCGCAGCAGCAAGGCCGACGGCTAGAAACACCTTTCGCATGACCCTCCCCTCTCTGGGTCGACAGTCGCGTTGTAGCCGCCGGCCTTTACGGTGCCGTTAAGACGGCGTAAGAGGTTCTGAATTCTACGGAAACCCATACGATCGCTTCGTGGATGCCGAAGCTGCGGCAAGCGCCTGGATCGATGCCTGGTCACCTTCGGCGACGACGGTCGCGTCGTCGAGCAGCACGACTACTGGACGATGACGCCCGGCCGCTCAGCCCCGTGGCAGGGCTGGGGATCTAGCTCAGAGGAGTGACGTAGACCTTCCGCTCGCGCGGCCCGTCGAATTCGCAGAAGAAGATCCCCTGCCACTTGCCGAGCGCGAGCTTGCCACCATCGAGGGGAATGAGGATCTGCGGGCTCATCAACGACGCGCGGATGTGGGACGGCGCATTCGGCCCGTCCGGATCTTCGACGTGCTTCCAGTCCCAGCCGTCGTCCACCACCTTTTCGAGCGCAGCTTCCAGGTCTTGCGCGACGGCCGGATCTGCGCCTTCGTTGATCGTGACGCCCGCCGTCGTATGCGGGACGTAGACGAGCGCGGCCGCGGCGCCGTTGACCGAGCCGAGCGCCTGCTGCACCTGCTCGGTGATGTCCACGAGCTGGGTGCGGCGGTCGGTCTGGAGGCGGATCTCTTGCACGGCTTGCGTATCCTAGGCGCATGCACGTGAAGACGAGGAACGGGGCGACCCAAGATGCTGGTTGAGACGGCCGCGCGCGCAAAGCGCGCACGGCCTCTCGGCGGCGCCGCCGAGGCGGCGCCTTAGGAGAGTATGCCTCCCGCCCCGCCCTCTGACCGGGAGCTGGACGCCTATCGCGAACAGGCGGACCGGTTCATTGCCGAGCTCGACGAGGAGTTCTACCTCCATTACGCCGGGCTGAAGGAAACATTCGACCTGGCGCCGATCTACGAGCGCCACAAGAATCTGACCGAGCTCGACCAGGTCAAATCCATCGGTCTCGTCGTCAACGGCGGCGCGCGGGTGCGAGAGCTCTGGCGGTTCGCCTGCGAGGGATATTTCGGCGAGCTGACCCGGGACCTCGCCGAGAAGCTCGCGGAGCTCGAGTCGGAGCTCGCAGTGTCGGTGGACGGTGAGGAGATTCCGTACCGGATGATCCGCCCGACCCTGGCGAACGAGCCGGACCGCGAGAAGCGTCGTCTGCTGGACGAGCGGGCGAACGATCTACTCGACGAGCACATGAACCCGCTCCACCTCGACGGCGCGCAGATCGTTCAACGCGGGGCGCTGGATCTCGGGTTCGCGAACTACCTCGAGCTCTACCGCAAGGCGCTCCCGCCGTCTGCGCTCGATGACCTTGCTGCACAGTGCCGGACGTTTCTCGACTCCACGGAGCGACTCTACGAGGAGTGGGCCGACAAGCTCTTCCGCACGCGCGTCGGCGTCTCGCTCTCCGAGGCCGAACGCTGGGACGTGCCGCGTCTCTTCCGTGCGCCCGAGTGGGATCCGATGTTCCCCGCGGACAAGATGGTCCCCGCGCTCGAAGGCACGCTCGAGGACCTGGGAATCGACCTGAGCTCCCAGGAGAACGTGACGCTCGACCTCGAGGAGCGGCCGAACAAGAGCCCGCGCGCCTTCTGCGCGCCGATCGAGGTTCCCGATCGCGTCGTGCTCGTCATCCAGCCGATCGGCGGTCCCGACGACTGGCGCGCCCTGTTCCACGAAGGTGGACACACCGAGCACTTCGCCCACACCTCGCGCGACCTCTCGATGGAGGAGAAGCGGCTCGGCGACAACGCCGTCACGGAAGGTTGGGCAATGCTTCTGCAGCATCTGACCGACGAGCCGGAGTGGTTGACTCGCCGACTCGACTTTCCGCGCCCCAACGAGTACGCCGTCGAGGGCGCGACCGGCCTTCTCTACTTCGTGCGCCGGTATGCGGCGAAGATCCTGTACGAGCTCGAGTTCCATGCCGCGGAGGACGTGACGACGATGCGGGGCCGCTATGCGGAGCTTCTCTCCGACGCACTGAAGATCGACGTCACTCCCGCGAACTACCTCGCCGACATCGATTCGGGCTTCTACGTGTCGTCCTACCTGCGCTCGTGGGCGTTCGAGGCTCAGCTGCGCGCGTACCTGAAGGAGAAGTTCGGCTCGAAGTGGTTCGCCACCCGCGAGGCCGGCTCGCTGCTGCGCGAGCTCTGGGGCGAAGGCCAGAGGATGCGCGCCGAGGAGATGCTCAAGGAGGTCACCGGCTCGACCTTGGAGATGGAAGCGGTCGCCGAAAGGGTCCGCGAAGTCTTGCGCTGAGCGAAAGCTTCGCTTTCGCTCAGGATTAGGTACGGCGCTTCGCGCTGAACGTACGCGGGCAAAGCCCGCGCACTCCTTCGGTGTCGGTGCCTGGCGATTGTTAGCCCGGCTCCGCCTGGTCTTAGCCTCCGGCCTTCGTGGCTCTGGTGGACACGCCGTGGCCTGCGCATGGGATCCGATTCAGTGAATAGGCTTTATGCATGGCCAGGACAAGGGTGCTGATCGCTGGGGCGGCCGGGCGCGACTTCCACAACTTCAACCTCGTCTACCGGGAGAGTCCCGCGCACGAGGTGGTCGCGTTCACCGCGACACAGATTCCGAACATCGACGGTCGGCGCTACCCCGCCGAGCTCGCGGGCTCCTTGTACCCGGAGGGCATTCCGATCCTGCCCGAATCCGCGCTCGAGCAACTCGTCCGCGAGCACGAGATCGACGTGGTCGTGTTCGCCTACTCCGACGTCACGCACGAGCACGTCATGCACATTGGCTCCCGCGCGCTCGCCACGGGCGCCTCGTACGAGCTCATCGCCCCCCGGCAGACGATGCTCGCTTCGTCGAAGCCGACGGTGGCCATCTGCGCAGTCCGCACAGGGTCGGGGAAGAGTCAAACCACCAGACGCGTGGCAGAGCTGCTTCGCGAAGCCGGCAAGCGCGTCGCCGTGCTGCGCCATCCCATGCCTTACGGGGATCTCACCAAGCAGGCGGTACAGCGATTCGAGCGCTACGAGGACCTGGAGGCGGCAGACGCGACGATCGAGGAGCGCGAAGAATACGAGCCGCATCTCGCCGAGGGCAATCTCGTCTTCGCAGGTGTCGACTACGAGCGCATCCTCCGGGCTGCAGAACAGGAAGCCGACGTCATCCTCTGGGACGGCGGCAACAACGACACACCGTTCATCAAACCCGATCTGCACATCGTCGTCGTCGATCCGCACCGACCGGGGCACGAGCTCCGCTACCACCCCGGCGAGACGAACCTCCGCATGGCGGACGTCTGCATCGTCAACAAGATGGACAGCGCGGCACAGGAGGGGATCGATGCAGTCCTCACGTCCATTCACGAGAACAATGCGGATGCGCGCATCGTGCTAGCCGCGTCGCCGTTCCACGTCGAAGGCGACACGGACGAGATCAGGGGAAAGCGCGTACTCGCGGTGGAAGACGGCCCGACGCTGACGCACGGCGAGATGACCTACGGTGCGGCGGTCCTGGCTGCGAAGCAGTACGGCGCCGCCGAGCTCGTCGACCCGCGGCCATGGGCAGTCGGTTCCATCGCCGAGACGTTCGAGCGGTATCCGAATGTCGGCACGCTGCTGCCGGCGATGGGCTACGGGCGTGAGCAGATGGAGGACTTGCGACAGACGATCGAGCGTTGCGACGCCGACCTCGTCCTCATCGGGACGCCGATCGACCTGCGGAAGCTGATCGACCTCGACAAACCGGCCATGCGCGTGACGTACAAGCTCCAGGAGATCGGCGAGCCGACGCTCAAGGACGTGCTCGCCGAGAAGGGACTGCTGGAAACAGCACTCGTGTGAGCACGGTCGTCGCCCTTGGCGGGAACGCGCTCATGCGACCCGGCGAGCGCGGCACCGCGGCCGAGCAGCTCGCGAACCTTCGCCGTGCGGTCACCGCACTCGCGCCCTTGCTTGCCGAGCCCGGGCTGGTGATCACGCACGGGAACGGCCCGCAGGTCGGCAACGAGCTCTTGCGGCAGGAGCGCGCAGCCGACGAAGCTCCGCCGCTGCCGCTGTGGCTCGCCGTTGCACAGACCCAGGCCGAGATCGGCGCACTGATCGCCGCCGAATTGCGACCGGCGCTCGTCGAGCGCGAGGCGGCATGTCTGGTGACGCACGTGCGCGTTGCGGCCGAAGATCCGGCATTCGACCGGCCAACGAAGCCGATCGGCCCCTTCTATTCGGCCGAGCAAGCCGAGCAGCTCGAGCGCGAGCGCGGCTGGGCACTGGTCTCGGATGCAAACCGCGGCCACCGGCGGGTCGTCCCTTCCCCCGCACCGCTCGAGATCGTGGAGCTCGCCGCGATTCGGCGACTCGCGGAAGCCGGGACGGTCACGATCGCGTGCGGGGGCGGTGGCATTCCGGTCGTGCGGCGTGGCGGCCGCCTGTCCGGTGTGGACGCGGTGATCGACAAGGATCGCGCCTCGGCCTTGCTCGCGCGCGAGCTCGAGGCGGAGCGCCTGATCATCCTCACGGAAGTGCCCGCGGTCTATCGCAGGTTCGACAAGAGGGATCAGACCGAGATCCGCGAGCTTTCTCGAAGCGACGCGGAGGCGCTACTGCCTGAGCTTTCGGAAGGCTCGATGCGTCCGAAAGTCGAGTCCGCACTCGCTTTCGTGGGCGAGACGCTGATCACGAACGTCGACTCCCTCGAGGCCGCGCTCGTCGGCGACGCGGGCACGCGGGTCCGCCCGTAGGATCGAAAGAGATGGTCGCGATCGCCGACACCCTCAAAGGGCGCTCGTTCACCCGCGTTGCGGATTGGAGCACGGACGAGCTGCTCGAGGTCCTCGACCTCGCCGACGAGCTCAAACGCCTCGAACAAGCGCGTGAGGAGCACCACCTCCTCCCCGGCCGGACGCTGGGAATGATCTTCCAGAAGCCCTCGACGCGGACGCGGGTCTCTTTCGAGGTCGGCATCTACCAGCTCGGCGGCACCGGGCTCTATCTCTCGGCGGGCGATCTCCAGCTGGGCCGCGGCGAGACGATCAAGGACACGGCCGTCGTGCTCTCGCGCTATCTCGATGCGATCCTGATCAGGACATTTGCGCAGTCCGACGTCGAGGAGCTCGCCGCCAACGCGTCGATTCCGGTCATCAACGGACTGACGGACAGCTCACATCCCTGCCAGGCGCTGGCGGACGTGATGACGATCCGCGAGCGCTTCGGCCGACTCGAAGGCTTGAGGGTCGTCTATCTCGGCGACGGCAACAACGTGTGCGCCTCGCTGATGATTGCCTGCGCCAAGCTTGGGATCGCGTTCGTTGCCACGACACCTCCGGGTTACCGGCCCGACGAGGAGGCGGTGGGCATTGCCCGCGACGCCGGCGGAAGTGTCGAGCTCGCCGACGACCCCCATGCCGCAGTTGCAGGCGCCGACGTCCTCTACACAGACGTCTGGACGTCGATGGGCCAGGAAGAGGAACAGCAGCAGCGGCTCCACGACCTCGCGGGCTTCGGCATCGACGCGAGCCTCGTGAAGGAGGCCGGAACAGACGCCATTGTCCTGCACTGCCTTCCCGCCCATTACGGAGAAGAGATCACCGAAGAAGTTCTCTACGGCCGGCAATCCGCGGTGTGGGACCAAGCCGAGAACCGTCTGCATGCACAGAAGGGGCTGATGGCACTCGTGATTCGGTAAGACTCCCGCGGCATGCTGCCGCTGAAGGACAACGTTCCGACTCGAACGTTCCCGGTGGTCACCATCGGGATCATCGTCGTGAACGTGATCGTCTGGATCTGGGAGTACACCGGCACTTCCGTCGAGACTGACGTCATCCACTACGGGTACTACCCGTGCAAGATCCAGGGGCCTTGCCTCGGGCCGGCGCTACAAGCTCAGATCCCGTGGCACGAGGAGGCGATCACCTCCATGTTCATGCACGGAGGCTGGCAGCACATCATCTTCAACATGCTGTTTCTCTGGATCTTCGGCAACAACGTCGAGGACGCCATGGGCAAAGTCCGCTTCTTCTTCTGGTACATCGCAGGCGGGCTCGCTGCGACCCTGGTGCAGACCTTCGTGACGCTCCATTACGGCTCGGCGCAGGACGCCAGCATCCCGAACATCGGAGCGAGCGGCGCGATCGCGGCCGTGCTCGGAGCCTACTTCGTGCTGCTGCCGAACGCGCGCGTCCTGACCGCGATCTTCTTCATCCTGATCTTCTTCCAGGAGCTCCCCGCCGTCCTCTTTCTCGGCCTCTGGTTCCTGTTCCAGCTCTGGCAGGGCGGCTTCGCGATCGTGCAGCCGCAAGCGGGGGGCGGGGTTGCGTTCTTCGCTCACATCGGCGGGTTCCTCTTCGGGGTGCTGACCGTCCGGCTGGTGGCAAAACAGCGCCCACTCATGCCCCGGTACTGAGGATCGACTGGACGACCTGTTCGACCGGTGACCTCCGTCCTCAACGCCGTGACCATCGGGGCAGCCGTCGTGGGCCTGCTGGTGCTCGTCCTCTTCTTCCTTCGGCCCCGGGAATAGAGGGCCGCCCGAAGCTCGTTTTTAGAGACATGACCCTGACTGAGATTCACCAAGAGATCGAACAGACCAGCGAGCGACGCACCGAGTTGTGGCACATCCTTTCGCAGAGGCATGACCCAGCTGCGGCCGCAGAGCTCAAGAGTCTGAGCGAGCGCCTAGACCACCTCTGGGACGAAGAGCGCACGCTGAAGGCGGAACTCCGCTTCGGCGACCGCGACCACATCGTCGCCAGGGCCCGGGTCGAAGAGCGTCTCGAGCGCGCGGCCTGAGCAACCTTCCCCTGCCTGCCCGCGCTGAACGTGTCGGCCCCGGACGAGGGATTCTCTCCTCTCCCCCCGGGGCCGACACTTTTCGCAAGAACTTGTGGCGGGCGCTGCGGCTCGAGACAACGACGAAGGAGCCGTAATGACGGGGTCACACGCAGAAGAAATCGTCGGGGACTACTTCGAGTCGGATGACTGGGCCGAGCAGCTCGGCTCTGACACCGAGGACGATCCGGATCTGGATCTTCCGCCCTTGCCGCCGCTTCGCCCTGAAGCAGCCTGATAACGGATTCGAATCCGGCCTTCCGCTGCGCGGAAGCCATGATGATTCGAATCCGATTTTCGGCATCGATCCCAGCCGTAGCGGCCGGTGCGGGCAAAGCCCCCACCGGCGGCGAGGCTACACTGCGCGCGACTCGGGGCGTTAGCTCAGCTGGGAGAGCGCCGGCTTTGCAAGCCGGAGGTCACCGGTTCGATCCCGGTACGCTCCATCGCCCGGACAAGCCAAAAGCTGCTTATTAGCGGCGCTTTTATCGTTCCGACCCGCCCTTCGCAAGTCCGCTGTGATCCGCCTGGATCCGCTTGAGGAGCACCACAACTGGCGCGCAACTGGCGCGCACCAATCTGTTCTGAGTGGGAAGCGGGGTCTGTGTCAGACGACCTAGAGATGGGGTGCCGCGAGTCAGGTCTCTTCGTGGTCGCCTGAACCATCAGCACCGATAAACGTTCACCGAAAGACCGCTGGGGCTTCGTACCGCGCACAACGCGCGTGCGGTCTCCTCAGCGCATCTTCAGGGCTACATGTACGCCGAGTATGACGGTGCGATCTCCTCGCTCGGATTCGCATACCGGAGGATGTCCCCGACCTCGCGCGCCGCGCGGATCGTGATCGGCCCACCCTGGTCGAACTGGGTTGTGTTCCAGTTGAGCTTCGTGAGCGCAAGCATCTCGGACGCGAGCGACACTGGCGTCGTTTCAGGATCGTGGAGGCGAAACTCGAGCGGTCGTGGGACGTACAGGCCAGGGTACGTCTCGTAGAACGGGACGCTGCCGCGGGTGTAGAGGATGTGGCGGTCGGGCTCGAGCGTCCAGAGGGTGCCGCGCTGAGGCGGGTAGTTTCCCATGCGGAAGAGCTTGGTGTCTGCTGGGCGTACGCTGACGAGGTCGAAAGAGTCGATGCCAAGCTTCTCGAGCCCCGAACGGAACCCGCTGAGCTCCTCGGGCGTGTACGTCGAGGTCTTATGGGTAATGACGCGAGCCGGAAGGTGCCCGTGCTCTTGGCGGTAGCGCGTCATCGCGTTCTCGACCAAGCGCTCCGACTCCGCGCCCGAGAGGTGCGTCTGCCGGTCGAGCTTTGACTGGTGCGCCGGGCCGCCGCGGATGATCATGCCGACGCCGCGCTGATTGAAGACCTGCGCGACGCTCGTCCAGAGGCTCTCGCCGTCAAGCGTCCGAAAGAAGGAGATGCCGAGGAAGCAAGTGGCGAGATCGTCCTCCTGGCGCGGAAGCCGCCACGGGCACGCGCCGCTCTTGTAGTACAGGCCGATGTGCAGGTTCCAGGCGCGCGTCGTTGGGTCCTGAAGTTGACGTGCACGGTCGGCACGCCGCTTCTGCCGGCGCTTCGCGGCCGGGTCATACGTCTCAGGGTTCACGAGCTGGATCGGAACGCGGAATCGCATCGCGCGCGCCTTGAGCAGGTCGTGGAAGTCGACCGGGGGCGTCGGCCGACCGCGACGCTCTTCGTGCGGTTCGTCGCCGGCCGCACCTGGCTCAACGCGTTCGAGTACCTCGAGCGGGAGCGCGATCATCACGACATCCGGGCGATGTCTCTCGAGCAGAACCGAGAGCTCGTTGACGATCACGTCGCAGACGTTGCGCCTAGACGTGTTCGCGCTATCGCGGATGACCGCGCGCAGCTCGCGGATATTGAGGACGCGATCGAACGCGGAGTCGAAGACGAGCTCTGCTTGGAAGGTCGTGTCGCCAGCGAACCCTGGGAACGCCGGAAACAGGTTGCGGAGCCGCGTTTCCTTTCCGGGCAGGGGATTCCGGCAAGCCTCCAACCAGTCACGCAGCCTCTCGATCGTTTGGTTGGTGCCTATGATCCCCACCTCGATGAAGCGTGGTTCGCGCGCGGCGCCGGCGTCGAGCGGCCCGTACCGCAGAAGGCCGAAGCGCGGGTCGAGATGCCGGCCCCCGTCGGCGAACTCGAGGTCGGGCTCGTGGATCAAAGACAGCTTCATGCTGCACTCCAAAGCTGCTCGTCTTCACCGCTGGAATCGGCACGCGCTTGCCACTCGCTCTCGTCGAATCCGAAGGGCACTTCAAACCGGAGGAGGTCTCCGAAGCTGATGAAGCGGTACGCCGGCGTTAGTAGCGTCGGCTGCTGGGTCAGGTACGCCGCAAGCGACTGCACCTGCTGGCGCACCGCGGAGTTCCGCTCGATCCGCTTCATCTTCGACGCGTTGTCCGCGCCGTACTTGGCGGGCCGATGCCCGTCGGCGGTGAAGCGGTACCGCGGATTCAGCTCGAGGTACCAGGCGCGATTCAGCCGCAGGAAACGGGCGCGGAATCCGAGATGCCGGCAGAACTTCATCTGACCGTCTTTCCGCCGGTACACACGGAAAACGCCGCGGTCGCCGACGTGCACGTCGCTCAGGTCATCGGTGCCGCGGAAGAAGAAAAGCTTGTCTTTGCGGTCGTATTCGATCAGGTCGCGCACCTTCTCTCCGAGCGCACGGCGGAGGAGTTCCGCGAACTCATGTTGCTTCACCGGATCGCCAGACGTCGTCCACTCCGTGGCCGGGTGCCGGATCGCTCCTTCGACCTCGCAGATCTCCGTCCAGACAGGCTCGTCGAACGGGCGGAGGCTGTAGAGCTGGCCGCCACGGAGGAAACACTCGACGCCGACGCTCGCCTCGCGCAGCATGTCCTCCACGATCCACATGTCAGCCTGCGTCGCCTGCGCTACCCACACGTGGGATGGGTACTCGCTAACCTCGAGCAGGTTCGTGACGAGCTGCTCTCGACGTGCTGGCGGCGGGAGATAGATGCCGGCGGTGCGTGGGACGGCGACCGCAGCGATGGCTTGCGCGGCCCTCGCATTTAACGCGTCCGCGTGCTTGTCGTAGACGATGCGCTTCGTCTGCCGGCGCGTGGGATCCCGGAAGTAGCTCGTGGCGTCCTTCCAGAACGAGAGCTGCCGCTTCGTGTCCGAGGCCACGACGATCATCGGGACGTTGCTGTTCACCCAATCGTCTATGTCTTGTTCCCTGCAAGGCAGCTCGAACGAGTCATCGGACTCGAAGCGCCACGCGCGGCCGTGCTCAGTGGCCTTGCTCTGGACGCGGAAGACAGTCGACAGCATGTCACCGGAGTCGCGGTCGCGCAGCTCCACGAATCCGTCGGTCCCAGCTTCGACGCTCCCAGTCTCGTGGAACAGGAACCCCATCTCGCTCATGCGGAGTGTCACGAGCGCCACGCCCGCCTTCCCGATCAGGTCGCTGTTCGTGATCCGCTTCGCCATCGAACCCTTCAGCATGACGACAGCGGAAGACGGCACACCCGCCGCTTGGGGATCGGGACGGGCCGGCGCGTCGATGTGTGAGCCCCGCGCGATCTACACGTTGTTTCGATCCCAGATGCCAGATCCGTCGTAGAGCAGCTGGCCTGTGGCGTCGATCGCGACGAGCGGAATAGCCGCGAAGTGCTGGGCGTATTCATCCCCGTATGCGAGCCCGTACTGCTGTGCCTCGAGGGCAGCCCAGTCCGGTGATGGAACGATCAGAAACTTCACGTCGCCCCATCCGAAGACAACGTCGTTCGGGACACGCCACTCCCGCTCGTGGAGCCACTCCGACGGGTTCGCAAGCGCGTCCGGCAACTGCATCGCACCGTCGAGCAACGGCGGATCGCCCACATCCCATGTAGCACCCGGCCAGAAGCGGACTAACCGCGCTCGAAGGGGATCCGGCAGCGCTGCTGTCGCCGCATTCCATTCGTCACCGCGGACGTACAGCACTGGACCGCCGCCCTGATCAAAGATGGGCTGTTTCGAGAACCCGATGCCCCAAGGCGTGTACCGACCCTCGCTGATCAGCCGAAGAACAGAGGCCTGGGAGCTCTCGGTAAAGGCGACGATCGGCCGGCCGCCGGTGCCGAACGTCGGTACAGCCCTGATCCTCCCCTGGTAGAGGATCTGCGCGAGCCGCCCAGGCGCATCGAGGTTTCGTATTTCTTCTGGAACGCCGAACCGTCCGCCGGTCCGACCCGTGAAGTGCACCAGGTGGTCGCCGATGTCGGGAAGGTTGTACGTCCGAAGCGGGTGAACGCGCACGCAGCGAACGATACGAGCGTTCGACCACATGCCGCTACTGGGCCCGGGGAGGAATCCTTCGACTGCGAGTCAGAACGTTAGAAGTCGGCCGATCACGCTTTCGGACGGAAGCGTGGTTCAAGGCTTGTTCGCATTCCGTTCCCCCGTTGATGGAAGGAGCGGTCGCACTCCTCGCTACTGGCGCACACGTGGCGCGCAGGGCAGATTTTGCAGCACCTTTCGCGAGAGTCCCGGCTAGCTGAACCGGCGTCTTCATCTCGTGCCATCGCCCATTGTTCGCGCGGCAGAACGGTCGAGCCAACGCTCGAGCTCGCGCACGGGGACGAGCACCTTCCGTCCGACACGTACCAGGCGCAGCTCGTCACGCACGTAGCGGTCGAATGTGTCCCGCGACATCGAGAGCGCGGCCGCCGCTTCCTCGGGCGTAAGCGCCAGCCGAGGCGATGTCGGCGGCCACGCGATCGCGCTCATGGCGAGTCTCCCTTTCGCGCGTGAGCGGTAGACGACTGCTGTCCGGCGGGGCGAACGACCGGGGTCGCGTAGCCGTCGGAATCAAGCTCCGCGCCAACGAAGTTCCGCAACACAAGCGCCCAGAGCAGGTCGGCGACACGCCGGGCCAGAGCTTCGAGCTGCTCTGGCGGCAGGGTGACCGTGAGCGCGAAGTCAGGCTCCACGTTTCCCCTGGTCGCCGCACCTCTCGCGCGTGCGTCGTGCCTTCCTGCGTATGTCCCGTTGTGATGCCAAGACTGCCTCCTTCCGCCGGATGCCCGGCGAGCGAATGAACGAAGGAAGCGAGTCGGTCTTGGTACCCGGTCTGCTTCGAGCCTACTGTGGCCGCCGAAGCGGCGGAGGTAGGGCCTGTTCTCCCTCGGGGTTTTCTCTCCCCGGCCCGCGCAGCTCGACGCGGACTACGCTCACTGTAGCGGAAAATCCGCGAGTTTCCAGGGCTTTCGGGAGTCGGGCGAGGCCGCTAGCGCCGAGTGGGACGCGCAGTGAGCAAGCGCTCTTGCCACCAGCCCGCTCGGCCGAGCGCCGGGTGAAGGTCGACGACCGCGCATTGAGACGGAATGCGTTAAGCCCGGATTCGGTCAATCTCAGTTCGAGGCGCCTACAGCCTGGCGCCGCGAAACATTGAAACCTGCCCCGGGACCGGGCAGGCGAGCTGGCGCTCACATCGGCTCGACCAGCTCCTCGGGATGCTCTGAGCGTGTCGATCGCGTCGGCGCCAAAACCGAGGCGATACTCGCCTCCACCACGGACTGACTGTTGTCGCCCTTTCTTGGAAGCACGACGGAGCGGGTCGCTGTCGCGTTTTGGCGGAAAGACGACAGGAACTCGCAGCTGCCCCAGTCGTCCAGGAGGTCCTCCGGCGGGCCGTGCGTTCGTCGCGACGTCACAGCCCATTCCTGCGAAAACGGACCGGCCGAATGAGCCATCCCACAACCCGCGCAACCGGCACTGCTACATGGCTCGACCGACCAGGAGGCGAAACAGCCCATTCTGATCGCGGTCGTCGGGAACGAGCTGCGACCTTTCTGGCTACAGATGCGCTGTCTCGACCACCGGCGGAAGCTCGCTGTAGCGATCGAACCACTCTCGGTAGGCCTTGATCCGCTGGCTGGGAGGTCCGCTGTCCTCCCAGAAGTAAGTGGCCAGCTTGTCCTGGTCGAACGCCAGCTTCGTGCCCTCTTTGGCACTGATGACGACCCGTCTATTTCGCGCCAGCGCGTACCCGAGCTCCATCATGCAGTTTGGCCGGACACCCGTCAGATCGACGACCACAAGGCCCGCGCGATGGAGGCCCTCGAAGATCTCGACGTTCATGAACGCCGTCTCCGGTCTGCCACGGCCCATCTCGCGCGGTGTGAACCCGCGGTCGGCGACCACGACGTCGACGACGTCCCGAAAGAAGCGCTCGACAGCATCGAACTCAGGGTGATCGGTCGCCAGCAGGCGCACAAAGAACGCCGGCCGCCGCCGCAGATCGTCAAGAAGTGCTGCGGTGTTTCTGGCCAATCCATCGGTGTCTGTCGTCACCGTCAACCGAAGCTCGGTCAAACGGGCCGCTGCGCCGCCGGAGCCATCGCGAAGGCGAAGGAACTTCTCGACGTCGGCGAGCGCCCGCTCGTGCAGGAACCTGCTGCCGCCGTTGCCGTCGTTGTTGAGCGCGCCGAGTTCGGCGTAGATCGGCACCACGGGCTTTCCCTCTTCTCGGTACAGCTCGGCCAAGTGCTCGGCGCCTGCGCCGCCGCCGAGGACGAGAAGGACATCGCCTCGCAACACCTGACGCTCGCGGATGATGCCGGCCATCCGCCAGCCCGGTGGCGCGACCTCGAGATTGAAGTCCGACCGCGCGCGGCACTTCGCCCAGACATCGCGGCGCGAATCGGGAATTTTTTCGAGGCCGCGCTGGCTTGCAACGGCGAGGAAACGGTCAGGCCGCAGCGCCGGCCAGTGGGGCGCGGGATCCGGGGCCGCGACGACCGCCTCGAGTTCAGTCCAGTCGAAGATGCAGGGCTCGCCATTCACCCCCAATGGCTCAGGGCCGAGGCCAAGAACAAAACCGCCGCCGCGAGCGATGATCTCCGCAGCGAGCGCACGCACATAGCCGTGGGCTGCTCGGAGCAGCGCAGGGTCGCAGTCCTTCGCCGCGCTCCCGGTGATATGTACTCGGAGGCCGCCGATCATTCCTCCACCTCGCGCATGACGGGCGTGGGCTCAAGCTCCGCAGCCGCAACGAGGAAGTCCTCGGCTTTCAGTGCTCTGTCTGGGTACGCACGGGCGACCGCGGCTGGGAGCAGTCGCGTTTGGATATCGGAGAAGGTGAAGCCAGGGCGACCGTCGCGAGCCCCGGTGATCGTTACCAGCTCGTCGATGATCTCATCGGCTACCTCGACGCCCACGAGATCGGCTGCGAAGAGCTCCCGCCGCTCGTCGTCGTTGGGTCGGTGGAAGTCTTCAGTCAAGCTTGCACGACGGAGGATGGCCGGGTCGAGGGCGGCGTATCGGTTAGTGCAAAGGAAGATGAGAAGACGCCCGCGCAGTTGGCGCGCTTCGTCGATCTTCTGGATCAGCGCGTTCACGCCAACACGGTCCTCGTGATGGGCACGCTCAGCCGCGCGGTTGAACGCGAGAGCGTCGCCCTCGTCGATGATCAGTGCGACGAACCGTTTCTGCCCCGCGAGCTTGATCGCTTCGGCGAAGGCGTCGGCGATCAAGGTGCTCATTTCGCCCACATGCCCGATCCCGCGCACGCGTGTGCTCAGCTTAAGCAAGAACCCGTCGGCGTCGAGCATCCGCGCAAGCGCGTCTGCAGCCGCCTCAGCGGTCGCGGTCTTGCCCGTCCCAACATCTCCCTGGAAGACCACAAGTGGATAACGGTCGCCCAGCGCCGCGATGATGGCACCGCCGCCACCGTGATACTTGTCCGCCCATCGCTTGACGCCGTCGATGTCGGTCAGTAGTCGGATCTGGCCGCTGAGACGCTCGAAGCGGCGCTCGAAGCCGACCAGGCGTGCCGCCTGCGCCTGAAGCTCGGGGTCGGGCAGGTCGCGGCGTGACTCGAACGCGTTCTCGCCGCCGGTGCTCATGACGAGTAACGAGTCCTTTCCATCCCGTAGGCGCGGCTTGAGTACTGGCGGTCGGTCGAGCTCGACATCAACCCGTAATTGCCGTCGAAGTCGCTTGTGCCCCAGTCCGGCATGTGGACAGCCTCGAAGGTGTCGCGCTCGGTCTGCGACAGCGCCCTCCACTTGTCTGAGAAGTAGACGATCAGGTTCAGAGTGTCGCCTGCGTATTTCTGCCAGTAGAGGTCGCCGGGTCGGTCGGCAGACCAACCGGATGCGCTCGTCGATACGCGATAGACGGCTGCCTGGCGGATAGCCCCAGTCGAAGACTGCAGCTGCATGTGCACTGAGCTCAGGTACTGCTCCTCGGCGAGCGCCTTGATCTGCTCTATCGCCTTCTCGACGTAGGCTGACGAGTGCAGCTCTGTCCACTCCGCAACGATGCGGTAGTCGGCCGCGAAAGAGGCGTACACGCGTCGGATGTCGTCGCGGTTGAAGGTCTGTGTGATCGTCGTCGTCATCGGTTGTCTCAGTCGATCGAAAAGTTCTCGCCAAACAGTTCCTTCCAGAGGGTCACCGTTTCGCCCTTGCCAGGCAACAACTGCGCCAACGTGAGGATCTCGTACGCGTTCAGTGCGGCGGCGACAAGGGCGTCGCGCTCCGCAGGCTCGACACGGGCCGTGATGTTGTTCTCGTCGTTGGCTGGGTCAACGATCACGACCGCGTCGGCGAAGCCGGAAGGGTCGGCACCATCGAACGCGACCCCACGATGGAGATCGCGGGCGATGAAGAGGAACAGTCGCCGGAGGCTCTCTTCGAGCGTCGTGGCGGCGCCGTGGCGATCAACGAGGTGGCTAAGCATCAGCTCCAAGTGGAAAGACTGGATACCTTCGAGCTCCTTCCAGTAGCGCCAGCGCTTCGCCAGCCGCAACGTCGGGGACAGGAGCGGGTCGCGCCCGGCGTGGTCGCGGTAGTGGTCGACGTGCACCTTCACACTCGTCTTTACGCAATCGCCAGCGCGTGAGTACTGGAGGCCATAGTTCGCTTCGACGTCGAGTGACACGATCGGAGCAAGATCAATCTCGAGCCCGGTGCCCTGGAAGACGACCCCGAACGTGCGCGCACCAGAGTCGTCGAAGTCCTCCTCGCTCTTTTGCGGATAGGCCGCGGCGAGAAGCTTCTTGATAATTGCTGCAGGTGTGCGACGTCAAAGCTCGACGTGTCTTCGACGGCGAAGTAAACGCCAACGTCCGCGTCAACCGGCTTGCCAGCGCGCGGACGGTTGCTCGTGCCCTTCTCGAGCGAGCCGGCACGCCGGAACTTCTGGATACGGTACGAACCGTCTTCGTGCAGGACCGACTCGAGTTTCTCGAGGAGTCGGTTGACCTGTTCGCGATACTCGGTCCGCTCGTCACCGGGGAGGGCGAGCTTCTTGGAGACATAGTTGCCGAGCTCCTTATCGCTGAACTTCATCCGCCGTGCCCCTCCCAGGCGAAGAGGCGATTGAAGATCTCCGCCTGCTCAATGGCGTCGTCGAGCGCGTTGTGGGTGTGCTTCCGCGTCGAGGCAAGCTCGGCGGGCAGGTCGGTGCGGCCGGCGCGATCGAGAGTCACGTGCGCCTTTTGCTGGTAGATCGTCTTCATATCGAGGGCGCTCGAGAAGCCGAATGGGGACTGGCCGAGGAAGCGGACGAAATACCAGTGCAGGAATAGCCAGTCGAAGACGACCGGGTAGCCGACGAGAACCGGCTGCGCGCCGGCCGCCTGCCCGACGATCCAAGCCGCCGCGGCGGCGATCGCCTCTTTGGGGTCGGTTCCATCGCGCGCGAGCGCGTCGCGGTCGAGGCCAGCAACAGCAAGGGCCTGTGGGTCGACCTCGTCCGAGATTGGCTTCAGCTCGCGATAGAACGTCGCCGCCGCCGGCTCAAGAGGCTGGAACGTGATCCCATCGAACCGGGCAGCGACGGCCAGTCCAAAGGACAGCATCGAGTAGCGGCCTGGAATCGGCCCATCGGCCTCGATATCCCCGGAGAAGTACACATCCACGGTCAGTCCACCTCGCTATGGGCCGGGCTCTTGGTCTGTTGCTCTGCGAACATACGTTCTACACATTACCTTCGCGCACACTCTCGAAGCGTCTGGCCAAGAACAGGAGATTTCCGCACTTGTCGGCCGTTCAACTCGCGTTGCTCGGCCACTCGTTCCCCGCCGAAATGTTCGTGAACGTGGCACCGCCCACCAACCATCGATAAGCGGTGCCACGTCGTGTTCGACCCAGCGCAGGTCGTCGGTCGTTTGCGGGTTCCGCTTGAGAGCGTCCTCGCTGGTGTAACACGTCCCCTGCGTCCAGGCCGTGCCGCGGCCGAGGCTGCGATGCTTGATCGGCTGCGGCAGAGTCAGCGTCTGTGGATCGTTGCTCTGCGTCAGCAGGAAGACCTGGTACAGCTTCCCCTCCTCGCGCGGGTCTGCCGGGTCGTTGAGCATCCGATCGATGACGTCGGCGATCTCGAGCTCGAACGGCGTTCCCGGCTGGCGCAGCGCCGTCGCGTTGAGCGCTACGCGCTGCAGCTTGAGGTTTGCGGAGACCTTTTCGCCGCCGTCTGCGCCGAAAGGTCACCTCGCCGGTGACCCGCAGTCAGTTCGCGCACGGCGCGGCTCGACGTCGCCGTTGCGAGCAGTTCGCATGCCAGTACGCACAACTCCTTGCCCAGCAGCCGATCAACGAGGTTGATGCCAGTGTGCCAGCGGCCAGTAACCACCTTCGCGGCCTTGAGACGATCGTTGAACTCGCGGCGCGCGATTTCCGCGATGCCGGACCAGATCGGGCGGTTGAGGACGACCCGCTCGAAGACCCCTGCCTGTTGCCAGTCGCGCAGGCGGCGCCAGCAGGTCATGCCGGAGCCGAATCCGAGCTCCTGCGGCAGCCGCCGCCAGGCGATTCCGGTCGAGAGCACGAACAGGATGCCGCTCAGCACCAGGCGATCTTCGAGCCGCCTGCGACCCGGATAGCGGCAGCGCCGCCTTCGTCGGGCAGGAGTGGCTGGATCAGTTCCCAGAGTTCGTCGTCGACCACGACTTCTCGCATTACGGACGTCCGATCCTCTCCTGTTTCTGCGCATCTTTTCGGACTAGGCTCTTGACGTGACCACCTGCTCCAACTGCGGCGCCGAGAATCCGTCCGGGCAGAAGTTCTGCGGTGCGTGCGGGACGGGGCTCGCTGTGATCTGTTCGTCGTGCCAGGCGACGAATCCGCCCGGACAGAGGTTCTGCGGCGACTGTGGCGCGCCACTCGAGGTTGGCGAGGCTTCGCTGGTTGTCGCCGCTCCTGCGACGGCCGCATCGCCGGTGGCTGAGCGTCGTTTTGTGTCGGTGTTGTTCGCGGATCTGGTCGGGTTCACGGGTTTGTCGGAGGTGCGGGATTCGGAGGAGGTGCGGGAGCTTCTGTCTCGCTACTTCGA
>DAITAW010000149.1:0-5400 GCA_036824055.1 Gaiellaceae bacterium | reverse complement strand
GTCGTGCCGCTCTCGCCGTAGAGGTAGAGCATGCAGCCGGCCGAGCTCGACGTCGTCCAGTACTTCACCTTGCCCGCCTCCGCGGCGACTGCGGGTGACTTCTTCGCGGCCAGGATGTCGTTGCCCTGATGCGGTCCGCCCGGGCGGGGCGCACCGAAGTCGTCGATGTAGGCCACCTTGCCGACGACCGGGAAGATGATGTGGTCCGGGACGGTGGGCGCGGCGAAGGCCGCGGCGGAGCCGACGGCGAGGCCGATCGTGGCGGCGAGGAAGAGAACCCCTCGGGCTGTCGTCCGGTGGCGTCTCATAAGAGGACGGGCGCTCCGGTTCGCGCTCGAAGGCTGAGACGGTAGCAGGCGCCTCGGCGCAAGTCAGCCTCAGTAGAGTCCTGCCTCCAATGAAGATCGCCGTCTGCGTCAAGCAGGTCCCCGAGGGGAACAGCCGGATCGACCCCGGAACCAAGCGGCTGGACCGTTCCGGTGAAGGCGCCCTGAACGGCTTCGACGCGAACGCCGTCGAGGAGGCACTTCGGCTTAGAGACGCGACAGGCGAAGGCGAGGTCGTGCTCGTCTCGCTGGGGCCGCCAAAGGCGCAGGACGCGCTCCGCAAGGCTCTCGCCATGGGCGCGGACCGCGCGGTCCTCGTCAGCGACGAGGCGGCCGCAGGCTCTGACCTCGTCGCGACGAGCTATGCGCTCGCCAAAGCGCTCGAACGTGAAGGCGCAGACCTGATCCTGTTCGGGCAGCAGGCCGCCGACTCGGACGGTGCGGTGTTGTGGGCGGCAGTCGCAGACCGTCTCCGCCTGCCCGTCGTGTCACAGGCGTCAGAAGTCACTCACGCGGACGGAACCTTGACCGTCAAGCGACAGACGGAATTCGGCTACGACGTGATCGAAACGCCTCTGCCCGCAGTCGTCGCCGTGTCCGACGCGGTGAACGCGCCGCGCTATCCCTCGCTGAAGGGGATCATGGGGGCGAAGTCCAAGCCCCAGGAGACCGTGTCTCTCTCCGATCTGGGCGTCGAGAGCGACCGCGGCGGAGAGGAAGGCTCGCGGACCGAGGTCTATGCGCTGAGCGATCCGCCTCCGCGAGGCGACTCGAGAAAGATCGAGGACGACGGCAGCGCGGCGCAGGCGATCCTCGACTTCCTCGTTGAGAAACGCCTCGTATGAAGACGCTCGTCTTCCTCGAGCATCACGGCGACGAGCTGCTGAAGGGTTCGCTGGGCGTGCTCTCGCAGGCGGCCGCGCTCGGCGACGGCGATGTCGCAGGCGTGGTCATCGGCTCCGGCGTGCGGGGGCTCGCCGACCAGGCCGGCAAGTTCGGCGCCGCGAAGGTCTACGTCGCCGACGACGCCGAGCTCGAGGCGCCGCTGCCACAGCCTCGGGTCGACGTGCTTGCGCAACTCGTGCGCGAGAAGGGGATCGACACGGTGCTGCTCGGCAACTCCGTGCTCGCCGCCGATGTCGCTGCCGGCCTCGCCGCCCGTCTCGACGCCGGCTTGAACTGGGACCTCGCTGATGTCGTGCTGCAGGACGGCGAGCTCGTCGGCAAGCGCCCGGCCCTCCAGGACTCGGTCTACGTCGACGTCGGCTGGAAGTCCGAGCCGAGGCTTGCGCTCTTCCGTTCCGGGTCGTTCGATCCGGCCGAGAGCGGGGGCTCCGCGGAAGTGGAGGAAGTGACGGTGGCGCTCGAGGACTTCTCCACGTCGGCGCGCATGGTCGACCAGGCACACGAGGAGAGTGAGGGCCCGTCGATCGAGGACGCACCCGTCATCGTCGCCGGCGGGCGCGGCCTCGGCGGTCCGGAGAACTTCACGCTCGTCGAGGAGCTTGCGAAGGCGCTCGGCGGCGCGGTCGGCGCCACGCGCGCGGTGGTGGACGCCGGTTGGTACCCGTACTCGACGCAGGTCGGCCAGACCGGCAAGACGGTGTCGCCGAAGCTCTACATCGCCTGCGGCATCTCCGGCGCCATCCAGCACAAGGTGGGAATGCAGGGCTCGGGCGTGATCGTCGCGATCAACAAGGACGTGAATGCGCCGATCTTCGATTTCTCGGACCTCGGCGTCGTCGGCGACGTGCACGAGGTCGTGCCGAAGTTGACGGAGTTGGTCAAGGCGCGTAAGGCCGGATGACCAGGGCGGCAGACTTTCCGCCTCCGTTCCGTGCGGCGGACTACGTCGCGGCGCCGACCGATCCGGCGGACGAGCGGATCGAGGTCGGCATCCTCATCGTCGGCGCCGGTCCTGCCGGCCTCGCGTGCGCGATCCGGCTCGGCCAGCTGCTCGAGGATGCGCCCGAGATCCGCGAGCGTCTGGGCGAGGTGCCGGTGGCCGTTCTCGAGAAAGGGAAGCAGGCCGGCTCGCACCTCCTTTCGGGCGCAGTCGTCAACCCGCGCGCGCTCCGTCGCCTCTTCAAGGGACGCAAGCGGATCGACGAGATGCCGTTCTACGGACCGGTCGAGCACGAGTCCGTCTACTTCCTGACGAAGCAGAACGCGCTGCGCATCCCCGCTCCGCCGACCATGAGGAACGAGGGCAACTATGTGGCGTCCCTGTCGAGGCTCGGCCGCTGGCTCGCGGAACAGGCGGAGGAGACGGGCGCGATGCTGCTGCCCGAGACCGCGGCGGAGAAGCTCCTGGTCTCGGACGGTCGGGCTCGAGGCGTCAGGACGGGCGACAAGGGTCGCGGACGCGATGGGCAGCCGCTCGGGAACTTCGAGCCCGGCTCGGATCTCGTCGCGAAGGTCACCGTCCTCGCGGAAGGGACGCAGGGACATCTCACCGGCGTCGCGCTCGATCGGTTCGGCCTGGCAGGCCCGAACCCGCAGGTGTGGGCGCTGGCCGTGAAGGAGGTCTGGAAGGTTGCGCGGCCACTCGACCGCGTCATCCACACGATGGGGTGGCCGCTACGGCCGAGCGCGAGATACCGCGAGTTCGGCGGGTCGTTCATCTACCCGATGGGCGAGGACATGCTCACGCTCGGAATGGTGGTCGGTCTCGACTACCGCGACGTCGAGCTGTCCGTGCACGACGTGTTGCAGGAGCTGAAGACGCATCCACTGGTGCGCAAGCTGCTCGAGGGAGGCGAGCGCGTGGAGTGGGGCGCGAAGACGATTCCGGAAGGCGGCTTCCTCTCCTTGCCGAAACAGCTCCACGGGCCGGGGTTGCTGATCTGCGGCGACGGCGCCGGCCTTGTCAACGTGCCGGCCCTGAAGGGAATCCACTACGCGATCGAGTCCGGGTCGCTCGCAGCCGAAGCGGCGTTTGCGTCCTTGCAGCGCGGGCAGACTCCCGCCACGCCCGGCGCGCTCTCCGGTTACGACGAGGCGCTGAAGCAGAGCTTCGTCTGGAAGGACCTGTACGAAGTGCGCAACATGCGACCGGCGTTCGGCCACGGATTCGTGCTCGGCGGCGCGCTGGCCGGGGCGATGACCGCTACCAAGGGACGCTTTCCGCGTCGCGATCTCGAGCTCGAGCTCGATGTCGACGCCGTGCTGGTGCAAACCGATCGCGCCAAGAGCTACCCGGCGCCTGATGGGAAGCTCACGTTCGACAAGCTCTCGTCGGTCTTCGCCTCCGGGAACAAAACTCGAGACGATCAGCCGAACCACATCGTGATCCGGCGCGACGTCCCGCAAGACGTCGCGAGACTGTGGGAGCGAATGTGCCCGGCTCAGGTCTACGAGGCCACGGAGACGGGGGTCGACGTCACTCCGTCGAACTGCGTCCAGTGCGGCGCAATCACCGCGAAAGGCGGCCGCCTGACCCCGCCCGAAGGCGGCAGCGGCCCCGAGTACAAGCTGACCTAGGGCGCGGCTCCTTCGGACACGTACCGGTGCGAAGCACGGGAACGAAACTGTGACGTAGCGGTCGAGAAAACCGCACGCCTCGTTAGGGAGTAAGGACCACCATGCGAAGACGACTGACTCTCTTGCTCGCGGCCGCGGCGCCCTTCTTGCTGGCGGGCTGCGGCAAGGGCAAGTACTAAGCGACGGCCTGTATCCTGCGGACAGCGCGATGAGGCTCGCGCCTAACCGCCCTCGTGGGCTGATGGCCTCTACCGAACGTCAAACGACGATCAGTAGTAGGAGGCCATCGTGGATTCAGTCCAACTCGCAGCAGTCCTCGCCGCCGTAGTCCTCGTCGCCAGCGTGATCTCGGTCGAGGTGGGCGTGACCGTCGCCTTGCTCGAGCTCACGCTCGGCGTCGCAGCGGGCAACATCTTCCACCTGCAAACCCAGGAGTGGCTCGACTTCATCGCCAAGTTCGGGTCGATCGTCCTCACGTTTCTCGCTGGAATGGAGGTCGATCCGGCGTACATGCGCCGCCGCCTCGGAGCGTCGTTCGGCATCGGCGTCGTCTCGTTCCTCGGCCCATTCGTCGTTGCGTCGGCCACCGCCTACCTCGTGCTCGATTGGAGCATCCGGGCGTCCCTGATTGCGGGAACCGCACTTTCGACGACGTCGCTCGCAGTTGTCTATGCCGTGCTCGTCGAGCGTGGGCTGACCGACACCGGTATCGGCAAGCTCCTGATGAGCGCGACGTTCGTGACCGATCTCTGCACAGCACTGGCGCTGTCGGCGATCTTCATCAAGCCGAACGTCTGGTTCCCGATCTTCCTGGCCGTATCGCTGGCGCTGATCCTCCTTCTACCTCGGATTGCGCCATGGTTCTTCGGACGCTACGGCGACCGGGTCATCGAACCGGAGATCAAACTCGTCTTTCTCTGCCTCCTGGTCTTGATGGTCCTCGCCGACGCGTCCAACGGACACGCAGTGTTGCCTGCGTTCGTCCTCGGCCTTGTCATGAGCCGCCATTACCAGGAGCACCGCGAGGAACAAAAACGTCTGCGCGTCGTAGCGTTCGCCTTCCTCACTCCGTTCTTCTTCATCAGGGGCGGTATGAACGTCTCGCTCGGGGCCGTCGTGACGAACCTCGGTCTGCTCGTCGTCCTACTGGCCGCGAAGATGCTCCCCAAGATCGTCTTCATCTACCCGCTGGCGCGCCGGGCCGATCGGCGTCATGGGACATTCACGACGTTGCTGATGAGCACCGGGCTGACGTTCGGGACGATCGCGTCTCTGTACGGACTGAACGCCGGGATCATCGACAAGACCCAGTTCTCTTTGCTGGTCAGCGTCGTCGTCCTCTCGGCAGTCGTCCCCACCGCGATCGCGGAGCGCTGGTTCCTTCCGGATGCCGAGCGCGAGCAACGGCTCGACCGTCGCGTGGCCTATGCCGAGAGCGAAGAGTACGTCTAGACCGCGCCGGAGTACCATCTCCGAAATGGCCACGACAGGCGCACTGATCTCCCTCGACGACGTCTACCGAGCGCGCGAGCGCATCGGCGATCGCCTGCACCGCACGCCGATGCTCAGCTCCGCCACCCTTTCCAAGCAG
>DAITAW010000148.1:0-5404 GCA_036824055.1 Gaiellaceae bacterium | reverse complement strand
AGCTGCGGGTAGAACCAGGTCCAGAAGCCGCGGCTTCGCCCGACGAGGTTCTCCCAGGTCCGGCTCTGCGATTCATGGATCGCGCTCGACGTTCCCCGGCCGAGCGGCGTCCGTGCAAAGGCGGCATCGATGTCGAACTCGTAGACGCCGTGACCGAACTCGTGCATCGTCGAGAAGAGCGACGTGAGATTCCGTTCGTCGGTGTGAGTGGTCAGACGGATGTCGCCGGCGCCGGGCTTGGCCGCGAACGGGTGCGGCGTCTCGTCGAGCCGCCAGGACTCGGGGTCGTAGCCGAACGCCGCCAGAACCCGTCGCCCCGCCTCCTGCTGCCGATCGACCGGAAACGGGCCCGGGATGTCCGCGACCGAATCCGCGCGATGTCGCTCGACGAGCTGCACGAGCTCGCCCTTCAGCCGGTCGAAGATCTCCTCCACCTGCGCCGTGGTGACGCCCTCCTCGTATTCGTCGAGGAGAACGTCGTAGGGATCGTCCGTCTTGGGAAAGCAGGCGAGATAGCGACGCTTCAGCTCGAGTTGACGCTCCAGATGAGGCCTGAAGGACTCGAAGTTCGACGCAGCTTTGGCTTCGTCCCACGCCGCGACACCCACGCCGCTCGCCTGGGCCATTTCGCCCGCAAGCTCCGACGGGATCCGGCTTGCGCGCTCCCATTCGCGCCGCGTGATCCGGATCAGCGCTCCTTCGGTCGAGTCCGGATCGTGGCCGGCGCCGTCCAGGTCCGCGAGCAGGTTCCCCACTTCGTCGGAGACCAACCGCCCGTGCGCGAGTTGCGTGATCGTCGACGCTACATCCGCTCGGGCCTTGGCGCCCGCGCGAGGCATCGAAACACGAGCGTCCCATTCGAGGATCTGCTGCGCGTGGGAGAGATCCGCGATCTCCGCCAGAACGGCCTGCAGCCGTTCGAGCTGCGGCGATTCCGTTGCGACCGTCAAACGGCCTGAGGCGCGAGCTTCTCGCGGAGGTAGCCGAGGTACGGCTTGGCGTCGATCGGACTTCCGGTGACGCGCTCGATCGTCTCCTGCGGCGTGAACTTGCGCCCCAGCCGGTACAGATGCTCGCGCAGCCATTCGCGGAGCTCGCCGAACTCGCCTTGCTCGAAGCGCTCGTCGAGGTCGCCGAGGTCCTGCTTCGCCCGATCCCAGATCTGCACCGAGATCACGTTGCCGAGCGCGTAGGTCGGGAAGTAGCCGAAGCCGCCGCCCGCCCAGTGCATGTCCTGGAGCACGCCATGCGCGTCGTCGGGAACGTCGACGCCGAGATAGTCGTGCATCTTCGCATTCCAGGCCTCAGGCAGGTCTGCGACGGCAAGCCGCCCGTCGATCAGGTCCTGTTCGAGCTCGAAGCGCAGGATGATGTGCAGGTTGTAGGTCACTTCGTCCGCGTCGATGCGGATGAGCGACGGCTGCACCTTGTTCGCCGCCCGGTAGAACGCCTCCTCGTCGACTGATCCCAGCTGAGCGGCGAAGGTCTCCTGCAAGCGCGGGTAGAAGTACCGCCAGAACGAGCGACTGCGCCCGACGAGGTTCTCCCACGTCCTGCTCTGGGACTCGTGGAGGCCGAGGGATACTCCTGAGTGCAACGGCGTCCTTGCGAGTGCCCCGTCCACTCCCCATTCGTAGACGCCGTGTCCGAACTCATGCATGGTTCCGAAGAGGGAGCTGAGGTCGTCCGGGCGGAAGTTCGTCGTGAGGCGAATGTCACGGTGGCCCGGCGTGTTCATGAAGGGGTGCGGCGTCTGGTCGAGCCGCCACTCGTCTTCGTTGTAGCCGAAGCGTCGCAGCACGTCGAGGCTGAAGGCTCGCTGGGCCTCCTGGTCGAACTCCGCGTGCAGGAACGAGTCGTCGATCTCCCCCGCGTCGCCGATCTCCTCGATCAACGGGACCAGCTCGTCTCGCAGCTCCTCGAAGATCTGCCGCACTTCGGCCGTCTTCATGTTCGGCTCGAAGTTGTCGAGGAGGACGTCGTACGTCTCGTCCGGCGGATCGAAACACTCCACGTACCGGTGGCGCAGCTCGAGATTCTTCTCGAGATGAGGACGCAGAGCTTCGAAATTCGACTCTTCCCTTGCCGGCCCCCAGGCCGCGAGAGCAAGCGCGGACGCGCGGCTCATTTCCCCGACGAGCTTCGGTGGGACACGCGTGGCCTTGTCGTAGTCGCGGCGCGTGACGCGGATCAGGCTCGCCTCGAAGGAGTCGTAGTCGGAGCTCTCCTCGAGACCGCGCAGATTCTCGAGGAGCCCGCCGATCTCGCCTGTGGTGAAGCGCTCCTGCGCGATGCGCGTGACAGTGGCGATCGCTTCGGCGCGGGCCGCAGCCCCGCCGGGAGGCATCATCACCCGCTCGTCCCAGAACAGCAGAGTGGCGGCGTTCGTCAGGTCCTGAGTCTCGGCGAGCAGCCGCTTGAGCTGTTCGAGGTTGGGATCGGTCACTTTGCGAACTTTGTCAGAACGCGCAGGGGTCGGCGCCGGCGAATCGAGAGCTCGCGGCCGCCGGTGAGCCCGGCCGGCCGAAGGATCAGGACGATGGCCATCAGAGCCCCGACGACCACGATCCGGGTGCCCGCCGGCAGATTCACCGATTGCCCGAGCACGTGGATGCCGTTCTCGGCCTGGGCGAGGAACGAGTCGACGGCGCTGACGGCGAGCGCGCCGACGACTGCGCCCCAGAGGCTGGTCGCGCCGCCGATCACGAGCATCGCGAGCGTGAGGAAGGTGAGGTCGAGATACACCGACTCGGTGTTGACGGGAAGCAGGTGGACGTACAGCCCGCCCGCAAACCCGGCCAGCGCGCCGGAGAGCACGAACGCGATCAGGCGCTGGCGGTACACGGACACGCCGACCGCGCGCGCCGCGGCGGCGTCCTCGCGCGTCGCGCTGAGGAGCCTCCCGAAACGACTGCGCTTGTACACGAAAGCCACGACGACGACCACTGCTGCTCCGAGCGACGCTTGCAACAGCCCGGTCGTCTCCGGTACCGCGGAGAACGTGTTCAGTCCGGGCCCGATCTTCTCCCAGTAGCGAAGGACGTTGTGCGTGATCTCCAGGACACCGAACGTCGCGATCCCTGCTCCGAGGCCGGAGAGGCGCATCAGCGGGAGGCCGACCACGAGGGCGAAGGCAGCGCCAACAGCGGCGGCGAGCGCGAGCGACCAGATATTGCCGATCGTGTGGTCGCGCAAGAGGGTCGCGAGGTTCGGCATGATCGCGGGCTTCTCGGCCACCGGCATCGAGAGAACGCCGGCGGCCCACGCTCCGACGGCGACAAAGCTGATGTGGCCGAACGAAAGCACACCAGAGTTGCCGATGAAGACGTAGAGCGCGACGACGATCGCGACGTTCACGAGAGCATTGATCACGTAGGTCTGCGTCGACGTCGAGACGATCGTCCCGACGAGCGCCGCGAGGCCGACGAGCGCGATCGGTGCGAGTAACTGAACGACCGGGTCGACGCGTCTCATACCCGCTCCACCGCCTGCTGGCCCTCGCGCGTGAACAGCCCGCCCGGCCGGATGAGGAGGACCAGAATGACTGCCGCGAACAGGAACGAGGGCAGGTACTGACTCTGGTTCGTCGGCAGCGCGCCTCCGAGCAGTCCGGACGCGAAACCGATCGCAAACCCGCCGAGGGTCGCAGGCACGAGCCGGTTCATGCCGCCGAGAACGACTCCTGCGAGGACGAGGATCGTGTCCCGCAACGCGAAGTCCGGCGTGACGAGCGGCGTCTGGACGGTGAGCATCACCGCGACGACGGCCGCGAGCAAGCCAGAGATCAGCACGGCGGCGCCGATCACACGGCCTGCCCGCACGCCGAGCAACTGGGCCGTACGGAAGTCCATTGCCGCGGCGCGCATATGCAGCCCGACGCGAGTGCGACCGAGCAGCAGGACGAGGACAAGCAGGCAAGCGGCTGCCAGTACGGTCGCGACGATCGCGATCTTGCGGATGTCCACGCCCGAGATCGTCACCGGCTGGTTCAACGTCGCGAGTGACGCGGAGATCTTCCCGAGCGGGCCGAACCAGAGCAAGGCGATGCTTTGCAACAGGAACGCGACTGCGAACGTGGCGACGAGCATCACGGCAGGCGATTGCCCGCGCAACGGCCGGAAGACGATCCGGTCCATGAGCAGCGAAAGCGCGAGAACCACGCCAAAGCACAGTGCGATGCCGACGGAGACGGGCCAGCCCCGCTCGGAGGCGAAGGCGAGCGCGTACGCGCCGGCCATCACGAGCTGCCCGTACGCGAAGTTGACGAGACGCAGGACCCCGAAGACGAGACCGATGCCGACAGCCATGAGCGCGTAGATCGCGCCGAGACCGACCGCGTCGGCGAGCGCCTGCCAGTTGATGCCGAGAACGGCGACGCTCATCGGCTGCCTTTCGGCCGATGAGCGGTGGAAGGGGCGTAAGGGGAAACCGGGAGGTTTCCCCACTCCTTCTCCTCAGCCCACGCGGCGATCTCAGCGGCGCGAGGGCTGAGGTGACCCTTGCAGAAGGGTGCTCGTGAGGGAAACATGGTTTCCCCCACGGGAGCGAGCCGAAGGCGAGCGACGTTCATGCGAGATAGGCGCTCACGAGCGCGTCGGTGTCTCCCGCCGACTCCGGTCCGAGCGTCAGACGCAACTGCCCCTTCGACAGGACATGCGAGCGGTCTGCGAACGCAACCGTCCGTTGTGCACGCTGCTCGACGAGCAGAATCGCGAGGCCACGCTCGCGGATGGCTGCGAGAGCCGCGAAAACCAGATCGACCACGCGTGGTGCGAGGCCGAGCGAGGGCTCGTCGAGGAGCAGGACCTCCGGCTCGGCGACCAAGGCCCGCGCGATCGCGAGTTGTTGCTGCTGACCACCGGAGAGAGTCCCGGCCTTTCGGCGGCGTGCTTCCTCGACGACCGGGAAGAGGTCGAACACCCGTCTCATGTCCTCGGCGACGCCTTCCCGCCTGCGTCGTCCGGCGAGCCCGAGCAGAAGGTTCTCCTCGACCGTCAGCTCGGCGAAGATCCTTCTTCCTTCCGGCACGAGCGCGACGCCACGCCGGGCCACATCCTCGGGCCGTCGCCCGACGACGGAGACCCCGTTGATGCGCACGTCACCAGCGGTGGGACGGACGGCGCCCATGATCGCATGCAGCGTCGACGACTTCCCCGCTCCGTTCGGCCCGATCAAACCGACGATCTCGCCGCGGTCGACCTCGAAGGAAAGACTGCGTACCGCGGTCACCGCACCGTGCCGGACTTCGAGGCCTTCCACGGCGAGCGCAGGCGCTGTCACGTCTCCTCCTGCACGGCGCTCTCGCCCAGATAGGCGGCCGCAACGTCGAGATTGCCGCGAATCTCCCGGGGCGTCCCTTCGGCGAGCGTCCGTCCCTGGTCGAGCACGCAGATGCGGTCGCAGA
>DAITAW010000037.1:0-22709 GCA_036824055.1 Gaiellaceae bacterium | reverse complement strand
GAAGGGGATCGACCCCTATCTCGCCGAGCAGGCGGCGAAGCTCGCCACGCAGCTCGTCGTCGAGCTCGCGGGTGCGAGCTGGGCCGGTCACGCCGACGTGCACGCCGGGTTGCCGGAGCCTCCGGTGGTCCACTTCCGTCCCGAGCGAACCGACGCCGTGCTCGGTATCGAGACGCCACCGCAAGAGCAGCACGCGATCCTGGGGCGGCTGGGGTTCGGCGTCAGCGGCGAGGAGGTGTCAGTTCCCACCTGGCGCGCTCGTGACGTCACTCGCGAGATCGACCTCGTCGAGGAAGTCGGCCGTTTTCGTCTCGGCGATGTTCCCGCCCGTCTGCCGATCCGTCAGGCGATGTTCGGCCGGCCGTCCAAGCATCAGCGGATCAGGCGGCGGGTCGAGGACGTCCTCGTCGGCTTCGGGTACTCGGAGGCATACACGTGGAGTCTGCTGCCGGAGGATTCGGCGACAGGCGGAGTCCGGCTCCAGGAGCCGCTCTCGAGCGAGCAAGCTGTTCTGCGAACGTCGCTTGTCGAAGGCCTGCTCGCGTCGGCGCGGCGCAATGTCGATGCCGGCAACGACGACATCGCGCTGTTCGAACAGGCGCACGTGTACCTACCGACCGGCGAACAGCTGCCCGAGGAGCGCTGGCGTGTCGGCGGGATCGCGCAAGGCGGCTTCGCTTTCGCCAAGGGCACGGTGGAGGGCCTCTATGCGGCCCTCGCAGTCGAGCCGAACTTCCAGCCTGCTGACGACCTGCCCGCACCCGGCCGCGGCGCGCGCACCGACCAAGGCTGGGTCGCCTCACTGCGTGAGCCCGACCTCCCCGGCGAATGGGGTGCGTTCGAGCTCGACGTCGACGCCCTCGTCGACCGCATCCCCGACCTGATCGTGTACGAGGACGTCATCACATATCCGCCCGTGCGCCAGGATCTCGCCTTCGTTGTTCCGGATGCAGTAACAGCGGGGGAGCTAGTCGCCGCGGCTCAGGAGGCCGCCGGTCCCGAGCTTCGCGAGATGCGTGCCTTCGACGTCTACCGGGGTGGTCAGATCACCCCGGGACAGAAGTCGATCGCCTTCTCGGTCACATTCCAGTCACCCGAGCGGACGCTCACCGACGAGGACGCCGGCGAGCTCCGGAACCGCATCGTCGACGCACTCCAGGCAGCCTTTGGCGCCGAGCTCAGGGCCTAGCACCTCGGCTTCGGCCTCCTAGCCGTAGTGATCTGCGGCTTTTGCCCTCGTCCGGTCAAGCATCCCTCGATTCAGGGAAATCTGTAAATGACTGGACAAGGGGCCTCCCACTCATAAGGTGAGATCGGGGAGAGGGACCAATGAGGGGGAGACATGAAACTGCGGCTCGTGGGCACTCTGGTGCTCGTTCTAGGCATCGCCGGCCTGGCGTCAGCTTCGGCTTACGCGGCTAACGGCAACGGAAACGGAAAAGACGAACCGGCGGCTGCAGTTCCTGCGGCGGCCGCGTCACAGAGCTCCGGCCCTGGCAACTCGGCCGGCGCTCCGGGACAGCTGAAGAAAGACGACGTGACTGCCGCAGTTCCGGCAGTGTCGGCGAGCACCGTGGCTCCGGCTGCGGGAGGGGCTCAGACCGGTGTCAAGCCGGCGAACGACACGGCGCATGACAGGCACGCCGCGGCGTCGTCCGACCAGACAAAGCTGTACGGCAACGGCAAGACGGCCGGGCAGATCGCGATCGGGAACGGCGCCGCCGGAAGCACGGTCCTCCACGGGCCGGGCAACAGCCAACCCCACAAGGCTTCGCCTTGCTCGGGTGGTCACGAGGTGGACGTGCACGCGCTCAAGGGAAAGCGGGGGGGAGCCTGCGGCACGCAGCCTCCGTCGCCGCCGACTCCGCGGCCGAACCCGACTCCGGATCCTGGCAAGCCCGGCGACCCGGGGCACGGCCCGAATCCCGGTGGGCCCACGCCTAACGCGCCTTCGAGGCCGGCTTCGGTGGATCCGAAGGGGCCCGTCATGGCGAAGCCGGTCGTAGCGTCGCACCACGGACGACCCGAAGCAGCAGCCGGAGTGCTCAGCGCGACGGGGGCGATCGGCAGCGGGACGCTGCCGTTCACCGGGTTCCCAATCTGGATCGTGATGCTGATCGCGCTCGCACTGATCGCGGCGGGCGTGGCCCTGAGACGAAAGAGCGTCGCGCCGTCGGCGTAAGTCCGAAAGGCGCGCGGCGTCGCAGAGAGCGGGCACGGTCACGCGAATCGTGCTTGCCCTCTGCTCGCCGGGGCTCGTCGCTACTGCCTGAACGTCAGGCTCCGCGCCGAGCGAGCCTCACGAGCCCCGCGTTGTCGCCGCCGGCCGCACGAATGTCCGCCTGCCGGTCGAGCTCCGCGTTCAACTCCGCGCCGAAGAGCAGCGCGAAGGCCGAGTAGTTCAGCCACAGCAACAGGATCACGCCGCTTGCGATCGTGCCGTAGGTCTTCGTGTAGTTCCCGGCGAACGTGACGTAGAGCGCGAACAGGCCCGAGAGAAGCAGCCAGAGCAGCCCGCCGACGACCGAGCCCGGCGTGATCCATTTCCAGCTCCGCTGCCCGTTGTTCGGAGCGAGGTAGTACACGAGCCCGAAGAAGAGGAGGATGGCGCAGAACGCCACGGGCCAGCGTGCGATGCCCCAGACCAGCTGGAAGGCGCCGCCCAGTCCCGCCTTCCTCGCGATCGCGTCCCCGAGCGAGCCGCCGACGATGATGAGCAGGAAGATGCCGGCGGTCGTGATTCCGCTCGTGACGACGAGGAGGATCGCGATGCCGCGCACCTTCCAGAAGGGTCGCGTCTCCTGACGGTCGTAGGCCCGGTTGACGGCCTTGATCACCGAGGTCATCGCGCCGCTTGCGGCCCAGACCGCCCCGAAGAAGCCGATGAGGAACGCAGCCGCGGACGTCCCACCCTTCGAGTCCTTCTGCAAGCCGGTGATGAACTTGATCACGCCGCTCGGGGCAATCGGGTCGAGCAACGACTTGACGTCGCCGAAGAGATGGAAGAGCCCAAGCGCGCCGACGAGGAACGCCACTGCCGGGAAAAAGGCGAGGAGGGAGCTGTAGGCCACCTGCTGCGCGAGGCCCATGCAGTCGTCCTTCATGAACGCCGTGAAGGTGCGCCTGAAGGCGGCGAGCCACTCGGCCGGGCTCAGCTTCTCGGGCGAGCGCGGAACGTGCCCGACGGTTGCGTCGCGATCAGTCGCGGTCGACAACGCGGAAGCGGCCGAGCGGCGGCACTAACCCTCCCGCCCGCGCCGGAAGATCAGCCGTGCGGTCGCGCCCACGCCTCCGGCCAAGAAGAAGCCGACGCCGAGCGCGCCGAGCGCCACTGCCGGAAGGTTGGCGCGCAGCTTGGCGCCGATGTTGGTTGCCTCGCCGATCTCCTCGCGGAGCGTCTCCGCCGCACCGGCAAGTTGCTCGCGCTCGGATTCGATGTCGCGGCGAACTTCCTCGAGCGTGCGGCTGTTGCTACCGGCCATCGCGCTTCAGCGCTTCCGTCGTGAGCTTCGCCTCGCGGATTGCCTGCTCGGGGACCGGCGGCGATCCCTTCTTGATCTTCATGAACCCGAGCACGCCGAGGAACAGTGCAAAGAAAAAGAGGATCCCGGTCGTGATCAGGAGCGCAAGCCAGGTGGACACCGCTGTTGCCAGCGCGGCCGCAATCGTCGCGAACGCGAAGCCGACGACGAAGAGGAGCATGACCGCGGCACCGAGTGCGAACGCGATCCCGAGGCCGAGCGAGACGACCTTCCGTTTGAGCTCCATGGTTGCGAGCTCGAGCTCGAGGCGCACGATGGCGCTGGCACGCTCCGCAACCTCCTTGACCGCTGCGCCCAGGCCGTGAGCCGGGCGGCCGTCAGTCTCTTGGGTGGGCATGGCCTCTCCAGTCGATCCATTTCGCCAGCACGATGCCGGCGGCGAGCGCGGCGCCGACCACGAGCCACGGGTTCGGCCCGCCGCTCTTCTGCTTCGCTTTCGGCCGGGAACCGAGCTGGGGGCTGGACGGCGCAATCGTCGCCTGCCCCGGCTTCTGGTTCGTCGGCGCCTCTCCCCGTGCGCGCGCCTTGATCAGGCTGGGCTTCATCTTCCGAATCAGGTCGGCGTCCTCGGCGAGTGGCTGGGCCAGCTTCGACTTCAAGCCACCCTCGCCCGCGAACTGATTGGCGAGCTGCTGGAGCTTGGTCGCCGCACGCTCGACTGTTTGATCGGCTGTCATTTCTTGGTCGGCGGTTCCTCGCCCGTGAGCGTACGCCAGATCCGTGCTGCAGTGCGGCGCGAGACAATGGCCGCGAGGGCGCCGAGGGCGCCGTAGAGGCCTGTCCAGAGGAGCTTCCGAAGCATGACGTTGAGTTGTACCAAGCCCCGGCCGCGCCAAACCTGCATACGTATGCTGACGTTATGCAGCTGGGGAAGTCCGAGCGGCAGCGGCTGATCGAGAGCATCGTCTCGCGTAAGAGGGTCGGCACGCAGTTCGAGCTGCTCGACGCGCTTGCCGACGCCGGCTGCGTCGTCACGCAGGCGACGGTCTCGCGCGACATCCGGCAGCTTGGACTCGAAAAGACACACGATCACTTTGGCCGCCCCCGGTACGTGTTGCCTCACGTCGCCCGACGTGCCGATCCCGCAGAGGTCCTCGATTCGATTCTGGGTCAGTTCGGCCGTAAGGTGACGCCGGCAGGAAACATGGTCGTGCTGCAATCGGAGCTCGGCTCCGCACCCGCGATCGCGCGAGCGCTCGACCAGCTCGAGCACGAGCGGATCATCGGCACGCTCGCAGGGGACGACACCGTTCTCATCGTCGCGCCGTCGGAGCGCGACGCGAAGACGCTCGCGCGAGAGCTGGCCGGCGTTCTGGCTTAACGGCCGAGCGTGCGCCGCAACGCGTGGCGGACCCGCGTCAGGAAATTGATCCGCTCTTCATGCGAATGGATCGGCGCCTCGACTGCGGCTTCGACACGTCGCACCGCGCCCGCCCCGTCCGGCAGGATCTCAGCGCTGGTCGGCGGCTCCTCGAATTCGCCGAGGTGTTCGATCTGATCCTTCGTGAGCTTCAGCTGCACGCGTCCCGGCGTGATCGTTCCCACCTGCTCTGAGGGGACGTAGCGAGGCCTGCCGAGCAGGCTCGTCGAGATGGAGAGCCCGTTGAAGATGTCGTCGCTCGAATCTCCGACCACCTCGTCGACCGAGCCGACTTCCTCGCCCTGAGCGTCGACGACCTTCCAGCCGGCCTCGATGACGAACCAGGAGACCGGATCGCCGTTGCTCATTGGCCGCTCTTCGGCCGATGAGCGGTGGAAGGGGCGTAGGGGGAAACCGGGAGGTTTCCCCCTACTTTGTCCTCAGCGTTTGCGGCGGCGGTCGCCACGCCGCGGGCGCTGAGGCGATCCCTGAAGAAGGGAGCTCGTGAGGCAAACATGGTTTCCCTCACGGGAGCGAGCCGAAGGCGAGCGACCATCGTCATACGGTGCGGCCCCCTAGCAGCCAGACAGGGCCCTGCGTCGATTCCGGATGCGTATCGGAGAGCACGTACAGAATTTCGACGTCGCCGGTGATTCCCTCCTGGTCGCAGCGCTCGAAGCAACGCGCCGCCATCTTGGGAGAGACGCCGTAGCCGAAGTGGTGGGCGCTCCGGAAGCGCAATGCCGTCGCTCCGCCGTAGCGCGCGGGATTGATCGGCGCGAGGAGAAGCGCCCCGCGTTCGAGATAGTCGGTCGAGTCCAGTCGCACCTGGGCGTAGATGTCGCTCCAGTCCGGCGGCACCGCAGTGAGACGCTGCTCCCACTGGGCTCGCAGCGTTTCCTTGCGGCGCAGCTCTTCCGTGGGTGCCTGCTCCACGCTTCGGAGCTCCAGCGTTCCCTCGATCCCCTCGTCGTCGAGCCGCTTCAGGAGCCGGCGGACCGCTTCGGGCCCCACGCCCGGCCCGCGGCGGTCGACCGCGAAGCGGATTACCGTGCCGTGTCGCCCGGGGTTCGCCGGCGCGAGGAGGGCGGCAGCCCGTTCGGCCCGTGATTCCTGCTCCACCGTGAGCTGGAGTCGGAGCTCGGTCCACTCGTGCGCCAGGCCGCGCTCGAGCTCGTTGAACTGTTCGACTAGTCGCAAGAGCCTGAGCATAAACTGAGGCTCATGGCGAAGGTGGAACAGAAAGGGACGCTCTCGAAGTCGGATCTCCGTGAGTTCTTCCGCGAGATGCTGTTGATCCGGCGGTTCGAAGAGAAGGTCGAAGAGCGGTTCAGGGCCGGGGAGCTCCCGGGTTTCCTGCACGTGGCGATCGGCCAGGAGGCCGTCGCGGTCGGTGTCTGCCGTGCTCTCGAGGAGGGCGACATCATCGCCTCGACGCACCGTGCGCACGGACACACGCTCGCGAAGGGCACCACGCCGAACGAGCTGATGGCGGAGCTGTACGGGAAGCTCGAAGGCTGTTCCCACGGCTATGGCGGCTCGATGCACCTCTACGACGTCGAGCGCGGCAACATGGGTGCGAATGCGGTCGTCGGCGGTGGCCTGCCTGCGATCACAGGCGCCGCGCTCGCCTTCAAGCTGCGGGGAGAGCCACGCGTCGGCGTCGCCTTCTTCGGCGACGGGGCGACGAACATCGGCACCTTCCACGAGTCGCTCAACCTGGCGCAGCTCTGGCAGGTTCCGGCGGTCTTCGTCTGCGAGAACAATCACTGGGCCGAGTCGACGCCGAGCTGGCAACACATGCCGATCGAGGACATCTCGCAGCGTGCAGTCGCCTTCGGCATGAAGTCGGTCAAGGTCGACGGACAGGACGTCGAGGCGGTCTACAAGGCGGCGCGGCGCGCGCTCGAGCACGCTCGCGCAGGCAAGGGGCCGGTCTTCCTCGCCGTCGACACGTACCGCCTCGTCGGGCACTACATCGGCGATCCGCAGGTCTACCGCTCGAAGGAAGAGCTCGAAGAGACGCGTGCGACGCAGGACCCGATCGAGCATCTGCGCACGAAGCTCGAGCTCTCGAGCGAAGAGGTCGAGGAGATCGATCGCGAGGTTCAGGAGATCGTCGAGGCGTCGGTCGAGTTCGCAAAGAACGGCACCGATCCAAAACCCGAAGACGCCCTCAAGAACGTCTATGCCTGATTTCCGCAAAAAATGCTGCGCATTTTTCGCGGGGAGGGTTAGTCCCTTCGCTTCGCTCGGGAGACTCGCAAATGCCTGAGTTGAGTTACCGAGAAGCAGTTAGGGACGCGCTGTCGCGGGCGATGCGTGACGACGAGGACGTCTTCATCATGGGCGAGGACATCGCCGAGATGGGCGGCTCGATGGGGGTCACGCAGGGGCTCGTCGACGAGTTCGGGCCCGAGCGGGTCCGGAACACACCGATCTCCGAGATGGCGCTCGCCGGTGCGGCGATCGGCGCCGCGATGCAGGGAATGCGCCCTGTCGCCGAGATCATGTACGAGGACTTCCTCACACTCGCCACCGAGCAGATCGTCAACCAGGCGGCGAAGCACCGCTACATGTCCGGCGGACAGCTGACGGTGCCGGTGACGTTTCGCACGCAGGGCGGTGCGGGCTGGTCGCCGGGCGCGCAGCACGCGCAGCAGCTGGAGGCGTGGTTCGTGCACATCCCGGGGCTCAAAGTGGTCTTCCCGTCCACGCCGACCGACGTGCGCGGGCTGCTGTGGTCGTCCATCTACGACGACAACCCGGTTGTCTTCTTCGAGCACCGCACGCTGTATGGGATCAAGGAGGACGTGCCGGACGAGCTCGAGCCGATCCCACTCGGTCAGGCGCGAACGCATCGTCAGGGCGAGGACGTGACCGTGATCGCGACCGGCCGGCTCGTACACGAGGCGCTTGCAGCGGCGAAGGACGCCGAGCAGGAGGGCATCTCGGTCGAGGTCGTCGATCCGCGCACACTGCTCCCGCTCGACGAGGACGCGCTGATCTCCGCGGTGAAAAAGACCAATCGTTGCGTCGTCGCGCACGAGGCGGTCGTGCGCGGAGGTTTCGGCGCCGAAGTCGCCGCCCTGATCCAGTACGGCGCCTTCGACTGGCTCGACGCACCGGTCGAGCGGGTCGGCGCGAAGTTCGCCCCGCTGCCGTTCGCGCCTGTGATGGAGGAGTTCGTCGTCCCGCACGCCGACGACGTGCTCGCAGCGATTCGCCGAACCGTGGGCGTACGTAATGGCAACTGAGGTCAAGCTTCCCCGCCTCGGGCAGGGCATGGAGTCCGGCACGATCGTGAAGTGGCTCAAGTCGGAGGGCGACAAGGTCGAGAAGGGCGAGCCGCTCTACGAGCTCGACACGGACAAGGTGACGCAAGAGGTGGAGGCGGAGGCGTCCGGCGTCCTGCTGAAGATCGCGATCTCTTCCGGCGAGGTCGAAGTCGGCAAGACGATTGCGATGATCGGCGAGCAGGGCGAGCACGTCGACCTCGAGCCGGCGGAGCCCGCCGGGAACGGCTCGGCCGCGCAGGACGTGTCCGACGATGCGTTGGAAGAGGGCTCTCCCGGGCGCGCGCGTCAACAGGAACGGGAGCGTGGACGGCGCGCGTCGGCCGGGGGCATGGGGGAGAAGGTCACCGAGATCAGGCAGCCGGCCGGCGAGAACGGCGGCCGCGTCAAGGCCTCGCCGCTGGCACGGCGCATCGCGCGTGAGCGCGGGATCGACCTGAGCGCGGTCGCCGGCACGGGCCCCGACGGCCGCGTCGTCGCCGAGGACGTCGAGCGCACGGCGGCGTCCGGAGCACCGGTCGCGTTTCCGGCACCGGGGTTGCCGGTCGAAGGCGTCGAGGTGCAGCAGCTGTCCTCGATGCGCAAGACGATCGCGCGGCGGCTGACCGAGGCCTGGCAGGCGCCGGTCTTCCAACTGGGGATCACGGTCGACATGAGTCGCGCGCTCCCACTCCGGGAGCGTCTCGTGGAGCTGCACGGCGAGGGGGTGAAGCCGACCATCTCCGATCTCCTCACCAAGATCTGCGCCGCGGCCCTGATGCGCCACCGAGCGGTGAATGCGCTCTACAAGGGTGACGCGGTCGAGCTGCACCCAACCGCGAACATCGGGATCGCCGTCGCCGTTCCGAACGGCCTCGTCGTGCCGGTGATCCAAGGCTGCGAGCGAAAGTCGATCGCCGAGATCGCGACTGCCCGTGCGGAGCTCGTCGGGCGCGCGCGCGACGGGAAGCTTCAGCAGGCAGATCTCGACGGCGGGACGTTCACGATCTCGAACCTGGGCATGTACGGGATCGAGCGGTTCATCGCCGTGCTCAACCCGCCGCAGGCCGCGATCCTCGCCGTCGGCTCGATCGAGGACAAGGTCGTGCCGGTCGACGGTCAACCAGCCGTGAGGCCGCGCATGGAGCTGACCCTCACGTGTGATCACCGCGCAGTCGACGGAGCCACTGGGGCCGAGTTCCTACGAGACGTCAAGGCGTTCCTGGAGGAGCCCGGGCTCGCCTTGTGAAGGCGGTCGCGGCCCTTTTCCCACTCACCGCCTCGTGACGCCGGTCTGGTACCACGTCCGCGACCTCGAAGCAGGGCGTGCGTTCTACAAGGACAAGCTGGGGTTCATGGAGACGTACGTGGACCCCGACGCCAGCTGGGTGAAGCTAGAGCGCAACGGGATGGAGATTGCGCTCGCCCAAGGCGAGCCAAACGAAGACAGTGGTGTCGCCCATGTCGACGTCGACGACGTCAAGGTTGTTGCGGATCAGCTCCGCAACGACGGTGTCGAGGTAGGGGTCGTCTTCGAGTTGCACGGCGAGATGCGTCTGCTGGACGTGTTCGACCCCGACGGCAACCGCCTGCAGTTTGCGCAAGAGCTTTCCGCAGGCTGAGCGCAGGCGAGGACGTGGTCGAACGCGACGAGCTGCGCCTTGGTCGCTCTTTTGCCTGGCGCTCTGCGGAGCGCCGAAGCGTATACGGCTAACTAGATGGCGGAAGGCCGCTGAACAAGCGGCGCAGGCAGGCGTACGCGGCCGGGACCCAGTCGCGACGCGCGGCGTCGGAGCAGGCGGGCCCGCAGCCCGGTCCCAAACTCGGTCCGCCGATCATCGTCACGTTTCATAACCTTGAAGATGCCGCAGGTAGGACCTTCTTGCCTGGTTTGCGAAGAATCACTCGTTCGAGTGACCGCGGCTTAAACTCAACTCTGTGATCCGCCAGGCCGGGCCACAAGACGTCCGTTTCCTCCGCGACATGCTCAAGCACGCCTACCACTGGCGGCTGAACGCGGATCCCGATCTCCCGGTGGCGAGGTACGTCAACAACTGGGGCCGTCCCGGGGACGCTGGGCTCGTGGCCTGGGAGGCGGGGCCGGTCGGCGCCGCCTGGTATCGCCTCTTCCCTTCGAGCGCGCCGGGCTTCGGCTTCGTCGACGAGGAAACGCCTGAGCTGACGATCGCCGTCGTCCCGAGCCGCCGCGGCAGCGGTCTCGGCGGCGAGCTGATGACCGCCCTGCTCGACCGTGCCCGCCAGCAGGGCCACAAGGCGATCAGCCTCAGCGCCGAGCAGGGCATGACCAAGCTCTACGAGCGCTACGGCTTCCGTCCCGTGGAGGAGAAGGATGGGACGGTCACGATGAAGGCGGATCTGAGTTAGGGCGCGCTCGATACGATCGATCGTGATGGAAGTCGACGTCGCTGTTCTCGGAGGAGGGCCGGGTGGTTACACGGCCGCGATCCGGGTCGCTCAGCTCGGGGCCAGGGTCGCCTGTGTCGACCGTGCGCCCGAGCTCGGAGGCACCTGCCTTCGCATCGGGTGCATTCCCACGAAGGCCTGGGTGCAGACGGCCTTTGCGCTGAAAGAGGCCGAGCACACTTTCGACAAGCTGGGCGTGAAGCTCGGCGGCTTCCAGCTCGAGTTCGGCACGGCGAACGAGTGGAAGGACGGGGTCGTCAAGCAGATGACACAAGGGGTCGCCACGCTCTTCAAGGCGAACGGCGTCGAGTGGGTCAAGGGAACCGGCACGTTCAAGGACGCGCACACGCTCGCCGTCGAAGGCGGTGAGGACGTCACCTTCAAGCAAGCGATCATCGCGACCGGCTCGTTCCCTCTTCGTCCACCGATCGAAGGGCTCGACTCCCGCCGCTGCGTCGACTCCGAAGGGCTGCTCGCGCAGACCGAAGTTCCGAAGCGCCTCGTCGTCCTCGGCGGCGGCATCATCGGCTGCGAGTTCGCCTCGATCTTCGCTCGTTTCGGCAGCGAGGTGACGATCATCGAGATGCTGCCGGCGTTGATTCCGCAGGAGGATGCGGACGCGTCCAAGGAGCTTGCGAAGCAGTTCGGTAAGCGCGGGATCACGCTGCACCTCGAGAAGCAGTGCAAGAAGGTCGAGGACAACGGCGGTTCGTTGACGGTGCACTTCGGCGACGGCGAGACCGTCGAAGCGGATCTCATGCTCGTCTCCGTCGGCCGCGGCCCGAACGTCGAAGGGCTGGGGCTCGAAGCGATCGGCGTCGAGTTCGACAAGCGCAAGGGCATCGCAGCGGACGAGCATCGCCGTACAACTGTCGAGCACGTCTACGCGGTGGGTGACTGCGCGGGCTACTGGCAGCTTGCACACACCGCCTTTCGCGAAGGTGAGGTCGCGGCCGAGAACGCCTGCGGTCACGAGGCCATTGTCGACAACCGCGCCGTGCCGAGACCGATCTATACGGATCCGGAGATCGCGGGCGTCGGCCTGACCGAGGCCGAAGCGCGCGAGCAGTACGGCGACGACGTCGCGACGGGAATGTTCCCGTGGGTTGCGAACGCGCGCGCGGTGATGCAAAACGAGACCACGGGCTGGGTCAAGTCGATCCACGAGACTCGATACGGCGAACTGCTCGGTCTCGTCATGGTGGGCCCGCACGTGACCGACCTGATCGAGGCCGGCGTGGTGGCGATCGACGCCGAGGCGACTGTCGAAACCGTCGCGGACGGCATGGCGGCCCACCCGACGCTGTCGGAGGCGATCAAGGAAGCCGGGCTGGTCGCGCTCGGCCGGGCGATCCACGTCCCGAACCGCAAGCGCACGAAGACTCCCGCCTAATCCCGCCAAATCTCTTTTTCAAAGAACAAAACCTGCCGTATCCTGCTGCGCGCGTTCCTCGTTCCACCTACACATGGCGACCGCAGCGCCAGAGATCCCGGTCCTAGCTCGAGATCAGGCCTTCGAGTCTCTGTACCGCCGTTACGTCAAGGACGTCTACCAGTACGCGCTCGCCCTGCTGCGTAATCCGGCCGACGCGGAAGACGTCACACAGACAACGTTCCTGAATGCATACCGCGCCTATCAGCGCGGGGTCGAGATCGAAAAGCCACACAACTGGCTGATCAAGATCACGCACAACGTTGCGCGGACGAAGTACGCCCGTGCGAGTCGGCGTGTGAAGGAAGTTCCGCTGGAGGATCACGTCGCGGAACTTGCGGTTCCCGAAGCCGAGCAACCCGATGTCGAGGGTGTCCTGCGAGCGCTCGGGCGTTTGCCGTTCAACCAGCGCGCGGCACTCGTCATGCGTGAGCTCGAGGGCCGGACGTACGCGGAGATCTCGGACACGATCGGCGTCTCGGTTTCTGCCGTCGAGACCCTCATCTTCCGAGCGCGCAGGTCGCTGCGCCTGCGGGCCTCGTCTCTCCGCTCCCTTGCCAATGTTCCGCTGCCGACCTCGCTGACGCAGTTCTTCGAACGAGGAGGCGGTGTGCTCGCCGGCGGCGGCTCGGTCGCCGGTACCGGCTTCCTGGTCAAAGCTGCTGTTGCGGTCCTCGCTGCCGCTCTCGGGACGGGACTCGGAGGAGATCGCCGCGGGCTTCCGACGGCTGCGGCGGAGCCGAGCACGGGCGTCGCGGTCGCACCATCGAGCCACGGCGGAGAGAGCGGACTGAAAGCGCAGTGGACGAACAAGCTCCGCGTTCGGGATGGACGGGTCGCAACGAACGGTTCGGTGACGAAACCCGCGGCGACGTCGCGCGAAGACGGCGTCATCGCAGTCGCGGCGGCGCAAGGAACACCCGCGCAGCCCGACTCGTCCGCCTCGAAGACTCAGGTCTCAGGCACGCAGTCCGGTCCGGTCTCCCAGGTCGCGACGATGGCCTCCGAGCCGATGGGCTCGGTTCAGCAGGTCGTGGCGGCGCCGGCCGCTGCGTTGCCGGTACCTGCCCCGAGCCTGCCACCAGCCCCGCTCGCCGTCCCGCCGATCTCGCTTCCGCCACCTCCCCTGCCCCTGCCTTAAGCCGTTTTGCACCGATCGGGGGGCGCAAGATTCCGCCCCATCAGGTATCTACTAGGGCATGACGCCCCTGCTGGCGCAGAAGCCTCGCTCGGACCGAGGCTTCGAGCGGCTCTACAAGCGGCACGTCGGCGACGTGTATCGGTATGCGCTCGCCGTCATGCGCAACCCGACCGACGCCGAGGACGTCACCCAGACGACGTTCCTCAACGCCTATCGCGCGTACGTCGAGAAGGGGAGCCGGCCGGAAAAACCACAGAACTGGCTGATCGCGATCGCGCACAACGTCTGCCGTCAGCGATTCCGTCAGTCCGCGCGGCGTCCCGCCGAGGTCTCATTCGAAGACGACATCGCTGACACGGTCGCCGACGACGAGACGCCGACCGGCGACGACATCCGCCGAGCCTTGAGTCATCTCGCCTTCAACCAACGGGCAGCACTGGTCATGCGTGAGCTCGAGGGGCGCTCGTACGCCGAAATCGCAGAGATCCTCGAAGTCTCGACGAGCGCAGTGGAGACGCTCATCTTCCGCGCGCGACGCGCGTTGCGCGAGCAGCTCGAAGGGTCGCTGACGTGCGGCGAAGCCGAGTTCGCGATCTCACGGCAGCTCGACGGACGACTTCCACGCGCAGAGCGCGGGCAGCTGCGCGCGCACCTGCGCGAATGTGCCGACTGCGCCGGCTTCGCCCGCCGGCAGCGCGCGCAACGCGGCGCCTTGAAGACACTCGCACTCGTGCCGGTGCCCGGTTCGCTGACGTCGCTGTTCGGCGGCGGCAGCGGCGCGGCAGTGGGAACGGGCATTGCGCTCAAGGCGGCGGCGGCAGTCACCGCCGGCCTGGCGATCGGCGGCGCCACCTACGAGGGAGTTCGTCAGGCACCGTGGCAGACCGAGAAACCGGCGGCGGCGGCGAAAAAGGCGTCGGTTGCAGCGGCGGCTCCGCGCAATTCGGCGCTCTCACCGCGTTCGTCTTCACGTGTTGGGCTCTCGGCCGTCGGAGGGGCGCGCGGCCACAGGGCCAAGACCAAGAACGTCAAGGCCAAGACCCACGCCCGCGCGAACCATGTGGGCGCCGTGTCTCACGGCAAAGCCGTAGGACAGACGCAGCGGGTCCATCCCATCGGTGGCGCTCCTGCGCACTTGCGGGCGAAGCTCACACCCAGGCGCCTGCGCCTGCCCGGCTCGGTCAGGGATCGTCCCGCAGCCGGGCACGGCAAGCAGAAGTAGATCTTTTTCTCATGCGTGCAAGCAGCCCGGATCGGGAAACGGTGCTTGGTAGGCTCGTCTGGGAAAGGAGACCCAATGGGGATCATCAATCGACGGAACGCCGTACTCGGTTGGGGTGTGTGGAAGGTCGCGAAGAAGTTCGGGAAGCGCAAGGCCCGCGCGGCCGTACCGGGCACTGGTGAGCACGCCGGGTTGAACAAGGGAGCAATCGCGTCGATGCTCGCGGCTGCGGGCGGCGCCCTCTGGTTCTGGCGCAAGAAGTCGGACGAAGCGACGTAGGCACGTAGTGGCGGACCTTCCCGCCGGCCTACTCAGGCCTGCGCTCGCAGGGATCATCCCCTACGGGCCGGGCAAGCCGGTCGAAGAGGTCCAGCGCGAGCTCGGCCTCGAACGTGTGGTCAAGCTCGCGTCCAACGAAGGGCCGTTCGGGCCGTTTCCGCAAGCGCTCTCGGCATTGGAGCGCTCTGCCGGCGAGTTGAATCGCTATCCGGACGGTGGCGCATACCGCCTCCGAGCCGCGCTGGCCGAACGACACGGCGTGCGCTTCGAGGAGATCGCGATCGGCGGGGGCGCCGACGGCCTCATCGACGGGATCTCCCAAGCAGTGTTGGACGAGGGCGACCACGTCGTGCACGGCTGGCCGTCGTTCCCGAGCTATGCCATCTATGCGCGCAAGCTCGGTGCGCAGTCGATCCAGGTGCCGCTCCGCGACAACCGTTACGACCTGGATGCCTTGCTCGCTGCGATCACGGAGCGGACGAAGCTCGTCTACATCTGCCATCCCAACAACCCGACCGGCACCAAGAACTCGCGCGCCGAGCTCGATGCGTACTTCGCGCGAGCTCCCGACCACGTGTTGACGGTGCTGGACCAGGCGTATTTCGAGTACGTCGACGACCCCGACTATGCGGACGGCGTGGAGGAGTACTTCAAGGCCGGCCGGCAGGTGATCGTCTTGCGCACCTTCTCGAAGATCTACGGTCTCGCCGGAGCCCGAGTGGGTTACGGGGTTGGCCCCGCAGAGCTCGTCGTCGCGCTCGGCAAGACGCGACGAGCCTTCGACCTGACCACGCCTGCACAGGAGGCCGCGCTTGCCAGCCTCGACTCGCCGGGTGAGCTCGAGCGCAGGAAGCACGCGAATGCCGAGGGTCGTGCGGAGCTCGAGCGGATCCTGAAGGAAGCGGGTTACGAGGTGACGGGACCCGCGGTCGGGAACTTCGTCTTCGTCGATCTGGGTGAAGACGCACAACCCTGGTTCGAGGCGTTGCTACGCGAGGGCGTGATCGTGCGTCCGCTCGCCGGATTCGGCGCTCCCCAAGCCATCCGCGTGACGGTCGGAACGCCGGAGGATCACGCGTTCCTCGCGGCAGCGCTCGCCCGACTGAGGACGGCCTCAACGGCTTCCTGACACACTTCGCAGGGGTGACCAGCCTGCGCCGACAGCTGAGCCTCCTCGCCACCGCGCCCGGCTTTCGCCTGCTGTTCCTCGCCACGCTCGGGTCGAGTCTCGGGACACTGCTCGCCACCGTCGCGCTCGTCGTCGATGTGAAGGACCGCACCGGTTCGGGCTCGTGGGTCAGCGCCCTGATGATCGTCGAGTTCCTGCCGGCGGTGGCCGTCGGGCTCTTTCTCGGCCCGCTCCTCGATCGCGTCTCACGCCGGGGCTTGATGATCGTATCCGACCTTGTCCGCGCTGGGGTCTTCTTCACCCTCCCGTTCGCGAATACCGCCGGACAGATCGTCGCTCTCGCCGGGATCGCGGGTCTGGCGACCGGGTTCTTCCGTCCGGCGGTCTACGCGGGCCTCCCGAACCTCGTCGACGAACACGAGCTCTCGCGCGCGAACTCGCTCATCCAGACGAGCGAGAACGTCAGCTGGACGGTGGCTCCGATCATCGGAGGTGCGCTCGTGGCGGCATCGGGCCCACACCTCGCGTACTGGTTGAACGGCGCATCGTTCCTCGTGTCGGTGCTGCTGCTCTTGCGCCTCCCCGCAGACAAGTTGCAGGGCGCGCTGGCGGTGAGCCGCGGTCATCTGCGCGATCTCAAGGATGGGTTTGCGCGCGTGATCCGAACGCGCCCGCTGCTGACCGTGCTCGTCGTCTGGACGATCGCTCTCGGAGCCATCGCCTCCACGCAGACCGCGCAGGTGTTCCTTGCCAAGGATGCGTTCCACGCCGGCGACTTCGGCTACGGCTTGATCTTCGGCTGCGTCGGGCTCGGCCTCGCGATTGGAAGCTTCGGGGCTGGAACCTGGTTGGAGCGGCGGCCGATCGGAAGCGTCTACTCGGCGAGCATCCTCCTCCAGGCAATCGGGATTGCCGCCGCAGCCGTCGCTCCGAACGTGTGGGTCTCGCTGCCGTGCTTCGTGCTCGCCGGTGTCGGCAACGGCACCGCCGTCGTCTGCAACTCGCTCCTCGTGCAACGCGGCGCGCCGGACGCGATCCGCGGTCGGGTCTTCACCGTGATCATGAGCGTCAACTACGCCGTCTACGGGCTTGGCTTCGTCGTCGCAGGGCCGCTCACCGACAGCGTGGGGCCGCGTTGGGTGTTCGGCGGCGTGGGGGTCATCCTCGTAGGCGCGTCTCTCGTGGCCTACGCGCTCGCGCGGGGAACAGAGCAGGAAATCGAGCGAACCGCCGAGGCCGAGGCCGCCTAGCCGATGCACGGGCGGCGCGACTGGACGCGGGAATCCCTCGCGCAAGGCGTCCGCACGGGCGACCGGCGCGCACTCGCCCGGGCGATCTCGCTGGTTGAGAACGGCGATCCGCTCGCCTACGATCTCGTACGCGACATCTATCCGGAGACGGGACGCGCCTACGCGATCGGAATCACCGGCCCACCAGGTGTCGGCAAGTCGAGTCTCATCTCCACGCTGATCACGCACATCCGCGGGCAGGACCGCACCGTCGGCGTGATCTCGGTCGACCCCTCGAGCCCGTTCACGCAGGGCGCGCTCCTCGGCGATCGGATTCGGCTCGCCGATCATTTTCTCGACCCGGGGGTCTTCATCCGCTCGATGGGGACACGCGGTCATCTCGGCGGCCTGGCCGAGGCGACTCTGCAGGCATTGCTCGTTCTCGACGCTGCAGGCAAGGAGCTCGTCTTCCTGGAGACCGTGGGCGCAGGTCAGAGCGAGGTCGAGGTGATCGGGATCGCCGATACCGTCGTGCTCGTGCTGATGCCCGGATCGGGAGACTCCGTTCAGGCGCTCAAAGCAGGGATCATGGAGATTCCCGACGTGATCGCGATCAACAAGATGGATCATCCCGCCGCGAAGACGATGCTCAACGAGGTGCGCTCGATCCTGTCGCTCGACCGCGAGAGCGGCTGGAAGCCGCCGATCGTGCTCACGGAGGCGACACGCGGTGAGAACGTCCCCGAGCTGTGGGGCAAGATCGAGGAGCATCGGGCCTATCTGGACTCCGACGGGCGCCTCGAGGAGCGCAGGCGCAAGAATCTCGCCGGTGAGGTCTTTGCCGTCGCATCTGGTCGCGCCAAGGCGCATCTCGAGCGGACCGTTGAGAACGATCCGGAGCTGCGGCGGCTCCTGGACGAGGTGCAGCGACGGGAGCTCGACCCGCTGACCGCGGTGAAGGAGATCATGGAGAAGGTGTTCAAACTTGGCGATACAGCGGATCGCACCGACACTCGCTGACATCCAGGAGGCGCGCAGGCGTCTCCAGGGGATCGCGGAACAGACGCCCATCTATCTGTCGGAGACATTCTCCCGTCGCTGTGGGCGGGAGGTGCGCCTCAAGGCGGAGAATCTTCAGCGGACGGGCGCGTTCAAGATCCGTGGCGCCGTCAACAAGCTCAAGACGCTGTCCTCCGAGGAGCGTGCCGCGGGCGTCGTCGCTGCCAGCGCCGGCAATCACGGTCAGGCCGTCGCATGGGCGGCGCGAGAGCTCGGGATCCGGGCGCGCATCTTCGTTCCCGACACGGCTCCGATGGCGAAGGTCGAGGCGTGCAAGAACTATGGCGCCGAGACTGAGATGACAGGTTCGTTCTTCGAGGACGCGATGGTCGCCGCGCTTGCTTACGTCGAAGAGACGGGCGGGACTTTCATCCATCCGTACGAGGACCAGCTCGTGGTCGCGGGTCAGGGGACGATCGGACTCGAGCTGCTCGAGCAGGAGCCCGAAGTCGGCACGGTGTTGATCCCGATCGGCGGCGGGGGGCTGTCGCTCGGCATCGCCACGGCGCTCCGTGCGCTGCGGCCGGAGGTGCGAATCGTCGGCGTGCAGGCCGGGTTGGACGGTTACACGATCGCCGACGGGATCGCCGTGAAAGTGCCGAGCGAGCTGACGATGCCGCTGTTGGAGGACCTGCTCGACGACATCGTCTCGGTCACCGACGAGGAGATCAGCGAGGCGATCGTGTTGCTGCTCGAGCGCGCGAAGCTCGTGGTCGAGGGCGCGGGCGCCGTCGGCGTGGCGGCGCTGCTCGCAGGACGGGCGGGAGGCTCGGGGATGGCGATCCCGATTCTCTCCGGTGGAAACATCGATCCGACGATGCTCATCTCCGTCATGCGTCATGGCTTGACCGTGGCGGGCCGCTATCTCGTCGTCCGGACGCGGCTGCCGGATCACCCCGGCGAGCTGATCAAGTTGCTGTCCCTCGTCGCCGAGGAGCGAGGCAACGTCATTGCCGTCGAACATCATCGTGAAGGGATGGACCTGCCCGTGAGCGAGACCGAGATCGGCTTGACCCTCGTCACGCGCGACGAAGATCACTGCCAACAATTGCTCGCCGCGATGAGGGAGCGCGGTTACCTGGTCGAACGACTCAACTGATAGAGCCGCCGCAACGCCTGAACGACACGGTTCCTCCGGGCCAGTCGTTCACGCCGCCGTGCAGCACCGGACGCGCGTCGACGCCGGCCGCGGTCAGCACGCTCGCGGCGATGCTCGCCCGCATGCCTGACTCGCAGATCGTCACGACCGGCTTCTCGGTGTCCACGCCCTCCGTCCCGAAGCCGCGCAACAACCTGAATGGAATGTGCAGCGAGCCGGGGATGTACCCCTCGTCGCGCTCGGACTTCTCGCGGACGTCGAGCACCTGCACCGTGCCCTGCGCGAGCAGCTGCTCCAGCTCATCCAATTCTATCGGCTCGAGCTTCTCTGTCAGCGGCACCTCCGTGACGTAACCGGCGAGCTCCAGGAACCCGACGGCACGCAGTCCGCGCGCGGCCTCGGCGGCCTCGCCTTCGTCGGAGGCGTGGATGACGATCCGCTCTTCCGGGTCGAGCACGAAGCCTGCGCGTGTCGCGAACGACGATCCGGATACAGGGACGTTGAACGCCCCGGGGACGTGTCCCGCGGCATGCAGCTCCGCGGGACGGACGTCGAGGATCGTTGCGCTGCCCGGCTCTTCGAGCTGCTCGAGCGGGATGGGGGCGCCGACGAACGGCCCGTTGTTCAGCGCGACGACCCGGGCAGTGGTCGGAGGGCGCGGCGTGGAGAGGGAAGCGGTTGCGTTGATGAACGCCTGCACGTCGCCGTATTCCAGCTTGGCGTTCGTACGCTTTTCTTTGCCGATCGCCGAGGAGTGATCGGGGCTCATGGCCGCACCGCACAGCGAGCCCGCGACGTGGCCCGGGTAGACCTCGTAGGCGTCCGGCAGCTGCGTCAGCCGCTGCAGTGAATGAAACAGTTCTTCTGCGCCTTTGCGTGCCTCGATGGCCAGGTCGGGCCGCGCCGCGTCGCCGATGAAGAGCGAGTCGCCGGTGAGCACGAGCCTGTCGTCGACGACGAAGGCGCAGTGCTCCGGTCGATGGCCCGGTGTGTGGATCACGCGAACCGGCACGGCACCGGCTGGTATGTCCTGGCCATCTTCGAGTGGGTCGAACGCGAACTCGGGCTCGGCCAGCGGATGGACCGACGTCGGCACGCCGTGCTCCAGGGCAAATCGCCCGTGGCCGGAGACGTGGTCGGCATGCGTGTGCGTCTCGAACACTCGAACGATGCGGACCCCCGCCTCAGCGGCCGCTTCCAGGTACTGCTCGATTGCGTACGCGGGGTCGACCAGGAAAGCCTCCCCCTTGCTGGGGTCGCCGATCAGGTAGGAGGCGCAGCCGAGATCGTCGTCGACGAACTGGCGAAACAGCACAGCCAAGAAGCTAACAGCGCGTGCCGCTAGCTTTCTTGAAGCGTTGAACACACGCGTAGCCCTTTTCCTCGGGATCCTGCTCTGTGGCCTGGTTCTTCCGGAGCCCGCCTGGGCTCACGCCAGGTTCCTGCGGACCCTTCCGCGAGACGGCTCCGTCCTCGGTAGCGCACCGACCCGCGTCCAGGTCGTGTTCGCCGACAACATTCGCCCGGGATCCGGGATCAGGGCCATTCGCAACGGAGGTGGGTCGGTGCTCGGTGGAAAGCCGCGCGTCGCAGGCGGCCGCGTCCTCGTCATTCCGCTGCAGACCGGTCTGGCCGACGGCGACTACACCGTTCTCTGGCGCGTCCTTTCCGACGACGGGCACACGCTCTCGGGGGTGCTGGCATTCGGGGTCGGGGCCGGCCGGGCACCACCGCAGGCGGCTCTTTCCGCCGGCAACGGCCCGAGCGTCCAGGATGTCGTCTCTCGCCTTCTGTTCTTTGCGGGACTCCTGACCGCAGTGGGTGCGGCGTTCTTCCGCTTCGCGGTCGGCCGGGTCCCGGTGCGGCTGATGCTCGGCGCATTCCTGCTCGTCTTCGTCGGTGCCTCGGGCCTGGGGCACGACGTCTCCTTTTCCACGCGTTTCGGCACGGTGATGGCGGTCGCCGCCGCCGTCTCGGGGGTCGGGGCGGTCCTCGCCGCCGTCACGCCCGTCTTTCCGAGGGTCGAGCTGCTCGCCTTCCTCGCCGGCCTGGCGTTACTGCCGCTCCCGACCTTCGCCGGCCACGCGCTTGACCGCGGCAGGCCGTTGTTGGAGCCGGCAGTTGACCTTCTGCACGTCGCTGCCGCATCGATCTGGCTCGGGGGCCTCCTCGCGCTCGGGCTGGCGCTCTTGCGCTCGGACGATCGAGCTCCGCTGGTCCGGCGCTTCTCCAACATCGCGCTCGTGTCGGTCGGGGTGCTGGCCGCAACCGGCGTGCTTGGTGCGTTTGCGGAGCTGCGTTCCCTCGACCAGATGTGGTCGACCGGGTACGGACGCTTGCTGATCGTGAAGTCCGCCCTGCTTGGGGCTCTCGTGACGATCGGCTGGCTCAACCGCTACAGACTCGTCCCGAGGCTGTCGCTCGACAGCCTGCGTCGGAACATCGCACTCGAGCTCGGGCTGTTCGTCGGCCTCGTCGTGGCGGTTGCGCTGCTCACGGACCTCCAGCCTGGACGTGACCGAGTGGCGCGCGCGGCCGTGACTGAAGCGAAGGTGCCGCCGCCGCCGGCTGCGCCGGGGATGTCGGTTCAGGCGCGTGAGAGTGGGGCGTTCGCCGTTGCGCTCGCGGTGCACCCGCCCGACGCGGAGGTGTTCGTGCTCGGCCCTGACAGCCTGGGAGTCAACGGGCTCGACGTGACGATCGCGGGCGTCACGGCCGGGTCTTGCGGGGCCGGGTGCTATCGCGCGTCGCTCTCCTCGCCTGGCGCCGTCCACGTGTCGGTCGGCGGCCGGGTGCTCGTCTTCCGGGTTCCTGCGGATGCCAAGCCGGCAGCCGCGCTCGTCGCGCGTGCCACCTCGGCGTTCCGCCGGCTGCGAAGCGTCGACTACGTCGAGCGGCTTGCATCCGACCCGCGGAACAAGGTCGTCTCCGATTTCACGCTGGAACGCCCGAACCGGCTCGAGTACCGAATCCGTGGCGGCGCAGACGGGATCATCATCGGCGCGCGGCGCTGGGACCGCACGCAAGGAGGCAAGTGGGTGCCCTCAGCCCAAGACGTAACGCCCCAACCCGAACCGATCTGGGCGGGTCATGCGACGAACACGTATCTGCTCGAGACGACGCCGACGACGTACGTCGTCTCGTTCTTCAAGCCGACCGGCCCGGTGTGGTTCACGGTGCGCCTCGATCGGAAGACGCTCCTGCCGCGTAGCCTGCGCATGACCGCAGCGGCGCACTTCATGACGCATCGGTACACCAGCTTCAACGCGGCGTCAAAGATCCGCGCACCGTCTCGCTGACGTACCGGTGCCAGGCACGGATCCGAAACCGTGACGCCCGTGTGCCGGCTTAGAGGCGGAGGTGCCGGGCGATGACCATTCGCTGCACCTCGTTGGTGCCTTCGCCGATCTCCAGGATCTTCTGGTCCCGATAGAGGCGCGAGATCGGATACTCGTCCATGTACCCGTAGCCGCCGTGGATCTGGAGGGCCCAGTTCACGGCGCGGTTCGAGAGCTCGC
>DAITAW010000147.1:0-5519 GCA_036824055.1 Gaiellaceae bacterium | reverse complement strand
TGGCCGCGAGTCGACGCGATCGTCATCACCCACTTCCACCTCGACCACTGGGGCGACGTCGTGCCGTGGGCGTTCGGCGGACTCTTCGGCGCGGGCCGCGAGGTGGAGCCACCCGAGCTGTGGCTGCCCCGCGGGGGCCGCGAGACCCTCCACGGGCTCGATCCCGTCCTGTACGCGAATGCGATCCTGGAGCTCTTCCCGGTGCACGAGTACGAGGAGGAGACCCCGTTCAGCGCGGCGGGCTTCGAGCTCGTCGCCTACCGCATGCTCCACTACGCGCTCGAGAGCTACGGGCTGCGCGTCTCGAACTCGGACCGGACGCTCGCGTACAGCGCCGACTCGGCGCCTTGCTCGGGCCTGGTCGAGCTTGCGCGCGACGCCGACCTCTTCCTCTGCGAGGCTACGCTCGCCCAGCCGGAGGCCGGTCTCCGCGGCCACCTCACGGCGGACGAGGCACTCGACGCGTTCTCGGAGTCGGGCGCCCAGCGGTTCGTGGTCATCCACCGGCCGGACGAGCTCCCGCTCCCCGACGGCGTCGAGCGCGCCTACGACGGGCTCGAGCTCGACGTCTAACAGCTCGCAGAGCTGACACTCTGTTCGCTCGGAAACCGAACTCCGCCAACGGGAGAGCGCGGTCTCCCGTTGGCTCCGTGCAGTTATTGGCTTTCGATGCTCTGGACGAGATGGCTGCATAGTGCGCTCGCGCGCGGCAGAGGCCGGCGCGAGCGCAGTCCGGCCTGGATGAGATTCGAAACGCTTCGGACCTTCACTGCGGCTAAGGCGGCGGACCTGTCTACCTAAGTAACAGACTGTTACTTAGGTAGCCGGAAGGCGCGCTCGCCGAGCAGCCGGTGGCCGTCGACCGACGGATGGTCGCCGTCGTCGGTCAGCCCGACGCGCATGCGGAGCGGGTCGGCGGGATCCGCAAGCGTGTCGTGGAACGGCAGGAGCGTCGCGCACGCGGCCCCGGCGAGCTGCCGGATCAGCGTGTTGAGGCGGGCGATGGCCTCGCCCGCCCGCTCGTCGCCGTTGTTCCAGGGGAGCACGTCAGTGACGGCGAGCGCGAGCCCGGCGCCGCGCCCGCGGGCGAGCATCGCCTCGATGTTCCGGGCGGCTTCGTCGATGGGCCTGCGCTGGACGACGTCGTTGATGCCGCCCTGCACGACGAGGACGTCGGCGCCGGCCAGGACGAGGTCGAGCCGGCGGGCGATCTCGTCGGTGCGCTCGCCGTAGACAGCCGTCGTCCGGAACTCGAGCCGGGCGTCGGCGTGTGACGCCCACCACTGCCACTGGCTGCGCTCGTCGGGTGAGGCGATCCGCGCCCGGACCGCCGGATCGGGATCCCACAGCGGCGAGCCGGCCGAGATCGAGTCGCCTGCGACCGCGACGATACGGGACAGGTCCACGCAAGTAACAGTCTGTTACTTGCGGATCAGCTGCGAGGCTCGAGCTCGACGACGAGCTCGCACTCGAGCGCTTCCGCGATCCGGAGCAGGGTGTCGATGCGCGGCGGACGGCCGCCACGCTCGAGCCGCGCAATCGCCGACTGCGTCGTGCCGCAGAGCTCCGCGAGCTGGCGCTGCGAGAAACCCTTCGCGGCGCGCCTCTCGGCGACCTGATCCGCGATCCGCGCGAAGAACCAGCCGCGATCGCCGGCGACGATCCGCTCGTGCAGCCGCTCGACCGGACCCTTTGCCTCTGCGCGCACCTTCGCCGCCATGGCTAGAGCATAGCGACTCTGCTATGTCGCGACGCGATCGCGCACAACCGGACGGACGGAATCGCCGATGCGGACCCGTCCTGGCTGGACGACGGCGCCGTGGACGCCGAACGGCAACCGCTCTGTCCGGCCCTCGGGCCGGTACGCCGCGAGGGTGCCGAGCGTGTCGAGGTCGATCTCGGCCGTGTCGGGATTCGTCTTCGTGACCACGCAACGGCCGACGTCGCCGGTGAGTGCCAGGACGGCCTCGCCGATCTCGAGGCGACCGCCGATCCACTCGTCTTCCTCGTGGGGGCCAAAGCCGTCGATCTCGAACAGCATCCGGAAGCGGCGCCCGTCCACCGGCTCTGCAGCGCCCGCCTCCCGGCCCAGCCGCTCGAGTGAAGCGCGCGAGACGACCGTCACCGCGCCGCCGCCGACGCCGCGATCGACGGCGCCGCGCTCCGACCAGAGGAGCGTCAGCGGCTCGCCGGCGTAATCCGACAGCGCGTCCTGCCAGGGGCCCGGCACTGCTCGGGAGGAATGCGGCTCCCCGTACATCGTCGCCTCGACCGGCTCGCCCGGCTCCACCGCACCCTCGACCACCTCGCGGTCCGGAAACGTGAGCGCGAGCTGCCGCGTCGCCTCGTCCCACCCTGCGCGCACGCGCAGAAGCTGGGGATGCGTCTTGTCGTTCACGAGCCGCCCGTCGCGATCCACGAGCCAGAACCGGCGATTGCCCTCGACGCCGGCAAGGCCGACGTCCACCTCTTCCGGATACACGAGCGCGAGCGCCTTCACCGGCGCGATCGATATGCGGACGACCCGGCCCTCCACATGGGTAACGCTAGCCGGTTCCTGGGGCGCGTCTCTTAGAAGAAGAAGCTGGACCAGGCCGTCCACCAGTCGTCGCCGCGGACGACGAGCGAGCGGGCGCCGGTCACCTCGACGCCCTTGCGGTTCGCGTACTCGCGCAGGCGGTCGGGCGAAGTGAAGTCGATCTGGATCTCGCAGGGCCGGCCCGGGTCGTAGGGAGCGACGGCGGAGAGGTCGGACAACGCCTTCCGCGCGCCCTCCTCGATCAGCTCGCGCGCCCGGCGCGGCGTCTTCTGCCGCGCGCTGAAGCGGCCGAGCCTCTCCTTCACCTCGACGGTCGTGAGGCCGTCGCCGAGCAGCTCCCGCGCCTCGGTGCAGACCGCGCGATCGCCGGTCACGAGCACGACCGGCACGCCCCAGTGGCCGCAGATCGCCGCGTTGATCCCGGTCTCGCCGACGAGTGTGCCGTTGAAGCGGAGGTTCTGCCACGCCTGTCCCGAGACGGTGTGGGAGAGGACGCCGTCCGCCGTACCCGCCATCGCATGCATCCCGACGAGGAGCGCAGCGTCGCAGCCGGACTCGAGGAAGCCGGTGTACTCCGTCCACTCCTGCTGCACGTGCGACTTCCGACACGGTCGGTTGGGAACTGGTGAAGGACTGACGTCCGCTCTCGGCTGGGCCACTGTTCCGGAATGACCCCCGAAGGAGGAGTGGACGCCTAACCAAACGACGCGGGCGAGCCTGTACCGGCGACCCTACGGTCAGTGGGTAATGGTGCGGCGTTGGTGGCTGCTCGCGCAGGTCGCTCTTGTTGGGGCGCTGATCCTTGCCTTTCCCTCGGCAGGCTCGGCCCTGTCAGCGGTGTTCATCACGTTGACCCCGAGCGGCCCGTCTCCGACCGTCGTGACCATCGCAGGGAACCTGTACCCGGTCTGGGACAACACAGACACCGTGGCGCACACGGTGTCCTTTGCTAACGGGCTCTGCTCCTTCCAGGTCGCGCCTGGCCAGATCGGACAATGCTCCACTGCGTGGCAGGTAGGCCAAAACCCGTACACGGTGGATGGAAAGTTCCAGGCGAGCATCGTGAAGGTGCTCGCGGGTCGCACCGTGACGCTCAGTGCAGAAGTCACACGATCGAGCGGGGTGCGCATCTGCTCTTGCACGGCATACTCGACTACACGACTGGTAGTCCGCCGGTGTTCTACTCCGATATGCCCGTGATTGTGCTGGCGCGACACGATCGTCACCACGTCTTCCAGGGGATAGCGACTGTCGCCAAACGGGTTAGGAGACAATCCTCAGGCGGCTTCCCCTGGCAGCTATACGTCCACCCCAAGGCGACGACCATCTACATCGCCGAGGCGTCCTCCGACGGCGATACTTGGCAACCGGCCATGACCAAACCGTTCAAGGTCGTCGTTCGCCGCTAGAAGTAAGAGGGGTCGAGCAGAACCACTCGCCTGGGCCAGCGTTCGGGAATACACCCAGAAGGCAGTGGAGCAGGCCGAGATCTAGCGTTTGCTGCGTAACCAGTTAGACAGCCGGGTCGAGATGGGTGCCTTTCCGGGCGCCCTCTTAGTCTCCGGTGGAATCGCCTGTTGCGCTTCGACGCTCGGAGCCCCCGGCTGTTCGGCGGGGGGCTCCTGCGGCTGCTCCGGCGCTGGCGCGTCGGGGCCCGGTGCGTCAGGCGTCGGGGCTGTCGGCTCGACGGGCTCCTCGAGCGGCACGTCCGGGGTCGCCGGCGTCTCGTCCGGGGTGGCCGGCTCCGTCGGCTCCGTCGGCTCGACCGGCTCGGCCGGGACTTCGGGTGCTTCCGCTGTCGTACTCATCTAGCCTCGTTTCTCTCGTAGTTGTCGTCCTATCGCCGCGAGTTGCTGGCCCCAGAACTGGCCCCACCTGACTCGCTTCAACTGCTCCCGCTGGTTGGTCGACCGGCGGCGACGCTTCCCTGTAAGCCCGCCTACCGCCGCCCGTCCAGTGTTCGGGTGTGGCTGTTCCGCCACGCCGAGAGTGTACGCCCGCTCGCGGCGGTAGATGTCGTCCTGCTTGTCGCCTTCGATCTGGGCGACCGTACCAACGTCGACGCCGTCGGAGGTGACAACGTTCCAGCCCTGCTCGATCTGAAGCCACGAGACAGGGTCTCGGCTCTCAAGCGTCGCTCAACTGGGCTGGGCCAGCGTTCGGCAATGCCCCCCGGCTCTAGGCCGTCTCCTCTAGGCGTGAGAGTCGGAGCACGTACTGTTTCTAGAGAACCTCTTGTGCACGCGCGACTTCCGACACGGTCGGTTGGAGAGGGTGGAGGACTGACGTCCCTCTCGCCACCTGGCGGCTTCCGAGTGCGAGCAGGAGCGGTCGCCGAGTTCTCTGCGACGACCGCCCTCTGCTAGCGGATGTTCAGCCGGTGCGGCCGGCCAGCTCCCAGTCTGTGTCGAAACTCTGAGTATCGCTGTAACAGAGAACCATCATGTTGGGCGGTGCCGGATCGAAGGTCTTTACGTAAGTCGTCCCGGTACTCGTCGTGTCGAAGCTGGCGAGGATAAGAAAATGTTGGGATCCGCTGGGGGGTAGCTCGGTGAGAACATTGCACGCTTGGCCAGATTGAAGGAAATGCACATAGAGCGTCACTGAGCGGTATGCGGAGATATCGAGCGGCCCCCCGTTATCGATCACGAGCGTGTAGCCGCTTTGACCAGCGGCATTCCCTTGTCGGTGGGCATCGGGCTCCGCGTTCTCGCCGAGTTGATGGAAGAGGAGGTCGACGAGGTCGTTGGGCCGAAGGGTCGTCACGATCCAAGCCGGGTCGCGGTGCGTCACGGCCACGAGGCGGGCGAGGTGACGCTCGGCGGGCGCAGGGTGGCGGTTAAGGGCCTATCCCGGTTGGGCTGCAGCGGGGAGCGCTCGGCGGGCTTTCTTGAAGGCGATGAGGCCGGCGGCGAGTTGGAGGAGGGCGAGGTGGTTCTCGTCTTTCTTGCACCAGCGGATGAGGATGCCGCGGTTTCGG
>DAITAW010000146.1:0-5577 GCA_036824055.1 Gaiellaceae bacterium | reverse complement strand
TCGTGATGGTCAGGCCGCGGATCCACAGCGTCTCGAGATGGAGCGTCGCCGGGTGGCCGTGCACGCCGACGTTGGCGACGTGGCCGCCCGGGCGGACGATCTCCGTGCAGAGCTCGAACGTCTCCGGGATACCAACCGCCTCCACGGCGACATCGGCTCCGAGGCCGCCTGTCAGCTCGAGCACGCGCGCGTTTGCATCCTCACGGCCGCTGTTGATCGTCTCGTCGGCGCCGAACTCGCGAGCCTTCTCGAGGCGCGAGTCCGAGAGGTCGATCGCGATGATCCTGCCCGGGGTGTACAGCTTCGCGGTCAGGATGGTCGCGAGCCCGATCGGGCCGGCGCCCACGATCGCGATCGTGTCGCCGGGGCCGAGCTCGCCGTTGAGCACTCCGACCTCGTATGCGGTCGGGAGGATGTCGGCGAGGAACAGCACCTGCTCGTCGCTGAGCTCGTCGGGGAGCTTGTAGACGGACGTGTCGGCGAACGGCACGCGCGCGTACTCGGCCTGGAGCCCGTCGATCAGGTGGCCGAAGATCCAGCCGCCGCCGCCGGTGCAGAGGCCGTAGCGGCCGTTCTTGCAGGACGGGCAGCGACCGCATGAAGTGATGCAGGAGACCAGGACGCGGTCGCCCGGCTCCAGGGTCGTGACCGCGTCGCCGATCTCGACGACCGTGCCGACGGCCTCGTGGCCGAGCACCGTGCCCGGCTGCACCGCCGGAACGTCGCCCTTGAGGATGTGCAGGTCAGTCCCACAGATCGTTGCCGAGTCGATCCGAACGACGATGTCGGTCGGATCCTGGATGGTCGGGTCGGGCTTCTCCTCCCAGCTGCGAAGCCCCGGCCCGTTGTACACGAGTGCTTTCATGGCTCCTCCTTTCGCTTGAGCTGACTCTCGCGCAGAAAAGCTCCGTAGCCATCGGCGGCGCTACGGAGCTTCCCTGCGGTTTTTCCGCAGCCGAATCAGTCCTTAGCCGGCCGTCGCGGCGTGCTCGCGCTTCTGGCTTCGCTTCGCGACCTGCTTCGCAGGCGGCACCGCCAGAACTGGGCACGGTGCGAGATGGAGGAGCTGCTGGGTGACGCTTCCGATGACCGCCCCAGCGATCGGGCCGTGGCCTCTCGTGCCGACGACGATCACGTCTGCGCCAACCTCGCGCGCCACATCGGCAATCATCTGCGCGGCGTGCGTGGACATGCCGCTGATCAGCTCGAACGTCGCGTGGACGCCAACAGAGCGCAGTTCCTGGACCTGTTGGTCGATCTTGGCCTCAAGCTCGGTCTCGTCGGCCAGGACCGGAACGCCGGTCGCCCGTCCGCCGACGAAGATCTCTTTGCCGTGCACGGCGACCAGATGTCCGCTCTCCGCCTCGGCGAGCGCCCGTGCAAAGGGCAGCGCGCCATCGGCGGTCTCCGAACCGTCAGTCGCCCAGATGATGGTCTTGAACATGGCAGCCTCCTTTTGACTGCTAGTGGGTTCGTGCGTCAATCGTGTCGGCGTGACGGCTGGCTGCCATCGGGCGTTCGCCGGACCCTTGGCCCGTAGGAACTACTGAATGAACCTGAGTACGCTGGACCCGTGGACGCAGTCATGCCGAGCGAGAATCGCCTTCGTGCGCTGGTCGAGGCCGGCGTTGCCCTCACGTCGGAGCTCTCACTCGACGCGCTCCTGCAGCGGCTTGTCGAGGCGGCGGCCGAGCTCACAGGTGCTCGCTACGCGGCGCTCGGCGTGATCGATCGGACCGGCTCCGAGCTCGAGCGCTTCCTCACCACGGGCGTGGATGCCGAGACCCACGCTGCGATTGGCGAGCTTCCTCACGGTCGAGGGATTCTCGGCGTCCTGATTAGCGAGGACGCGCCGCTGAGGCTCCACAACCTCGGCGAGGATCCGCGTGCGGTTGGGTTTCCGCCGAACCATCCTCCGATGAGCACCTTTCTCGGCGTTCCGATCCATCTTCGTGGCGTTGCCTACGGGAACCTCTACCTGACCGAGAAGGCCGGGGGCGGCGACTTCAGCGAGGAGGACGAGGAGCTCGTGGGGTTGCTCGCGAGCCAGGCTGCGGTTGCGATCGAGAACGCGCGTCTCTACGAGGCCGCCACGGCGTGGTCGAAGCAGCTCGAGTCGCTGAACGAGGTCGGCAACGCCCTCGCAACCGAGACGGACCTCGACCGTCTGCTCGATCTCATCGCTCGACGATCGCGCGAGCTTTTGGATGCGCGCCTCGTAGCGGTCCTGCTGCCGAGCGGGGCCGACGAGCTGCGGTTCGCGGCAGTTGCGGGCGACGAGAGTGAGCGGCTGCTCCGCGAGACGATCCCGCGGTCGACCTCGAAGACGGGCCGGGTGCTCGAGCGTGGTCAAAGCGAGCGCGTCGACTCGGTATTAGACGATCCGGACATCGACCCGCATGCAGCGCGGCTGCTCGGTGCTAGCAGCGGCCTGTGGGTGCCGCTGCTCGTGCGTGGACGGGCGATCGGAGTCCTTGCAGCACATGACAAGCTCGGCCCGGATGTCCGGTTCACGGAGACCGACCTTCGTCTCGCGGAGACCTTCGCGGCCCGCGCGGCTCTCGCGGTCGACCTGTCCGAGCGGATCGCAAGCGATTCTCTGCGCCGGGTCGTCGAGGCGCAGGAGCTGGAGCGCCGGCGGCTCGCGCGCGAGCTTCACGACGAGACCGGGCAGGCGCTGACCTCGATCCTGCTTGGGCTGAAGGCGCTCGAGGAACGGTTCGAGGATGCCGACTCTCGTGCAGCGACCGCGGAGCTGCGCGAGCTAGTCGTCTCGACGTTGCAGGACGTCCGTCGCCTTGCCGTGGAGCTCCGTCCCAGTGCGCTCGACGATTTCGGCCTCGTGGCGGCGCTGGAGCGGCTGGCCGCGTCGTTCGCAGAGCAGTCTGGCATTGCCGTCGACTTCCAGACCTCGCTCGCAGGAGAGCGGCTCTCGGGAGAGGTCGAAACCTCCCTCTACCGGATCGTGCAGGAGTCGCTGACGAACGTCGTCAAGCATGCGCGGGCCCGTCATGTGAGCATCCTGCTGACCCGCAAGAACGGCGCAGTCAAGGCCGTGGTCGAGGACGACGGTCAGGGCTTCAACCCGGCCGAGGACACGCTCGATGGTTTCGGGCTGGTCGGCATGCGGGAACGCCTTGCTCTTCTCGGCGGGCGGCTCGAGGTCGAGTCCAGCAGCGAGACCGGCACGACGGTCGCCGCTGAGGTGCCGATCGCATGAGCATTCGCGTCTTGATCGTGGACGATCACGCCGTCGTGCGTGCCGGGCTGGCGATGCTCGTCAATGCCGAGAAGGACATGGAGGCGGTCGGCGAGGCAGGCAGTGGCCGTGACGCAATCTTCGAGGCCCGCACGACGAAGCCCGACGTCGTCCTGATGGACGTGATGATGCCGGAGCAGAGCGGGATCGAGGCCGTCCCGCAGCTTCTGAAAGAGCATCCTGAGGCGAAGGTGCTTGTCCTCTCGATGCAGGATGACCCCCGCTACGTTCGGGAGGCGTTCGAGGCGGGGGCGAGCGGCTATGTCCTGAAGGAAGCGGCCGATGCCGAGGTCGTCGCGGCGATCCGCGAAGTGGCCGGCGGGGGGCGGTACGTGCACCCGGAGCTCGGAGCCCGGCTCGTTGCCGCGGAAACAGCTGAACGGCGACGGGCCGAGGAGGATCCGCTCTCGGACCGGGAGCGCGAGGTTCTGCGGCTGCTGGCGCTCGGGCACACGAACCAGGAGATCGCGAAGGAGCTGTTCATCTCCGTGCGCACTGCGGAGACGCACCGCGCTCACATCATGCAGAAGCTGCGGCTGGCGAGCCGCGCCGAGCTGGTGCGCTACGCCCTCGCCGAGGGCCTGCTCGAATCGCCCTGAGAACGACGACGGGCCGCCCGAGGGCGGCCCGTTTCGCCGGTGCGACGGAGGATTCCGTCTACGCCTGGATCGGGCGACCTACGCTCGACTCCTTCTTGTGGAGGAATCTGAACGCCGTCTCAGGATTCCGGAGGGCGCCGCCGACCGCGAGGATCGCGAAGCCGAAGCCGCTGAGCAGCAGGGCCACGCCGACCACGATGCCGAAGAGCGAGAGCTGCTCGGCCATGTAGCTCGTGTTCAGAGCGGTCGTGAGCGCCGTCTCGGTCACCCAGAGGTTCCGGGCGCCGTTCTCGACAGGCTGCTTGCTCTGCGAGTCGATGAGCGCGTACTTCTCGTCGCTCGTCGCTCCGTGTCCGTCGGTGAACTGCGCGGGAGTGCCGGGCTTCGCCATGAAGCGGCCCATCTCCGCGTAGGTCAGGCCGCCGGTGGCCTCGAGCGCGTGGATCCGCATGTAGCCGGCGAATGCGCGTGCTCGGTCGCCCGTATTGATCGCCTTGCCGGCCACCGAGGTGGTCGGGAAGCTGATGTTGGCGACCGAGAGGCCGGCCTTCTTCGCCTCGGCCTTGATGGCCGCGGGGGTCATGTCGGGCGAGCCGACGATCTTCTCCTGCTTGAGGCTTGACTGGACGGTCGAATGGCCGTTGACGCCCATGACGATCGCAGCGACTCCAAACGCGATCAGCACGGCGGCGGCGACCACGCCACCAATCTCGAATACCTTCCGCATGACTTTCTCCTTCCGTCGCGCCGGGGCCTTTACGAAATGCCTCGACCTGTTTCTCTGAGTCTCGGTGAGCCTCGTTTCGCTGCCATCGGGGCGCAGCCGCGTGTTTCCTGCGGCATCGCCCCTCATGAACTGCGGGTTTCCCGTAACCAGGCGCCGCCCAGCGTGATAGGTCCAGCCGGTGCTCTACGCGCTCGTCAAGCAGCTGCGCCGCCGTCACGGGAGGCCTCCGCCCGGAGGTATCGCACGCCGATTCGGGCTCCCAGCGTTCCTGGCCGTGCTCGGCCCCGGCCTCTTGGCTGGCCTTTCGGACGACGATCCGGCCGGGATCACGACGTACTCGATCCTCGGCGCCCGCTACGGCTACGAACTCCTCTGGATCCTCGTCCTCTCGGTTGCGGCGCTCGTGGTGTTCCACGAGCTCGGCGCCCGGCTGGGGCTCGCCACCGGGGCCGGCCTGGTCTCCCTCGTCCGCACCACGCACGGACGGCGGCCGGCGTTCATCGTCGCTGGGAGCCTGGTCGTTGCGAACCTCGGCACGACCGCCGCCGAGTTCGCCGGGGTCGCGGCCGGCCTCGAGCTAGCGGGGGTCTCCCGCTACCTCTCGGTGCCGAGCGCCGCGCTGCTCGTCGGGTTCGTGGTATTCCGGGGCAGCTTCCACCGGATCGAGCACGTGCTCTTGCTCGTCTGCGCCGCCTTTGTCTCCTACATCGTCGCCGGGGTGCTTGCCCACCCCGACTGGGGCGCGACCGGGCGCGGTCTCGTCGTGCCGAGCATGCCGCTCTCCCGAGAGGCGCTGATCGTCGCAACCGGGACTGTCGGGACGACGCTGGCCCCGTGGGGGCTCGCGTTCATCCAGTCGTATGCGGCAGACAAGCGCCTGACCGCACGCGACCTGACCTTCGAGCGCGTGGACGTCGTCTCGGGCGCGGCCCTGACGGGCATCATCGGCGTCTTCGTGGTCATCGCCTGCGCGGCGACGCTGCACGCGAGCG
>DAITAW010000145.1:0-5582 GCA_036824055.1 Gaiellaceae bacterium | reverse complement strand
TGCGCGACAGCGAGAAGGGCCTCTCGACCGGCGAGAAGCAGATGTTCGTGAAGGCAAAGAAGATCCTCGCCAGCGAGCTGATGTACGCGAAGGACATGGACGAGGAGGAAGCTGCCGAATGGCTCGACGGCGTCCTCGTCGGGAGCGAGAACGGCAGCACCAACGGTCGGAAGAAGACCACCGCCGCGAAGCCCGCGAAGGTTGCGTCCAAGACTTCAGCGAAGCCGGCCGCGCGGAAGACCGCTGCAAAGCCGGCTGCGAAGGCCAAGCCGAAGACAAAGGCGCGCGCCTCCTCGAGGTGAGCGTCTGGGCGGTCCTCGCTGCAGCTGGTAGCGGGGACCGGCTCGGTGCCGATCGTCCGAAGGCGTTCGCGCGTCTCGGGGACGAGCCGCTGCTTGCCCAGAGCCTGAAGCGTCTCGACGATTCGGACTGGGTGGACTCCATCGTCATGGCCGCTCCTCCCGGTTGGGAGGAGCCCGCGATTCTGCTCGCCGAGGAGCTCGGCTGCAGCAAGGTCAGCGCGTGCGTGACCGGCGGGGCGACGAGAGGCGAGTCGGTTGCAAGAGCGTTGGCGGAGGTGCCCGAGGAGGCCGCGGTGGTGCTCGTGCACGACGCGGCGCGGCCCCTGCTGTCGGACGACGTGATCGAACGGCTGCTGACGGCGCTGAACGAGGGGTGGGACGGAGCGTTGCCCGCGCTCCAGCTGGCCGACACGATCAAGCGGGTCGACGGCGAGGGCCAAGTCGTCGAGACCCTCGATCGAGACGAGCTGCGTGCGGTGCAGACGCCGCAGGCATTCGTCGCTTCGGTGTTGCGCGCTGCCTACGCCGATGGAGATGCAGCCGGCGCGAGCGACTGTTCGGCGCTGGTCGAGGCGCGGGGCGGGCGCGTCAAGGTCGTCGAGGGCGACCCGAAGCTGAGCAAGGTCACGGACGCCGCCGATTTGGGGCGCATCGCCGCACTGCTGTGATCGTCGACTACCACATGCATCTCCGGAACGAGAGTGGGGAGATCGCACACGAAACTGCGGCTGTCGATCCCTTCGTCGATTCGGCTCGCGAGGCCGGAGTGGACGAAATCGGATTCACGGAGCACATCTATTACTTCAAGCAGACGCGCTCGCTGTGGACGGTGCCGTACCACGTGGAGCGCTGCGTGTACGACATCGAGGCGTACGTGTCCGCGGTCGTGGCGGCGCGGAATCGAGGGCTGCCGGTCAAGCTGGGGCTCGAAGTGGACTATGTCCCGGGGCGGGAGGAAGAGACGCGCGAGCTCCTGGCGCCGTATCCGTGGGACTACCTGCTCGGATCCCTGCACTACATCGGCGAGCTGGGCGTGGACGCCGAGCCTCGGCTGGTCGACGCGGTTGGCGTCGAGGAAGCGTGGCGGCTGTATTTCGACGCCCTCGCGGCGGCTGCGCGCAGCGGGCTGTTCGACTCGCTGTCGCATCCCGATCTCGTGAAGATCTTCGGCGCGCGCGCGGCGTCGTTCGACTATGAGCCGGTGGTGGAAGCGATCGCGGACTCCGGCGTAGCCGTGGAGGTGTCGACGGCAGGGCTCCACAAGCCGGTCGGCGAGCTCTATCCGAACCCTGAGCTCCTCAGCGCCTGTCGTGCGCGAGGCGTCCCCGTCACGCTCGCGTCCGACGCGCATTCGCCCGACCTGGTTGGGCGTGACTTCGACCTGGCGCTCGAGCTTCTTCGCTCTGTCGGCTACGACACGGTCACGGTGTTCGAACAGCGCCGCGGACGGCAGGAGCCGCTCGGATGACCCCGCGCGTGGGGATCGGCGTCGATGCGCACGGGTTCGAGGACGGCGTGCCGCTGGTCCTCGGCGGTGTCGCGTTCGAGTCCGCGCGGGGATTGGCGGGACACTCGGACGGCGACGTCATCACGCATGCGTTGATCGATGCCGTCCTCGGCGCGGCCGGGCTCGGTGACATCGGGTCGTTGTTCCCGTCCGACTCGTCGACGCCCCTCGGGATTTCGTCGTTGGATCTTCTCCGCGACGCGGTCGCGCGCGTGCGGGAGGTCGGCTATGCCGTGGTGAATGCCGATTGCGTGCTGATCGGCGAGCAGCCGCGAATCGCGGATCGTCGTTTGGAGATGTCCGACGCTTTGAGCGCAGTCGTCGGTGCACCTGTGAACGTGCGCGCGACGACCACCGACGGATTGGGCTTCACGGGCCGAGGCGAAGGCCTCGCCGCGCAGGCGGTTGCGCTCGTCGAATCTTCGTGAGACTCGCGGGGTGGGGCGGGCGCTAGCGGCGCTTGCCCTTGCGTGCCCGTTCCAGCTGGCGGCGCATCTGGCGGTTCTGCGCGATGTTCTCGGTCTGGTCGGCAGTCGCGTCCATGTACGCCTGGCGTTCTGAGGCGCTGAGGCGGGACAGCGCTTGCTGCGCACGCATCGGATCCCGGGCGACGCCGGATCGCTCGAGCTTCTTCACGGCACTCGCGAGCTCGGGGTTCTGCCGCTCGAGGGCTGCCTGCGACGCCTTCTTCATCAGGCGGCCGATCAGCGGCAGCTTCATCATGAAGTTGATGATCGGCTTCAGGTAGCGGCCGCCCTGAATGCGGCCGAGGAGCGCGAACATCCCCAACACGAGCAGCAGTCCGCCGAGGATGTAGAGCGGGAAGAGGTAGAACCAGATGGAGGCGGTCACGGCCCGGATCGTAGCCCACGAGGAAGGGCGTAGCCCGGCGAGACGTGGTCGTGGGAGCCACGTCCCGGTGTCGGACACCGTGCCGTGCGCGTCACGAAAGAGTCTCGCATCCGACGGAATCGTCGTAGTCGAGCCGTTCGCATGTCGTCACTTCACGCCACGGCCCGGTGTCGGACATGGTTACGGAAGTGTGACACGCGTTCCACAGGAAGCTACTTCGACCAGGCCGTCTCGAGCCAGCGATTCGACGGCTTCGCGGTCGAGCTCGCGCAACGGACGCTCGGATGCCGCAACGAGTCGTAGCGTTTGCGCACGCCGCTGACGGAACGAACCTTCGAAACGCGACTGCTTGCGCAGCGGCTCGTAGCGCCGGCCCCGCGAAGGACACACCGACGCCAGCGGACAGATGCCGCAGCGCGGGATCCGCGCCACGCACACCGTTGCGCCAAGATCCATCAGCGCCTGGCCCGCGGCGGAAGAGAACGAATAGCCCGTCCGCTCTTGCACGCGCTTCACGTTCGTATCCACCGGCAGCACGTCTCGGCCGAGCGCGAAGTTCGCGACCGCCGCAGCCGTATACGGCCCGACACCTGGAAGCTCCGTCAGATTCTCCGGCCAACCCTCCGTCGCGATTCGCCCCGCCGCCCGATGGAGGTTGAGGCCACGTCGGTTGTAGCCGAGCCCTTGCCACTCCCGGATCACGTCGGCGGGCGAGGCTGCCGCGAGCGCCGACACGGTCGGCCACCGCTCCAGTCACGCGAGGTAGCGCGGGATGACCCGCTCGACTTGCGTCTGTTGCAGCATCACCTCCGAGACGAGGATCGCGTACGGATCCCGCGTCCGCCGCCAGGGAAGGGCGCGCCCATGCTCCGCGAACCAGCCCAGAAGTAGAACTTCCACGGCGGCGAGCGTACCCTGGAGGGCGGCCGATCTTGCAGACAGCGAAGCGACAGGTCCGCGGGCTGCCAGTCGAAGTCGTCCTCGCCTGGATGCTCTTCGCAGTAGTGACGACCGAGATCCTCGTCACCTACAGTCGAGTACCGGCTCTGGAGCTCTACCACGTCTCGGGAAGTGGGATCGAGGGTGGACTGAGCCGGGCGCTCGTCTTCGTCAACTTCCCGGTCGCCCTGGTCGCACTGGGCGTCCTGCCACTCATCTACACACGGCTGTCAGGGCGAAAATACAAAGCCCTCGCGATCCTTGCCGGCGTTCTCTGCGCCGCGGTGTTGTGGCCCGGAGTCGTCAAGACGGCCAATCTCGATGCGCGACCCGTAAACGCGATCGCGGCCGTCGGCGTCCTGCTCGCGGTCCTGCTCAGCGACGTCGTCGCCCGAAGTGGCAGCCTTTCGGGGAAACCGTGGCAACGCTCGGACTGGGTGCGGGTAGCACTGGCAGTCGCCTTCCTGGTCCCGGCTCTTCCCTGGCTTGCGGCGGATCTCGGCTTCTATTCGAACGGCGTTCCGTTGCTCGGCAAGCTGTTCCAGAGCGGTCAGTTCCTGCCCGAGCGGCCGGGTCTGCCGACTTTCGCTCCGGCCGTCCACCATGGTCACCATCACGGGATGGACGGCGTCCTGCTCGTGCTGACGCACTTCTGTTTTCGCGCCGCGTCGAGAGGCGGCCCCTGCTCGCAGCCTACGTCTCGCTGATGTTCTGCTACGGAGTCGGGAACTTCGCCAACGACTTCTGGATCGAGCAGGTCGTCAAACGTGGCTGGGCGAGCTGGGAGATTCCAGACGTAGCGGTGCCCCGCCTGTCCGTCGCCTGGAGCCTGATCGTCATCGCGGTGGTCGGCCTGTGGGCACTGTGGGTTCGGCTCGTAGACTGGAGCGGCGATGAAGAGAGTCCGCTTCGCACCGAGCCCGACGGGCTCCCTGCACGTCGGTAACGCCCTCAGCGCCGTCGCCAACCGTGGCCTCGGTGACTGGATGCTCCTGCGGATCGACGACACCGACCCGCAGCGGAACGTGCCGGGCGGGGAGGAGGAGATCATCCGCGACCTCGAGTGGCTCGGCCTCGCCTGGGAAGATGGGCCGGTCCGGCAGAGTGAGAGGCAGGACCGCTACCGCGCAGCGGGTGCCGAGCTCGGTGAGCGCTTCGACGGGATCACGCTTCTCCGGGAGGACGGCAGCGCCACCTATCACCTCGCGAGCGTCGTCGACGACGCCGACTTCGGGATCACGCATATCGTCCGCGGCTTCGACCACCGCCCGAACGAGGAGCTTCACCGCCGCCTCTTTCAGGCGCTCGGCGTGACGCCTCCGGAGTTCATCCATCACGGTCTGATCCTCGGCGAGGACGGCAAGAAGCTCGCGAAACGCGCGCCCGGCGCAACGGTGGCGTCATTGCGCGAAGCTGGCATCCCGGGAGAGGCGGTCCGTCGGTATCTCGAGGAGTTAGGCGTCCCGCAGCACGACGTGCACTACGACTTGCCGCGCATCGGCCGGCTTGCGATCGAGGCGATCGAGGCGATGAGCGACGAGGAGCTGGCTGATAGAACGGCAGCTCCTGTCGAGGTCGTCTCTGCGCTGCGCGGCGCGCGCGACCTGAACGAGGCGCGCGCATACGCGCAGGCGATTCTGACGCCGCCGAAGCCGGCCAAGGGCGACGCGCCCGAGACGTTGGAGCGCTTCCGCGAGCTCGTCGAACGTGCGAACGGCACGCTCGACGCGCGCGCGCTCGTGCGCGAGCTGAAGGCGGTCGGCGGGAACCTGAAGGCGCTACGCATTGCACTGACCGGCCAGGAGCGCGGCCCCGAGCTCTGGGCCGTGATCGCCGCGCTGCCCCGCGACGAGGCGTTGCGCAGGATCGATGCGGCTCTATGACACGCTGACACGGGGGAAGCAAGAGCTTCCACCCGCGCCCGGTCCGGTCCGCATGTACACGTGCGGCCCGACCGTCTATCAACGCATCCACATCGGCAA
>DAITAW010000036.1:2998-23393 GCA_036824055.1 Gaiellaceae bacterium | reverse complement strand
TGGGGGATTAAGCGCCGCAAAACGATCGCGACGAGCGTGTCGCTGTTCCAACAAATCGCGACGCGGCCCGCCGCACCCGGTGATTGGCGTTTCGCTAATCGAAATGCTAATCCCTTCTCTTAGGTGGCGTGCACTGCCGTGTACGCCCGATATTCGATGCCCCGCCACAAGACGGACGCTGTTCCGTCTCCGAAGTCGTTGACCTTGTAGTCGGCGGGGTCGAGTGCCGCGCGGATCTTGTCGGCCAGAAACGCGGCCAGCGCTTCCGCTGCAAAGTCGGCCTCATAGATCGCCAAGCCGAAATCCTGATCGCGTATCTGGTAGCGCCGCTTCAGGTCATCACCGCCTCTGCCCTTGCGCGAAAGAGCGACGTCCGATGCGCCCGAGCGCGGCATCGAGTTACGCGCGCGCGTCTGAGAGTCAAGGACGCTTAGCTCGTTTCGCTGGGCGGGGGCGAGCTTTGGGCGGTCTCTCACGTGCGAGGCGTTCGCGTTCGCGCTGGAGGTGCGCTTGGTGGCGTGCGACGACCTCGGCCTGGGAGGCGGGGTGGGCGGGTTTGTCGGCGCCGGCGAAGTAGACGTCGACGCGTTTTTCGACGGGTGGGACGCGTGAGCCGACGCGGCCGGCGGGCTTGAGCACGATCTTGTCGATGAATTGGGCGTAGCGGTCGCGCTCGTACTCGGCGATGAACTCGTCGAAGCTGACCTTCTTGCTGTCGTGTTTGCGGTTGCCGTCGCTGGCGGTGGGGGGCCTGACCGTCGCCAGCTCGCGGCGGACAAGCTCGAGCGCCTGCTTGCGAACCTTCAGTCCCTTCGCGAAGCCGTCGATCCCGAGCTCGCGCTGCAGCTCAAGGCTGTCGCGAAACTCCTCGAACGCCTCGCGTGCCTGCTCGACCGCCAGCAGCGCGTCCTGGTAGCGGCTGTCTCCGAGGATGATCGCCTCGACGTGAGGCTCGTGGTCAGCCGCGGCCTGCATCAACACCGCGTCCACATAGGCGTCGAGTTTGCTGACCCGCATGCCCGCGTGCGCCGTGCATTTGTCGTAGGTGCAGGAGTAGGTGGTCTTGCGGTTGTCCGGGCGCCCGTACAGCGTCAGCTTGCAGCGCTTGCCGCAGCTGGCGCAGTAAACGAGCCCGCGCAGCCGTGCCTCCTGGCTGCGGCCGGTGCGCGGGATGAACTCGTGCTTGACCTGGCCGGCCTCCCACTGCCGCTCGCTCACGATCGGCGCGTGGTGGTTCTTGAGCACCTTCTGCTCGCCCTTGACCCCGCTCGGCAGCTTCATCTCGCCGACGTAGGCGCGGTTGGCGAGGATCGCGCGTACGCCCGACTTCGTGATCTCGATCCCCTCGGCCTGCAGAAAGCGGGTCAGCTCACCGACGTTGGCACCCGCGGCGCGCCGCTCGAACAGCTCAACCACGAGCGCGCCCTTCGGCTCATCGACGACCAGCCTGCGATCCTCGTCCTTGCGGTAGCCGAACGGCGGCCGGCTGGCCAGATAGACGCCACGCGCGGCGGCGCGGTCGATCGCCGCCTGGAAGTTCGAGCGCGTCCGCCGCAGGTAGTCCTCGGCGATCACCATCCGGATCTGAAACTGGAACTCGTCCCCGGGCCGGTCCGAATCGACCCCATCGTTCACACACACCAGCCGCCCGCCGGCCAGCTTCAACCGACGATAGGCGAGCGCCCCCTCAATCAGGTCACGCCCGAAGCGGTCCAAATACGGGGTGATGATCCCCTCCGACTCGCCGCCCTCGACCCGCTGCAACAACCGCTCCAACTTCCGCTCCGCCACCGCCGTCGCGCCACTGACATCCATCTCCTCCACCACCTCGTCGATCGCGACCCCGGCCCGATCAGCCCAGGCCCGGCACTGCGCCTCATACACCTCGGTCGCCTCGCCCTCGGAGCGCTCGCCCAGCTTCGACACCCGGATGTACAGATCGAACATGGCCAACCCACTTTACCAAAGCGCTCGACCCTGACGGCAACAACATCGAAGTCGTCAACCACCACCGTTAAAGGCCATCCCCTTGGACCCATAGACAGCGGTCATGCAGGCATGTCGATGCGCAACTTCACTGGATTCGAGACCGACCGGTGGGCGCGCGGCCGGGAAGCGCCGCGCGCAGCGGACCCGCGGCTGGCGGAGTTGATCGACGCCGACGCCGGGCTCGACCCCAACGTGCTTTTCGACGGATGGCCGAGCGACTTGTGGGGAGCGCTGGTGCTGCAAGTGATCGGACAGCAGCTCTCGCGCGCAGCCGCCGGCGCGATCCTGGGGCGATGCTCAGGCTGGTAGCCGTCGGGTGGCCGGTGCCAGTCGTGAGGCAACGGCCAGGACGGGCATTGCTGTAATCCTCAGCGTCCGTGCAGCCAGTTGGAGTGCAAGTTCGTGGAAGACACTCCAACGGAGTCCGTATTCGTCGCGGAGCCGCGACGGCAGCAGTGCGGCGGTCGACAGACGATGCGCAGGAACAAACACGCGCAAGGGCACGGGTAGCTGCGCCGCCAGGATCACCGCCGCGACCTCCTGAGCGGGCGCGGTGACGGCGATCGTCCCGCTGTTGATCTCGGCGGCGAAGTACTCACGAAAATCGGCGAGCGAGCGGGGGATCACGCCCGCCGGCGTCCCGAACAGACGCGCGACCAGCGCCATCTCCTGGTAGTAGCGCTCCCGATCTTCGCGCGACAGCGGACCGACGAACCGCTCGTAGGCCGCCAGGGACGCCTGAACGAGCGTCGCGTGCACCCACAGCATCAGCTCCGGATCGGCGGCGGAGTACGGCGTGCCCGGCGGGAAGCGACCTAGCTGCGTCCGTGTGCAGCCACGCACCCGGGTGTGTACGGCCTGCACCACTTCGGCCGCCCGCTCGGCCTCCTCCTTCGTCCCGAAGGCGATCAGGTAGAGCGCCCGCAATGTCTGAACGAGGCGCCGCCAGAGATCATGTCCAACCTGCGAGTGATCGCTGACGCCGGCGGCCACCAGCGGATGGGCCACCTGCAGGAGCACCGCCGGCCCGCCACCCAAAAGCGGGACGAGCGGCGTGTTGCCGAGTCTCCTGATCACGCTCTCCGGCGCGAAATAGCCATCGCGGCTTCTCAGCCGTTGCGCATGGGTGATCGCGCGCGAATCTCCGGCGAAGGCCCGTCCAGCTGCCATCCGCACAGAATGCCGAAGGCTCGGCGGCGATGAGTTTTCGTCGCTCCAGCCGTCTAAGAGACAAACCCCGACAAGAAGGAGGCTCCAGATGTCGAAGGTGACATCCAAGCTCAATCTCTCGCAGGTCGGCCGTGTCTGCGTCACCGTCGGCGACACGGATCGCGCGATCGACTTCTACGTCGACACGCTCGGCTTCGAGAAGGTGGTCGACGTCCCGATGGGGCCAGACATGCGCTGGGTCGAGGTCGCACTGGCCGGAACGCCGACGACGATCGCCCTCGCCCCGCTGCCCCCGGACCAGGAGCCCGGGGGCAGCCAGACGGGAATCTGCCTCGACACCTCCGACGTCGATGCCGACCACGCAGCGCTCAAAGCCGCCGGCGTCGATGTCGATGAGCAGGTCACCCGCTGGGGCGGCACGGTACCGCCGATGTTCTGGCTGCGCGACCTGGACGGAAACTCGCTCATCATCGTCCAGCCGTCGGCCTAGCCCATCCCCCATGACTGCGCGGCGGGCACTCGCCCGCCGCGCGCGTCGGGACCTGCCTAGCCGATTGCCGTTCTCGGCGTGTCGGCCTTGCGGTAGCTGTAGCCGCCTTGCTGCTTCGTCGTGAGACCGAGGAAGACGGCCGCGAGACCGACGACCACATGCGGCACCCAGACGTTAGCCGTCTCGTCGGCGAAGCCGAAGATCCAAGGCGAAGCCGCGAGCAGCGCCCCGGCTGCAATGTCGATGAGATTGTGCACGGCCATCGGGGCAACCTTCCAGACGCCGAGCTCGTAGTTCGTGAACAGGCTGTAGGCGATCAAGCCGATCCCGAGGATGACCGGAACGACCGTCGCAGCAGTGTGCTCCGAGAACCGGAGGATCCACGGAGCGGCGATGAGCGCGGCGCCGACGATGTAGTCGAGCGGCGCGTGGAACTTCGTCGGGATGAAGCGCATCGAGACTCCTTTGTCGGGGTGTTTGGTGATTTCCCGACGTGATTCGCGCGGCGCGTCGTTCCGGTTCGACCCCGCGCTGGTACGGTTGACACGTGCTCGTGAGAGCCTCTCCGGAGGCCATTCGGCTCGTGCAAGACCAGGGCGGAAAGCTGTATGTATGGGCCAAGAAGACGCGCTGCTGCGGCGGCTCGGTGATCTTTCTCCAGACGTCCAGCGACGGCGGCGAGCGGCCGTTTCGGCGTGTCCCGGCGGACGGGATCGAGCTCTACCTCGACAAACGCCTGAGCGAGCCGAACGAGCTCGAGCTCGAGGTAGGCGGCTTACGGCGCAAGCACGTCCACGCGTACTGGGATGGCTGCGCCTATGTCGTCTGACCGGCGACAGCCAAATGCCTCGCCGCCTGTTTCCTAGACGCGTGCAGCGGCAGGTGCCTCGACAAGCTCGTCGACGGTCGTGATCGTTGCCCCGTAGGCCATCTCCAGGTACGCGAGCGCCTCTTCCTCGTCAACGCCCTCAAAGACGCAGACCGCGTCCCGCGGGATCGCGATCGTGTAGCCGCGGATCAATGCCCCGTACGAGGAGTGGCGCACGCAGATGTGCGTGTGCTGCCCGGTGATCACAACCTCGTCGACCCCACGCTCCTTCAGCTGTTCGTCGAGCCCGGTGAAGTCGAAGGCCCCGTAGACCCGCTTCGGCGAGACGATGTCCCCCTCACCCGGCGTTAGTTGCGGGATCACGTCGGCGTCGCGGGTGCCGGCCATCGCATGCTCTCCCCACACCCGCAGCTCCGGGTCATCCGCGTGATGGGCGTCGTTCGAGAACACCACTACCCAGCCCTCGTCGCGGGCATGCTCGAGCAGCCGCTGGAGCGGCCCGATGATCGCCTGCGCCTTTGGATTGGCGAGCTTTCCGTCGACGAAGTCGTTGAGCATGTCGACGATGATTAGTGCGCGCATCACAACCTCCCAGTTATCGCCTCACAGTCAAAAACCTGGACGACGGGAACGATAGCGGCCGTCGGACGTGTCGCGCCGGCACAGCTGACACGGCAGTGCGTGGCGTGACCGGATGAGCCGACAGTTCAGATCTTCGGCATGCTGGGCGGAAGGTCAAGACTCTGACTACGAGTGAAAGGAAGGGTGACATGACGGGAAAGGCCGACTTCACAGAGGAGGAATGGCGGATTGTGCTCCAGGGTCCGCCGAGCGCCGGCATGATCGTCGTTACCGCGCAACGCGGCGGAGTGTTCCGCGAGACGCTCGCAATCGCCAAGACATACGCCGAGGCGCGCAGCCACCACGGCTCGAGCGAACTGCTCGACGAGATCGTGGGCGCAAAGCCCGAGCTCGACCACACCCGCTACCACTCGACCGAGGAGCTGAAAGAACACGGCCTGCAGCACCTACGCGATGCGGTCGAACTGCTCGGGCGCAAGGCCACACCGGAGGAGCTCGACGACTACAAGCGCTTCGTCCTCAACGTCGCCGACAAGGTCGCCAACGCTCACCGGGAAGGCGGAGAGAGCGTCAGCGCAGAGGAGCGTGCGGCCATCGACGCGATCGCGGCGAACCTCGGGACAACCGCTCCATCGGCTTGACGACGAACGAAGCGCCGACTGGCGCTCCAGCGACCGGCTCGATCTGCCGATGGTCCGCGCGTGGGTGATCGCCGTTTCCATTTCGCATGGCTCTTGCCGCCGATAATCCTGGCTCTCTTCGTCGTGCACACCACGACCACGTTGTTACTCGCCGGTCTCTTGGCGCTCGCCTCCGGGACGGTTGTCGCGTTGAATTACCGGGGCGTCGCAGATCGGATGCCGCCTAGGCTGGGCTTCAGCGCGGCCTGGCGCGACGGAAGTCGAGCGTCAACGCGCAAGAGCTTCGCGGTCGCCATCGCCCGCCCGGGCTTGATTAGGTAGGACACACGCGACCACGTCACGTCGATCTCGAAGGGAGCGGGCTCTGACTGCAGGCCCGACTCCGCAGGAGCCGGGTGCTCACGCTCAGCGCGATCCACTTGCGGTGATTGCCGTTCCGCTGGCGCCGATCGTGCTCGAGGGCAGGTATCGGCTCCTAGTCGCGGCGCTCTGGCGTCTCCGTCATTCGCGGAGGGGCCGGTGGGCGCTCGGGGTTGGCTATGGAGCGTTCGCGATCGTGCTCGCGTTGCTGGCTGCACGTCATTTCGCGACGACGTCCTGGCCGCTCGCGAACGGGGATCCGGGACTGCTCGTGGCGGCAGGGCTACTCCTTCTGCTTGCTCAAGCTTTCAAGGCGTACGGCTGGGGACGGCTGTTCACGCCGGCCGAGCGGCCCAAGCCGCTCGCACTCGCCGCCGGCAACGGCGGCGCCGCGCTCGTCGGAGTCGTCCTTCCTGGCCGCTTCGACGACGCGATGCGGGTCGCCGTCGTCCACCGTTACCGTCCCTGCCCTGCCGGGGTGCGGACTCTCTGCCTCTCGCTCGTCATGCTCGGACTGATCGACAGCGCGGCGCTGGCGCCGCTGGCGGTTGTCGGCGCTGCCTTTCCAGATGCCGGACTCGGCGTTCGGGCTGGGCTCGTAGTGGTCGCTGTCGCTGGGGTCGCAGCCGCCGCCTTGATCGTGGCCCTGCCACGCATGGCCGAGAGCACGCGAGCCCTCCGCTTCCGGCTCGGCCGCTGGGTGAGCCCACGTACGACCTCGCTGCGACCCGCGTCGGAAGCGTGGGCACTCGTCTCCGCGTGCTGGCTCGTCCGTGCGGTCGCGCTCTTCGTGCTCCTGGGCACACTCGGAGTCGGTTACTCGTTCCCGCTTGCGCTTCTCTTTCTTTGCGCCGGCGCAGCAGCGGCTGCGTTGCCGATCGGGCCCGCGGGCGCCGCGACGCAGGTCGGTGCCGGCGCCGCGAGCCTGATCGCGGCCGGTGTCGGAGCCTCGAAAGCCCTCGCCGTCGCCGTTTCGGTAGGAGCTCTGGGAGTCATCTCGGGAACCGCGATCTTCCTCTTCGCGGTTGCGTCACAGACCGTCCTGTCGCTCCTGGCAGGTCGCACCCGTTGACCGCAGCGTCGGCGGAAGGGTCTGCCTTCACGAATTCCTTAGGCGATTTTCAGCCTGCTCCTAATCTGGACTGCAACGATCTCCGGATGTTGCCGATCGGTCGTTGGCTTCTCGTAGTCCTCGCCGCGGTCGCCTGCGCGACCATCGGCGCGTCGGCGGCTCAAAGCGGAATCGTGATGACGGGAGCGCGGCAACCCGTGGCGAGTCGCGTGAACGCACTTGCAACGGCCAGTCCGGATACCGTGACCAGCTCGAACTGGGCCGGCTACGTGGTCGGAGCGACAGGAGCCGGCACATCCGCGTCGACGACCTTCACGAGCGTCTCATCGCAGTGGGTGCAGCCGGCCGTGGCTTGCGCACCCGGCGAGTCGAGCTACGCCGCGTTCTGGGTCGGCCTCGGCGGTGCCAGTGACACGTCCCAGGCACTCGAGCAGATCGGGACGTCATCGGACTGTCGCGCCGGGACAGCCGCATACTCGATGTGGTACGAGCTCGTTCCTGCAGCCAGCGTGAAGATCAAGTTCAAAGTCTTTCCCGGCAACGTCGTCGCAGCATCCGTCAAGGTCAACGGTACGCAGGCGACGCTCCAGATCAAGAACTTGACGCGACGGACGAAGTTCACGAAGAAGCTGCGCATCTCTGCGCCCGACCTGTCGTCGGCCGAGTGGATCGCCGAAGCGCCTTCCGCTTGTAACAACAGCGGCCGCTGCATTCAATTGCCTCTGGCGAACTTCGGCACCATCTCCTTCAGCCGCGCCGCGACGACCGCCGCCGGCCATGCCGGCACGATCGAAGATCCCAACTGGGCGCTGACTGCGTTCAATCTGATCGAGGAACCCGGCGTTCTGGCCGGCCCCATCGCCGCGCAGGCTTCACCCAACGGCGCCGCTCCGAGCGCCCTTTCGAGCAACGGGGCGTCCTTTGCCGTCGCATGGCAGGAAGCGATCGCGCCGCCCGATCAGAGCGGCTCTCCGCCAGGCTGAGTGAGCACTGGGCGGGCGGTGTTTCGCCGACACCGGACGACTTGATCCGGGAATAAGCGGCGGCGGAGCTGCGTTGTCGACTATAACGAAACTGATAGTTTAGTTTCTATCTAATGACTCCAGCGGAAAAGGAGCTGAAGATGGATCCGTTCAGTTATGCGATGGGTCTGTTGGCCGCGCAGAGCGTGCGGCGGCAGTTCGAGGACGAGGCATCCTCCTCGCGGATCGCTCGAACCCCCCGCTCGGCGCGTCGCCTCAAGAGGCTCGCGAGTCTCGCCAAGCGGCTCGCAACAGGGAAGGGCGCGCTCGTTGACGAGATCGAAGGCCGCCGGCCATGACCGCGGTCGGCTTCGTCGGCCTGGGAGCGATGGGCGGCCGAATCGCAGCCCGCCTCCTCGCGTCGGGACTTCAGGTTCACGGCACCAACCGAAGCCCGGCCAAGGCCGTCCCGCTGGTCGAGCGCGGGCTGGTGTGGCACGACACCCCGCGCGAAGTCGCCCGGGCTGCCGAGGTGATCTTCAGCATGGTCACCGACGACGCGGCGCTCGAGGCGATCGCCTCCGGCTCTGATGGAATCCTCGCCGGGCTTTCGCCGGGCAAGCTCTACGTCGACATGAGCACTGTCAGCCCACACCTGAGCCGCGAGCTCGCCGAGAACGCGCGAGCGCTTGGCGTGGAGATGCTCGACGCTCCGGTCTCCGGAAGCCTTCCCGCTGCCGAGGACGGAAGTTTGACGATCATGGTGGGCGGAACCGAAAAGGCGTTTGCGCGGATCGAGCCGACCCTGCACGAGCTCGGGTCGAGGGTGACCCGGATCGGCGAGAACGGCCAGGGCCTGCTCATGAAGCTCGCCGTGAACATCGGCCTGGCGGAGCAGATGCTCGCCTTCAGCGAGGGCGTGCTGCTCGCCGAAAAGGGCGGAATCGATCGGGAGCTTGCCGTCGACGTCCTCATGCAGAGTGCCGTCGGTTCGCCGATGCTGAAGACTCGGGGTCCGCTCGTTCTCGCTTTGCCCAAGCGGGCGCTGTTCGATGTCAGCCTGATGCGCAAGGACCTGCACCTGGCGCTCGACGCCGCCGGCACGCTCGACGTACCGCTTCCGACAGCCGCCGCCGCACAGCAGCTGTTCACCGCCGCGGGGGCGATGGGTTACGAGCACGAGGACATGGCCGTCGTCTACGAGGTGCTCGCAGAGATGGGGGGACAATGAGCACGCGGGGTCTCGCCGAGCAACCCAAGCGCGGGCGGCCTCGCAGCGAGAAGGCACGCAAGGCGATCCTCGAGGCCGCAATGGATCTTCTCTTCGACCGGGGCCTCCACGCGATGAGCATGGACGACGTCGCCAAGCAGGCCGGCGTCAGCAAGGCGACCATCTACCGCTGGTGGCCGTCCAAAGAACTGCTTGCTGTGGACGCACTCTTCAGCGAATGGGCAGCCTCGCTGCCCAACGCCGAGCGCGACACCGGCACTCTGCGCGGCGACCTGCTCGCCAGCTTTCGCCCCTGGCTACGGCAGCTCAACGCAAAACCGGTCGGACGGGTCATCGCCGGCCTCGTCGCCGAAGCGCAGACGGACCCGGAATTCGGTCAGCTGTACCGAGAGCATTTCGTCCAGCCCCGCCGCAACGCAACGCGCCCGCTCCTCCTACGCGCAATTGAACGGGGCGAGATCGCACCCGACACCAACCTCGACGTCACCCTCGACCTCCTCTACGGCCCGATCTACCACCGCCTGCTCCACGGCCACGGCCCCATCAACGACCGCTTCGTTCAACAAGTCATCGACGCCGTCATCGCAGCCAACTCCCGACGCCTGTAGCGCGGTGCAGCTTCGCTCACGGACGGGCGCGCGAACGCGACCCTTTCGGATTACTGAGCCGGTCCGCTACCGAGCGTGACGCTCGCGGTGTGACTCACGCCGGACGGGTCGACATACGCGACCCTGATCTTCATGCCGGGCTTCTTCGTGAGCACCAGCGCCGATACTGCCGACGGCGACGAGACGGTGTGGCCGTTGATCGATGTGATCACGTCGCCCGCGACGAGGCCCGCGGAGGCTGCCGGCCCGCCGGACACTACGCCGGCGATCAACGCACCAGACGTGGACCCGCTCCCGTCCCCGTAACCGGGAGTGACAACGGACTCGACCTCGATGCCAAGAAACGCCGTCGCACCGATGTGGACAGTCGCGGACGCTTTACCCGAGGAGATCGCATGGGCCACCGTCACGGCCTTCGAGACCGGGATGGCGTATGCATCCGTTGCGGAGATGCCCTGAAACCCGAATCGCGACGACGACGCCGCCGTGTCCATGCCCACGACCTGGCCCTTGCTATTCACAAGCGGGCCGCCGGAGTCGCCAGGCTGGACCGCAGCGTTCGTTTCGATCAGCCCGGTGAGCTTTTCCGAGCTACCCGTATCGGTCGACGCCGTGATCGACTTGCCGAGACCGGTCACTTTGCCGGTCGCCGAGCTGATGCTTCCGTTGCCGCCCGCGTTGCCGAGAGCCGCCACCGTTGCGCCGACGGAGAGTTTTGTCGAACTGATCGAGACCGTCTTCAGATTGGAAGCCCCCCGGAGCTGAAGGAGGGCGACGTCAGCGGCCCGGTCATAGCCAACGACTCGAGCCGTGTAGCGGTGGCCCGTCTTCGGGACGACGACCTTGATGGTGGTCGCTCCGCTGATCACGTGGTTGTTCGTCAGCACCTCGCCCGACGATGTCAGCACCATCCCCGTACCGGCAGCCGCACCGCCCTGGTAGGCGAGATTCGTGTCGATGATGACCACACCGCTGCCGATCGGTGTCGCTCTCCCGCGCGCGAGAGCGATTCCCGCCCCCAGCGAAGCGAGGAGGAATCCGACCACGGCGAGAAGGACAACCCTCCTCGGAAGCTTTCGAATGATCTTCATGCCCTAAGTGGTACCCGCGCTCGCTAAGAGCTTCATGAGCGGTTGCTAAGAGCTCCATAAAACTTCCGGCCCGAGCTAGCGAACCGTCCAGCCGCCGTCGATCACAATCGTCTCGCCGGTGCTACCGAGTCGACGTTGATTCCGTATCGCCTGCCGGCCGGCTCACTCGATCGTCAGGGATGAATTTTCAGCGACTCGATCACGTCGTCAGCGAGCGTGAACTCGTACTCGAGCTCGACCGGGCTGCCGGGGAAGTTGCCGGTCAAGGTGGCGCTGACATTGGCGCGACCTTCGCGTTGGTCGATGCCGGTCGGGTCGATCGTGTAGCGGAAGCGATCTTCGGTCGCCTGCTTCCAGGCTCGCACCTCGCCGAGCCCCCGGTGCGTCTCCCCCTCGTCCTCGACGACCGCGTCGGCGGCGAAGCAGGCGACGGCTGCTTCGAGGTCTCTGGCGTTGCTGGCGGCGATGAAACTCGCGATCGTCGGCGGCAGAGTGATCGCCATTCGACTCCTTTCTCGTGATAGAGCGATCCTATGGGCCCGCCACAGCAAGATCGAGAACAGCGCGAGTCGCGGACTGCGCGCATTGCCGAGCGGGTGCGCGCGATTCCCGAGGGGTTCGTGCGCACCTACGGCGACATCGATCCTCGCGCGCCGCGCCTCGTCGGACTCGTCCTCTCGCAGACGCACGGCATCCCGTGGCATCGAGTCGTCCGCGCGGATGGCAGCTTGCCGAAGGGGAAACCGCAACGGCAGCTGTTGCTTCGCGAAGGCGTTCCGATGCGCGGCGAGCGGGTCGATCTCGGCCAGGCGCGCTTGCCACCTGAGTTCTAGGAGCGCCGCGAACAGGCAGCCGTTCCGCTACTCCGGCGTGAGGGCACCGACGGCCACTCTCCACTAGTCCACGAACGGTCCGTTGAAGACGGGCGTCTCGCCGTAGGGCTTACCGGCCATCAGTACGAACCGCGTCCCGGGCTCCGCGTCCTCAACTGAGAGTGCAGTGCCACGCCCAAGAACGACAATTTGCGAACGGCTGGCGCGGCGTCGGTTGGCGCCGAACGCGGCCTCGCCGTCCAGGATGTACACGAAGGCGTTGAATCCGAACGGGATCGGGCTCGTGAAACCTCCGCCTTGCGGCAGGTCGACGTCCAGAATCAGGCCGGGAGTCCCGAGCTCAACCGGCGAGCCCTTCCCGACCAGAACGTGGACGATGGCGCCACCCTCGTGCCGCACAGGCACGTCTTGTGGCTGCAGGAGCTGGGCGCTCGGTTCGGCACCCTTGTCTTTCCGCGCCAGATTCACCCAGAAGAGCAGACCACGCATCTCTGTCCCTTCCTTGCCGTCCTCGAGCTCGTCCCGGCCGATTCCCTCCGCATGCCACACGCCACGGCCCGTTCGGAGCTTCAGCAGCGAACCGGTCTCCAGTCGAGCCCGCTCCATTGCACCACCGGGACCCGTGCTGTGACCCGTGCTCGAAGAGCCCGAGATCGCATACCAGAGGTTGTCGAAGCCGCGGTGCTGGTGCTTGGTATCGAGGCTCGCCCGCTCCGGCGTGACCGAGACAACGGCCTCGTGGACGAGGATGTACGGATCAACCATTCGGTACGGAATTCGCGACGACGGCAGCGGTTCGAGGACGTCGAGGCCCAGGACCGGGCGAACGTGAGCGTCCTCGACGAGGACGGCCTCGCGCTCTTGTGTGTCGATCTGAGTGACCATGGTGCGTTGCTCCTTTCGGACCTAGAAGCCCAGCGCCTCGTCGACGAAGACGACGGTGATGCGCCCGGGCACGTACTCCCGGTTGATGATGAGAACCTTGTTGACGGCGCTGTGCACGCCGTAGGCCGCTTCGGCACGCGCGTCCTCGAGGGGGAAGACGTACTCGTCGATGCGCCGGAGTGCCGCGTCGAGGTCGGACACGATCTTCTGTGTCCCCACCACGAGAATGACCTTCCCCGCACCGGAGGCGTAGGGCCCGAGCTGGCTGCCACTCGCCGACGCCGCGACCAGCGACCCGGTCTCGGTCACTGCGTGCACGCTGCCGAGCATCACGTCGGGCGACGACGTCAGCCGGCGGATCTCGTCGGCCTGCGTCTCCCGGTCCATGCTCCAGATCCGTGGGTGGATCGGCTCGTACCGGCCGGAGTTGTGGATCTCCTCGGCAATGCCCGTCTCCTCGAGCGTCTGGGAGGCGCCGTTGTGGACCTGGGCCCCGGCTGGAACCAGGTCCATGACAATTCGCTTCGCGTCAGCGGCGTCGGCGGCACGGACGACACTGATTCCGTTGGCCTCGAGAGCCGCGGCCGTTCGGGCGACGCGGGCATCGTCCGCGACGACCGCGAATTGACTGTTGACCGACCTCTCCAGATCGGGCTTGCTTTGCGTGTCCACGGCGTCCTTTCGATGGATTTCGCGATATGCTTGCGTCCGCAAGCACATTACCCACTAGGTGGTTGCGTATGCAAGTAGATCCTCGACCCGAGGTCGCGGGCCTCATCGATCGGCTCGCGGCGGCAGGCCTGCCGAACCGCGGCGGGCTCGACGCCTGGAGCTCACTCCTCCGGGCGCACGCCACGCTCATGCGGCGGCTCGAGACCGACCTCGAGCGCGCGACAGGACTGCCCTTGGCTGACTTCGACGTGCTCGCTCAGTTGGCTGACGCGGGCGGCGAGCTACGCATGACGGAGCTCGCGGACCGGGCGCTCATCTCACGATCAGGCATGACCCGGCGGGTAGGCCGCCTGGTCGCTGAGGGCCTCGTCCGGCGCGCGAACAGCGCTGCGGATGCCCGCGGCGTCGTCGTCTCGCTGACCGACGCCGGCGTCGCCCGCCTCACCGAGACCGCTCCGGTCCACTTACGCGGTGTGTCCGAACTGTTCGTCGCGCAACTCGACGATCAGGAGCTCGCCGCTCTCAAGAGCGCACTCGACAAGGTCACCGTCGATTGCACATTTGGTTGAGAGCTCGGAGCTACCCCTGAGCGCCTTCGCCGGACTCTCTGCCGGCGTCGTGGACGATCAGCACGGGAACAGTCGTGTGGTTGAGGACGAAATGCGAGACGGACCCGAGGAAGGCTGACCGGACCGCGCCGCGCCCGCGGGAACCCATCACGATCAGATCGTGATCTGCGGCCGCCGCTCGCTTCACGAGCTCGCTGCCGGGGTCTCCTGCGGCCGTATGCCCCGATACCTGGACGCCTTCGGACACAAGTGCCTCTCCTTCGGCGAGTGTCTTCTCCGCAGCGCTGATCAGATCCGCCTCCGTGATCGGAAGGACGTAACCGGGCCAGACCTGGAGCGGCGCAGCGACCGTCAGCAACGTCAGCCTCCCGTCCTGCGCGCGCGCAAGGTCGACCGCTTCGCCGAGCGCGCGCTTAGCGTGCTCGGACCCGTCCCACGCAATGAGGATGCTCTTGAACATCTCTGTCTCCCTTCGCTGTTGGTGACTGCATCACGCCGCTTCCCGGGCTTGCTCATGGTCTCCTTCCGGGGTTAGGCGGCCACCGACTGGCCGCCATCGGACTGGTTGGCAACGAGGCGTGCGAGCTGCCACCGCAGCTCCGCGACCGTTTGCCTACTCGTGGTGAGATCGCTCCCATCGCGCGGCGCCAGCTCCAGCCGGCGCAGCTGCGCGACCTGGCGCCGTAGCTGCGTAAGCAGCCGCTCGATCTCGGCCTCCTCGCGCCGCTGCGACTCCGGCTGCCTCCTCATCGTGGTGCTCAACGGTTGAGGTGCTCAATTTATTTCTGGTGAGAGAGTCGCCGCCGCACTCCACGCGGGCCGGGCCAGTGCTGTCGTCAGTTGACATATTCTTATATGGGTATACGATAAGGCCGTGGCGCGAGCAGCGACGACGGCAGATTCGTTCAACGCAGTGGCCGAGCCCCGCCGGCGACAGATCCTGGATGTCCTTGCCGACGGGGAGCGTCCGGTGAACGACCTGGTGCGCATCCTCGGGCTCGCCCAGCCACAGGTCTCGAAGCACCTGCGGGTGCTCCGCGAAGTTGGCGCGGTGGACGTGCGCGAGGAAGGACGCCAGCGGCTCTACCGGCTGAACGGCCACGCGCTCAAGCCCATCCATGACTGGGTGAAGAACTACGAGCGCTCCTGGTCAGAGCGGTTCGACCAGCTGGACGTCGTGCTCGAGGAACTCAAACAAGAGGAGGAAGGACATGACAGTGACGAGTAGCGGGGCGGCGACGGTGACCCTCCCCAACGATGAGCAGATCCTCATCACCCGGGATTTCGACGCACCCAAGCACCTCGTGTACAAGGCGTGGACCACACCCGAGCTCGTCAAGCGCTGGTGGCATGCGAACCGCGGCGAGGTGACGATCGCCGAGATCGACCTTCGGGTCGGTGGCAGGTGGCGTTATGTGAGCGTGACGCCCGACGGCTTCGAGGTCGGCTTCCACGGCGAGTACCGCGAAATCGTCCCGAACGAGCGACTCGTCGCGACCGAGGTTTACGAGGGCATCCCCGACGCCGAGCTGCACGCGGCGCTGAACACCCTCACCCTCACCGAGGCGGACGGGCGGACGACCCTGACGGTCCTCGTGGAGCACCCGGCGAAGCAAGGCCGTGATGCGCACATCAACGCGGGCATGGAAGCAGGCATGCAAGACGCCATGGATCTCCTGGAGCAGGTCGCGATCTCGCTTCGCTGAGCGGAAACGAACCCCCGACCACCGGGCCATCGCTATCGGTGGTCGGGCTATCGCTTCGCGGGAAGCGAGCGGGCGTAGGCCGCGCCGAGTCCGACCCACTTGGCGAGCTCACGTTTGGTGCGAAGGTCACCGGAGTCGACTCGCAGCCACCCCGGCATCGAGCGCCCGCGCATTTCCATGAGACTCGCGCTCGTCGTCGCTACGAGGTTGTCTGACTGCGCGGGATCGACGCGAACCAATGCCCCGCCCTGGCCGCTTGCCGCGACGGCCATGTCGCCGCCGATCAGAAACGCCAGCCCGCCGAACATCTTCTTCTCGGTGAGATCGGGCTCGCCGGCGACCAGGTCGCGGATCCGCGCGGCGAGTTCCTCGTCGTAGGCCACTCCGGCGATCGTACGACAAGGCGCCGGGCAGTCGAGCCGCCCGGGTGACCCTCCCTCGGTAGCTTCAGTAGTTGAAGCTACTATTCCAGATGTATCCACGAGAAGAAGAAGGGTGATGAAGCTTTGAGCACGCTACTGCTGGTCCCGCTTGACGACACCGTCGTCTTCCCGAACATGAACGTCACGATCTCGGCCGATGTGGGCGACGAGGAGCGCGTCCTGCTCGTGCCGCGCCACGACGGCGAGTACGCCAAGGTCGGCACGGTCGCCGAGGTCGCCGAACGGGTGCGCCTGCCCGGCGGCGTCGGAGCCGTCAATCTCGTCGGTTTGCACCGCGGCGTCGCGGGTGCCGCCCACACCGACGCCCAGGGCCGCCTCCGAGTCGAAGTGCAGGAGCGTCCCGACGAGGAGCCGCCGGGCGTGAAGACGCGCGAGCTCGAACGCGAGTACCGCGCGGTCGTCGAGGAGATTTTGGAGCTGCGCGGTGACGACGGGCGCATCTCCGCTTTCGTGCGCTCCATTCGTGAGGTCGGCACGCTCGCGGACACCGCCGCCTACGCACCGGAGATCACCTTCGAGCAGCGGATCGAAATGCTCGAAGCAGTTGACGTGGTCGAGCGGCTCGAGCTTGCCTTGCGGCTCCAACGGGAGCGCCTGGCAGAACTGCAGATCCGTCATCGGATCCGCGAGGACGTCGAGGAAGGTGCACAGCGCCAGCAGCGCGAGTACATCCTCCGCCGACAGCTGGAGTCGATCCGCAAGGAACTGGGCGAGGATGACGCCTCGGTCTCGGAGGACTACCGCGGGAAGATCGCAGAGGCTGATCTACCCGACGAGGTTCGCGAGCAGGCCGAGCGCGAGGTCGCGCGGCTGGAGCGGATGGGCGACCAGAGCGGCGAGTCCTCGATGATTCGCACCTACCTCGACTGGCTGCTCGCCGTGCCCTGGGGCAAGCGATCCGAGGAACGGCTCGATCCGGTCAACGCGCGCGAAGTCCTCGACAGCGACCACGCCGGTCTCGACGACGTCAAGGAGCGAATCGTGGAGTACCTGGCCGTCCGCAAGCTGCGCCAGGAGCGCGGCATCGCTGAAGATAAGCGCTCCGGCGCGATCCTGACGCTGATCGGGCCGCCCGGGACCGGCAAGACGTCGGTCGGCGAATCGATCGCCCGCGCGCTCAATCGCGAGTTCGTGCGCATGTCGCTCGGCGGCGTGCGCGACGAAGCCGAGATCCGCGGCCACCGCCGCACCTACATCGGCGCACTGCCGGGCCGGCTCGTGCGAGCGCTGCGCGACGCGGGAACGATGAACCCGGTCATCCTCCTCGACGAAGTCGACAAGGTCGGCGCCGATTGGCGCGGCGATCCCTCGGCGGCCCTGCTCGAGGTGCTCGACCCGGCGCAGAACCACTCGTTCCGCGACCACTACCTCGACGTCGAGCTCGACCTATCCGAAGTCGTCTTCATCGCGACGGCCAACGTGGCCGAGACGATCCCCGGTCCGCTGCTCGACCGCATGGAAGTGATCCGCTTCGACGGTTACACCGTCGACGAGAAGGTCGCAATTGCACGTGGCTACCTCTGGCCGCGCCAGCGTGAGTGTGCAGGCCTGCGCGAGGAAGAGGTGTCGATCGACGACACCACGCTCGAACTGATCGTCAGCCAGTACACGCGCGAGGCCGGAGTTCGCCAGCTCGAGCGTGAGCTGGGCAAGCTGCTGCGCAAGACGGCGACCACTGTGGCCTCCGGCACTGCGGAACCGCCGATCTCGATCGTTGAGCCGACGGTCCGCGATGCGCTCGGCAAACAGCGCTTCTACCAGGAGTCGGCCGAGCGGACGGCGGTGCCCGGCGTGGCCACCGGCCTGGCGGTCACCGGCACCGGCGGCGACGTGCTGTTCGTCGAGGCGACCAAGATGCCGGGCAAGGACGGCCTCGTCCTGACCGGACAGCTCGGCGACGTGATGAAGGAGTCGGCGCAGATCGCGCTCTCCTACGTCCGCTCGCATGCGGAGAAGCTCGGGCTCGACGAACACGTCTTCGAGGACACGAGCTTCCACGTGCATGTCCCTGCGGGCGCGATTCCAAAGGACGGCCCCAGTGCCGGAATCACGATGACGACCGCGCTCGCGTCCCTGCTCACGGGCCGGCCGGTGAAGCACACAGTCGGCATGACCGGCGAGGTCACGCTGCAGGGTCGCGTGCTGCCGATCGGCGGCCTCAAGCAGAAGGCTCTCGCGGCCCATGCGGCCGGCTTGACCGACGTGATCATTCCCGAGCGAAACCGGGCCGATCTCGACGACATCCCCGAGGACGTTCGCAACGAGATGAGCTTCCATCCGGTGATGAGCCTCGACGAGGTGCTCGAGCTGTCGCTCGAGTCGCACTCGACGCATGCGCTGTCGTAGCTGCTCGCCGCTCCCCGAGGAGGTCCGCCGCGCGGCGGACCTCCTCGAGCGGCGCTGGACGGTCTCGATCATCTGGGCCTCCCACGAGGGGGCCGTCCGGTTCAACGAGTTCTCGCAGTCGCTCGGCTCGATCCCGCCGGCCACCCTCGCCACGCGGCTCGTCGAGCTGGAGCAAGCGGGGATCCTCGCGCGGGCGACGGTCGAAGGACGGCCGCCGCGCACCGAGTACCGGCTGACCGCTCGCGGGTTGGAGTTGCGCGGGCTCGTCGCCGCGCTCCGGCAGCTCGCCGGCGCCTAGCCGTAATCGAGGCCGGGCTCCCAGGCTGCCCCGCGCCCGTCGGGAGTGCCGTCGACGACGGCCCAGATCGGCCACATGAAATCAACGTGACGGGGATGAAGACCGGCGGCGTTCGGCACGCGAAAGAGCTCGCTGCTCCAGAAGTGATGGACCTTCCCGACGGCGGCGTCCCACTCGTCGAAGACATAGTCGGTGGGGACCGCACCTCCGAGCGGGAGTGCCCGGCGCAGCGCGGCGGTCGCCTCGATCCGCTCGCGAAGGTCGACCTCGGCCCGGAGCAGCGCCTCGCGCGCCTCGCGATACTCGACGCTCTCGCCCGGAAACCGACGCCGTCGCCCGTCACCGACGCAGGGCTACCGGGCGTGTGGACGCCCGCGAGCGGTGCCTGTCTCTGCACGGATATGCACGTTTCTGCTTGAATATGCCCGTGCTGAACGCGGAGCGCCGGCAACTGATCCTGGAGCGGCTGCAGAGCGACGGCCGCGTCGTCGCGGCTGAGCTGAGTCAGGCTCTCGACGTCTCGATCGACACCGTTCGGCGTGATCTGCGCGAGCTCGCACAGGGCGGGCTCGTCCGGCGAGTCCACGGCGGCGCGCTCCCGCCGGTGGCGGGCGCACGGCCCTACGCGGTGCGTCGCGAGCAGGCGACGGCGGCGAAGGAGGCAATCGCGCGGCGCACCGAGTCGCTGCTCTCCGACGACCAGGTGATCCTGCTCGACGCGGGCACGACGACGCTCGAGGTGGCGCGCCACCTGCGCCCGGAGCTGCGCGCGACCGTGATCACGAACAGCCCGGCGATCGCGCTGGCGCTCGCCGAGCATCCGCATGTCGAGGTCGCGATGCTGGGCGGCGCGCTCGCCAAGGAGCCGCGCGCGCTCGTCGGCGCCGCGACCGTCGAGGGGCTGCGCTCGATCCGCGCCGACGTTCTCGTGCTCGGCGTCTGCAGCCTGCACCCCGAGATCGGGATCACCGTGCTCGAGCTCGAGGAGTCGCACGTCAAGCGGGCGATGGTTGCGAGCGCAGCGGAGGTGATCGCCGTCTCGGCCGCCGACAAGCTCGGTTCGGCAGGCCCCTATGTTGTCGCACCGATCGACGAATTGACCCACCTGGTGATCGACGGGCCGCTTGACGACGATGAGCTCGAGCCGTATCGCCGGCGCGGGATCGAGGTCTTCGCGGCGTGATCGCAGCGAGCCGCCTGCCTCGCGTCGCGATCAGCGTGTGCTTCCTCGCCGACGGCATCCTCCTCGGGAGCTGGGCGTCGCGCGTGCCCGCGGTCCAGGACCACGCCGGCCTGAGCAATCCACAGCTCGGCGTCGCGCTGTTCGCGTCGGCGCTCGGCGCGCTCGTCGCAATGCCGGTCGCCGGCCGGTTGTGCGATCGAATCGGGAGTCGTCCAGTTCTCGTCGTGGCGCTGCTCAGCACCTGCGTGGCGCTTCTGTCGACCAGCTTCACGAACGGCGTGGCGTCTCTCGCCGCGGCGCTCTTCGCCTTCGGCGCCGGGTTCGGCTCGACCAACGTCGCTGCGAACGCGCAGGGTCTCGCGCTCGAGCACACGCAGGGGCGGCGGATTCTCTCGTCGATGCACGCGGCCTTCAGCGCAGGCGGCCTCGCCGGCG
>DAITAW010000036.1:0-2988 GCA_036824055.1 Gaiellaceae bacterium | reverse complement strand
GGGCGTCAGCGTCGCCGCGACGACTGTCGCGGTGATGGGAAGACTGCTGCCCGGCGAAGGCGTCACGGCCGGCCCACGAGCCAAGCTGCAGATCCGGCGTGCGCTGGTCGTGCTCGGCGCGGCCGCGTTCTGCTGCATGCTGGCCGAGGGAGCCGCCGTCGATTGGAGCGCGGTCTACCTCTCGCGCTCGGCCGGTGCCGGGGCTGCGGTTGCGGCACTCGGGTACTCGGCGTTCTCGCTCGCCATGACCGCGAGCCGGCTCGCCGGCGACCGCATCTCGGGCCGGCTCGAGCCGGCCGCCCTCGTCAGCGCCGGAGGAGCGCTGGCTGCCGCCGGCCTCGGCGTTGCCCTTGCGCTCGGCTCGACAGCGGCCGGCGTCATCGGCTTCATCGCGATGGGGGCCGGCCTGGGGGTCGTCATCCCCGTGCTCTTCCGCGCGGCCGGCACGGCGGCCGGCGTCTCGGCCGGCGCCGGCGTCGCGACTGTGTCGACGATCGGCTGGCTGGGTTTCCTCGCAGGCCCAGCGGCGATCGGCTTCGCCGCGGGCATCGTCGGCCTCCGCTCCGCACTCGGGATCGTCGTCGCCATGACGGTGTTGCTCGCCGTGCTCGGCCGCGGCATCGAAGCCTCGGCACCGGCGCCGGTTCAAGTCCTCGCCGCCGCGAACCGATAAGAGACTGTGGTGACCTACTGGGGCGTAACGACAGTCGAATCGCTCGTCTGCCTCGAGTACCCGAACGGCCGGCGCTCCGAGACAACCGTCGCGCGAGCTCGCTCGCTGCGGGTCGGAGACGAGTTCGACCTGCACGGACGCCGCTGGCGTGCAATCGGCCCGGTGCGTCGGGGACATTACGAGGCCGACGACGGCCGCATCGTCTGCACGTCGATCGGCCGCATCGCCCCACCCACGTGACAGTTGTCACTTCGGTGCTACGTTGGACGACGGGTAACGGGTAGTCGCGGCCGACGCACTTGCGAGCGCCAGACGGCTTCTTCTCGTGTTTCTCCATCATCGATTCCGAGGAGGCCGGGATGATCGATCCGTTCGTTGACTTCGCCGTCGAGTCGCTGGGAGCGTGAGCGCAGCGACGGTGCGTAAAGCACAAGCCGCGCCGGCCGTTGATCTGGCGCCGAAGGAGTCCCTACAGGCGTTCCTGACCGAGATCGGCAGGTTCGAGCTGTTGACCGCGGCAGACGAGGTGCGGCTCTCGAAGCGCATCGAGGCGGGTGATCGCCACGCGAAGCGTGAGCTGGTCGAGACGAATCTCCGCCTGGTCGTCTCGATCGCGAAGCGCTACCAGCACCAGGGCCTGCCGCTGCTGGACCTGATTCAGGAGGGAACGATCGGGCTCGTCCGCGCAGCCGAGAAGTTCGACTGGCGCAAGGGCTTCAAGTTCTCCACGTACGCAACCTGGTGGATCCGCCAGGCGGTCGAGCGCGGAATCGCGAACAAGGCGCGCACGATCCGGGTGCCCGTCCACGTCATCGACCGGTTGAACAGGATCGTTCGCCGCGAGCGAGAGCTTCGCGCCGAGTGGGGTCGTGAGCCGACGGACGCCGAGCTCGCAGTCGACCTGGAGATGACCGTCAGCGAGGTCGTCTCGCTTCGTCGTGCCTCGCAGCTGCCGATCTCGCTCGCCCGTCCCGTCGGCGACGACGCGGACGCCGAGTTCGGGGACTTCATCCCCGACGAGAACGCGTTGGCTCCGGAGGATGCCGCCGACACGACGCAGCGCGAGGAACAACTCCACCGGGTGATGGAGACACTCGACGAGCGCGAGCGGCACGTGCTCGAAATGCGCTTCGGGCTGGCGGGACACGATCCTCAGTCACTGGAGCAGATCGCGAACGTGTTCCACCTGACGCGCGAGCGGATCAGGCAGATCGAAGCGCAGAGTCTGAGGCGCCTTGCCAGGCTCGAAGAAGCTCAGGAGCTGCGCGCGGGCTAGAGCTCTTCGGTCGCGGGCTCGAGCACGCCGGACAGCTCGCCCGCCGTCGCGGTGTCGGCAGGCACTCCCTGCCGTCGCGACAGCAGAATGAAGGGCAGCGCCAGCGTCGAGATGCCGGCTCCGAAGATGTACGAGCCGGCGTAGCCCCACGCGTCGGCTGCGCGCCCCAGCGCGGGCTGGATGACGACGCCGCCGCTCGAGCCGATCATCGAATCGAAGGACAGGATCGTCGCGCGCTGCTGTGACGGAATCAATCCGTTCAGGTACGCCGAGTGGATCGGCGTCTGAGCGGCGAACAGCAACGCCCAGACGACGATCAGCGCAATCACCGCCCAGAAGCGGTCGGCGACACCGATCAACGCGAGCGTCACCGCGCTCGCGGCGGTCGCCGCGAAAAGCGCCGACGTACGACGCTCGAACAGCCCCCTGATCCACGGTGCCGCAAAGCCGCCGAGGATCTGAGCGCCGGCGACGATCGCCGCCACGAGGCCGGCAATGCCGTACGCGTTCGGGTTGCCGCGAAGCTGGAGGAGGTACGGCTGCAATGCGTAGAAGGCGTAGATGCCGACGCCGGCCGTGAACGGTGACGCAAGCATGATCCATTTCACAGCCGGCACCCGCCATCCGTACTCGATCGACGCGCCCGAGATCCGTTTGACACCGCGCACGAAGCCGTCGCCGCGAGTCGGCGTGAAGCCGATGTCGCGCATGAACACGAACGCGAGCACGAACATCACCCCGAGCACGCACGCCCGCAACACGAACGGGACACCGAGGCTCGTGACCTGAGCGATGTATCCGCCCGCGACCGACCCCGTGAGCATGGCGGCCCCGGACACGACCTGTCCCCTCCCGAAGACTGATTCGAGATTCCCCTCGAATCCGGTCGCGGCGAGGGCGTCGACGAGCCACGCGTCGACGGCTCCCGAGAAGAACGTGAACCCGAGCCCGATCAGCACCGACACCAGCGCCCACGCCCAGAACGGCCCCTTGATCTGCCACAGCAGCACGTAGAGCAAGGTGCTGCCGGCGAGGGTCA
>DAITAW010000144.1:0-5685 GCA_036824055.1 Gaiellaceae bacterium | reverse complement strand
GACCTCGTCGACGAGGACGACGGTGGTGCGCCCGGCGTCCCATTCGCGGTTGACGATGAGGATCTTGTTCACGCCGCTGTGCACGCCGTAGGCGGCCTCGGCACGTGCGTCCTCGAGTGGGAAGACGTAGTCGTAGATGCGGCGGAGCCCCTCGTCGAGGTCCGAGACGATCTTCTGCGTCCCGACCACGAGAATGACTTTCCCGGCACCGGCGGCGTACGGTCCGAGCTGACTGCCACTCGCCGAGGCGGCGAGCAGCGACCCGGTCTCGGTGACGGCATGGACACTGCCGAGCATGAAGTCGGGCGACGAGCTCAGGCGCCGGATCTCGTCGGCCTGCGTCTCCCGGTCCATGCTCCAGATCCGTGGGCCGATGAGCTCGTGCCGCCCCGACTTCTGGAGCTCCTCGGAAATGCCGGACACCTCGAGAGACCTGGAGGCGCCGGAATGGACTTCGGAGCCGGCCGGATCAGATCGAGGACAATACGTTTCGCCTCCTCGGCATTGGCAGCGCGGATGGCGGTGATTCCGTTGGCCTCGAGAGCGGCTGCGACCCGCGTAACGCGCGCCGCGTCCGCCACAGTCGCGAACCGACGATTGAGTAAGTCGACGTCCGCTTGCAGTTCCGTGGTCATGATCGTCCTTCCCCAGCGGTTGGATATACTTGCGACTGCAAGTACTCTACTGACAGAATGCAAGTAAGTTCTGGATCCGACGTCGCCGGTCTGCTCAGTCGGCTGGTGGCCAAGGCGCTGCCGGACGGGAGGGGACTCGAAGCCTGGGCGGCGCTCCTCCAGGCACACGCCACCCTCATGCGCCGCCTCGAGGCCGACCTCGCCCAAGCGACGGGACTGGCGTTGGCCGACTTCGACGTGCTCGCTCAGCTGGCGAACGCGGGGGGCGAGCTGCGCATGACGGAGCTTGCGGACCGGGCGCTCATCTCACGCTCGGGCATGACCAGGCGTGTAGCGCGGCTGGTCGACGAAGGGCTCGTCCGACGAGCAAAGGCCACTGCGGACGCACGCGGCGTGGTCGTGACGCTGACCGACGCCGGCGTGGCCCGTCTCACCGAGACCGCCCCGGTTCATCTCCGCGGCGTGTCGGAACTGTTCGTCGCGCAACTCGACGAGCAGGAGCTCTCCGCGCTCAAGAGCGCGCTCGACAAGGTCGTCGTCGACTGCACGTTCGGCTGAGAGCCGCGGGGCCGGGGCGCGTCGCTCCAGCCCCGCGGGATCAACACTGCGATAGCTATTTCGCGAAAGTCACTCCGAAGCCGATTCTGCCGACTGTCGCGGTGGGCGCGGACTAGAAGACGACGAGGTCGAAATCACCGTCGGCAAGGTTTCCGCTCGAGTTATACGTCGTTACTTGGACTTGCCCTAGGCAGGCGAAATTGGGGAAGAATGTGCCTGCCCGAGTTGATGCCGCCGTGCGCGGCGACCGTTAGGGCGCCATCGACGGACGTCGCGAGGACGACAGTTGTGGAGAAGTCGATGGACGGTTCGAGCGAGACGCGGTATTGGCCCGTTCCAACTCTCGAGACCGAGACGATGTTCTTGCTGCCATAGAGCTGTGGGGGCGCCTGAGCGTCTCCACCGTAGATCTCGCCGGACGCCCTAGGCCCGCCGGCACCCGCCGAACCCGGATCGCCCTTTGGCCCCTGCGAACCGACAAGGCCCGTATCGCCCTTCGGACACTGAGGCCCCTGAGGCCCAGCCGGACCCGATGGCCCTGCTGCTCCGGGGTCTCCCTCGCCCCCTGCGGTCCGGCCGAGCCCGCATCGCCCTTCGGCCCTTGAGGCCCCGCCAGCCCCGCGTCGCCCTTCGGCCCCTGCGGGCCGATGAGCCCCGTCAACCCGGGTTGTCCCTGTTGATTCCAGCTGATCTGAGTCTCGAGCGAGGTGCAGTGCCCGAGCAGCGACGAACTGCCCAGTGACGGGTTGATCAGCCTTATCGTCCCGGTCGCGTTCAGCTTGCACGCCGTATAAACAGCGTTGCTCTCTGCAATCGTCGCGTACGAGACGCCGGCTGCCATGACTAGCAGGATCGCAGCGACGATCCCGAGCCGGAGACCACGAGTGCGAATGGCCTTTCATCGTTTCCCTCCTACTTCGTCGGTTGGAACACCGCGAACGCGTTCGCGATCTGCGTTCCGTTCACGGACACGTCGATCCGGTAGCAATTGCCGGTGACAAGCCCGAGGGCTTTCGTGTCGAGGTTGTAGACCCACGCCTGCGCGCCGGCGTCGTAGTGGAACTGGTTCGTGCCCGCGCTCGACTGGCCGGCGTCTGCGTAGCTCGTGACCGGATCACTGCCGGCGCTACTGCTGCAGGAGGCGAGCTTGGAAACGGCGATCGTGACCGGACCTGCCGCGTTCGCATCGGTGACCGCGATTCCGCCCTGGCTGATCTGCACCTTGACCGGGATCACGCGGCCGTTCTTGCCGGTGTTGATCACCGGGTTCGCCGGGTCGGTCGACTGCGCGAGCGGTGACAGGAACTGATCGGTGAACGGCGGCTGGGACGTGACCTGGAACTGAGACCCGTAGACGTCGAAGCCCGTGGCTCCTCCGAAGACCTCCCAGACCACGTTCACAGTGGTGACGCCGCTGGTTGTCGAGGCGCTGATGTCGGCGAGGAGCTCGTAGTCCTGCGGCGTGTTCGTGATCTGGCGGAAGCTGCCGTCAGCGAGGTCGTACACCCAGATGTCGTGGCTTAGGTTCGTTCCCGCCTCGAAGACGACGAAGTCGCCGGCGACCGCCGGATGGTTCGCATCCGAGGTACCCGGTGGCAGCGGGATCGTCTGATCTCCACCTCCACTCAACGAGGCGACATGAACGCGGGAGGAACCGCTTGCGTCACTCGCGTAGACCACGACACTGCCGTTGGTGTCCGGCGAGGTCTCGTTGGCAGAGGTCGCCGCCACGGGGCTGACGCTCCACCCGCTGCCGGATTTCACAGCCGAGTACACGTCACAGTTCGCCGAGCACCTCTCCCAGACGACGGCTGACCCGTCCGGCGAAACGTTGGGGTTCTGGTCCGCGGCTGGATCGTTGGTAAGTCGTGTGAGCACGCCGCCAAGGTCGACGACGATCTCGGGGTTCATGTCGGCGGCGACGCCGACGTCCTCCCATGCGATCGTGGAGGCGCCGATCGACGGATTGTTTCGCTGAGCGTTCCCTGGCGGCGGGACCGGCGCCACCTCCGTCGCCGTCCCCCCGACCGGGTACGAATCGATCGCGCTCGATCCTCCCGAGATCGAGATCCGCATGAAGACGATCGTGTTCCCGGACACATCCGACAGGTTGTCGAGGTTGTCCGACGGCGTTTGCGCGATCGCGCCCCTCGTCTGCGTGGCGAAGTCGTAGTAGCCGATTGAGTTCGCCCCAGCCGAGTCGAGGACGTTGTACGAGGAGTACCGGCCACCGACGTGCGGCTCGCTCTGGTCGCCGGCCGAGTTGTCGACGACGATCAACGGATAGCTCGTGCCCGTGCTCGTGTACGCAAGTGCTGAGGAAGGTACGAAACAGGCCGCGGCAAACGCCGCGGCGCACATCAGCAGGAAGGTCTTCATCGTGTCCCCCTCTCGTCGCCGGCGCGCTGAGCGACAGGCCGGTGTCATGCGAACTGCGGCGCTCATGGCCGGAGTCTCCGGCGAGACGGTCGTCCCGACCTTGGACGAACCTTGGCGGCCCGGTCTTTGGCCCGTGCCGTCTCGACGATCCGCTCGTACGCAAGCTCCGCCCGCCTGCTCGCCTCGCCGACCTCTGACAGCTGCGCGGGAAGCATCCCGGGCGGGCCGAGGATTTCGATGTCGTGCTCGGCGGCGATCGCGGCCAGCGTCCCCGGATCGACTTCGCCCGCGGCCACCACGGCGGACACGAAGTCGGCGAAGCCCGCCGGACTCGTCATTGCGAGCCAGCGTGCGCTGTCGCTTTCGACTCGGTACACGTGCGGGATCCCGCGCGGCGCGAACGCGGTCGTGCCCGGACCGCCCGTGAATGTCTCCGCGCCGACGTGAAAGCTCATCTCGCCCTCGAGGACGTAGAAGACCTCGTCGTGCGAGTGGTGCACGTGCAGCGGCGGCATGTCTCCTGCCGGGCCGACGGCCTCGATCAGGTCGAAGCGCCCCTCGGTCACGTCGCCGTCGAGCTTGGTGACGAATGGGCTGCCCAGGAAGCTCACGGCCTCGCCTTCGCCGGGGCCCAGGGTGCGCGTGCGCGAAGCGGTCGTCTGCATGACTCCTCCTGTGTTAAACTCCGTTTTGGAGCTTATAACTCCATATTGGAGCTATGTCAAGCGCGTCCCTCACTCCGTTCTCGTACACCGTGCTGGTCCTGGTCGGTCGCGGCGGCGCCGGTCCGCACGACCTCGTGCGGATGATGCGGCAGGGCCGGGTCTACTGGACCGCCTCGGAGAGCCACTGGTACTCCGAGCCGAAGCGACTTGCCGAGCTCGGCTATCTCGCGGCCGAGAAGCAGCCCGGGAAGACGCGGGAGCGGACCCACTACACGCTGACCGTGAAGGGCGAAAAGGCGTTGCGCGCCTGGATTGCGGAGCCGGCGAGCTTCCCGCGCATCCAGCACGAGGCGATCGTGCGCGTACTGGCCGGCGACCTCGTCGACGACGCGCAGCTGCTCGAGAGCCTCCGGGGCCTGCGCGCCGAGGTCGACGACCTGAACGCGCGGCTCGACACGGCCGAGGAGATCGCGACGGAGCTGCCGCACCGGGAGCGGTACCTCCGCCTTGTCCACTCGCTCGGCCGCGCGCTCGTTCGCGTCCACGAGGAATGGCTCGACGAGGTCGAGCGCGAGCTCGAGCCCTAGTCGGAGCCGCGTTCGATGCGGCGCGCAAGCAACTCGCGCACCTCCCCGTACTCGTCCGCTAGGGCGTGCAAGGACGCCGCGAAAGTGGGGAAACCCACACAGTCTGCCCCGCTACGCGCGCTAGGCCTCTTCGGCCATGGTCGATGTCGAGGCTGCGGCCGGCGCTCTCCATCGCGCCGAATCCGCGGTGACGCGGGAGGACTGGGCAGACGCTTGGGTAGCGGCTCGGATCGCACAGCACATCGCCGTACGGCCTTTCGTCTCAGGCGACGCAACGCTCCCTTCCGGGAGAGCGGCTATCGCTATCTAATGCAAGTACTCGAACTGCGGGAGAACCGGGCGGAGGCGCTTCAGGTGTACGAAGAGCTCAGACAGCTTCTGCGAAACGAGCTCGGCATCTCACCGTCGCCGGCAACGCAAGCTCTGCACCGCCGGCTGCTGAGGTAGTTCGTCCTACGCCTCCGCCGCGGCTCGCTCGAGGGCGTGGAGGTCGATCTTCTTCATCTTCAACATCGCTGCCATCACGCGCTGCGCCTTCTCACGGTCCGGATCGCCGAGCAGCTCGGGCAACGCCTTCGGGAAGATCTGCCACGACAGGTCGTACCGGTCCTTCAGCCAGCCGCACGGGCCTTCCTCCCCTCCCTCGGAGAGCTTGCTCCAGTAGGTGTCGACCTCGTCCTGGTTCTCACAGCTCACCTGGAAAGAGATCGCCTCGCTGAACGTGAACTCGGGCCCGCCGTTCAAGGCGACGAACTTCTGCCCGTTGAGCTCGAAGCTCACCGCCATCACCGTTCCCGCCGGCCGAGGCCCCGCTTCGCCGTAGTGGGCGACGTCCACGATCTTCGAGTTCGGGAAGATCGA
>DAITAW010000035.1:0-23771 GCA_036824055.1 Gaiellaceae bacterium | reverse complement strand
TCGCGTGCGTACTTCTCTTCGCGCCGGCGGCGCCGTTCCTCGGAACGGAAGTGGTCGAGCGCCGTCGTGCGTGCGATTCCACAAAGCCAGGCGCGAGGAGTTCCCCGCCGCGGATCGAAACGCCGCCAAACGCGAAACGCCTTCTCGAAGGTCTCTCCCGTCAGGTCTTCCGCCACCGTCCTGTTGCCCGTGAGGAACAGCAGGTAACGGTGAACTGCGTCGAGCTCGGACTCGGCAACCGCCGAAAAGGTCGGCCGATCGACGCGCAAGGCCGGCCACGAGGTCGTCACCGCGTTCACGGCCTTCATACGCCGCCGCCGGGCCCGATTGTCACAACGTAAGTCTGACCTAGAGGCCTGATGTGAAATTCAGCCGGGCCGGATGACGCACCAGACGCGGCGCCGGATCAGCACGGTCGCCCGCGGCACGTAGCGCCGCTACGCACCGCGAACGACCGCACTGCCCGGCTTGGTCTGGAGCGCCCTCCGACGACGGCCGAATTCCACACCAGACCTTTAGCAGGGCCCGGCCGCAGGCGTCCCGCCCGGACCGGTGAAGTGCTGCACGGCGCCGCCGACGCCTGCCTGCAGGCAATACGAGGTCGCGTCCCCGCGAACGACCGTTACGCCGAATGCCGGCGGCAGGGTCGCCCCTGCGTAGGTCCCATTCTCAGCCTTGTAGGCCTCGAGCTGCGGCGCAGCCGTCGTGAAGTTGAGCCCGCTGACCGCCGCAATCCCCTTCGCTTCCGCGACCTTGGTGCTTTTGGCAGTCGGCCCGTTGTGGCTCATGCTGGACATCGTCAGAACACCCACGATCGCGAGTGAGCAGAGCGTCGCAACGAGACCGAACATCCGACCCATAGCCCGGGTTATCGGGCAGGTTCGCGTTTCGCTTGAGTGAGCCGCCGGACGCGCCCTGCGCGCCCGGCGCTCAGATCACTCTCCGGCCCAGCTCGCTTCGGCCCAGCTGGCATAGTCGAACGCCAGCACTGGAGCCGGAACAGCCACAACAGGAGCCGGAACAACAGCACTGATCACAGGCTGTGACTTCCCAGCGGCAGCTGTGGCCGTCGATGGGCTCCCCGCGATCGCAGCGACAACCATCAATACGACGATCGCCGACCCACGCTTTCCAGATCTCTTTCTCGCCATGTCCCTATCCCTCTCGCCGCAGTAATTCTCCACCCGCAGTTGCAGTGAAGCCATGTCCCTCCGAGATCACTCTGCGCGCGCGGAACACCGGTTGCGTCCCCCTTCAGGGGGAGGAAACGCCGCAATTCACTCGATCGAGGGATCAGCGAGCGGTCACGCAAGAAAGTGAATGCCGCGGCATCTCAGAAGGGGAAGCACCTTCCATGGCAAAGCCCCGGTGACAGGCCGCAAGTCACCGGGGCTTCTTTTTTTCGTGCGACAATCTCCGGCCGATGGTCCCTGAGTCGCGGCTCGAATCGACCGAACACGGCCTCGTCCCGAAGGGTGAAAGCTGGCTGCGCTGAACCCGGACGGTAACGAGCGCCTGACCGCGGCTGTCGGGATCGTCCTGATCGTTCTGACGCTCGTCGAGCTGGCGACAGTGCTCTTCGGCCTGCAGCAGTTCCTGTCGCTCCACGTGTTTGTCGGCTTCGTCCTGATTCCGCCGGTGCTGCTGAAGCTCGCGAGCACGGGTTGGCGCTTCACCCGCTACTACACGTGGAGCGAGGCCTACCGACTGAAGGGGGCGCCGCAGCTGATCATGCGGCTGCTTGCGCCGATTCTGATCGCGGCCACGGTCGTTCTCCTCGCGAGCGGCGTTGCAATGGGCATCACGCACGGGCGAGCCCTCCACATTGCGCGACAACTGCACGGGCCTGTGTCCGTCATCTGGATGGTCCTCATAGGCGTGCACGTCCTCGCCTACTTGAAGAGGGCACTCGTCACCGTGAAGGAGGACGTGGCGGCCTCCTCGAGAGCCGAAGTGCGCGGCGCGAGAGCGCGCACCGCGCTGGTGGTGGCGGCAATCGTCGCCGGACTCGTCGCCGGGGCAGCCACGTTGCCGGTGCGACAGCACTGGCTGCACTTGCCGTCCAAGCACGACCATGGGAATCGCGGTTAGTTAGTCGGGCAGCCAGCCGTCGCGATACGCGGTCGGCTCACGGCTCGGGATGGCGGCGTACGCGACTCCCCCGTCCGTCGTGTCCTCCTCGACGCTCGCGCCGTGGCGCTTCGCAACTTCGTCGACGGTGAAGCCCAGCGAGTCGTGTTCGCGTGCGCCGATCGCGATCACGAGGCACGGACCGTTTCCTGCTCCCACGATCACGTGCTTCGTGTTCGGCGGACAGTGCACGAAGTCCCACGCGCGCAGTTGTCGCTCCTCACCCTCGACGACCAGAACTGCTTCGCCCGAGACGACGAGGAAGCCCTCCTGGTCGGCCTCCCAGTGGTAGAGAGCCATCGGTTCGCCCGGATTGAGCACGAACGGATTGACGCCGAGCTGTTCGAATTGCCGCTCGCCTTCGAAATCGTCCGCGACCGTGCAGACCGCGCCGCGGCCGTCGACGTGACGCCAGACCGCGTCGCGCATGTTGAGGACGAACCATCCCGACTCGGGAACCCCACCCGAGGTCTTCAGGAGGTGCCGCCGAAGTCGACATCCTTGGTCTCGACCGTCCCGGCAGTCCGCCCCGGCGCCTTGTGGTACGTCCAGTAAAGGTTCGTGTGCGCGATGACCTGGTCCGGCGGCGGTGCCCCCCATTCCGTCTGATCCTCAGTCGTGTGAGCGTCCTTGACGAGGGTCGCGTCGTACCCCCTGACGAACGCGCCGTGGAGGGTCGAGCGGACGCACTCATCCGTCTGTGCGCCGACGACGACGAGGCGCCCGACGCCGAGGCCTGAAAGCACGGCCTCGAGGGTGGAGTCCTCGAACGAGTCGGGGTAGTTCTTCTCGATAAGCGGCTCGGCGTCGTCCGGAGTCAGCTCGGGGACGATCCGCCACTCGTCGCTCCCCTTCGCGAGCCCCTCGTCGTCGGAGTGCTGGACCCAGACGACGGGGACGTCTTCGCGCCGCGCTTTCTCGACGAGGTTGCCGACGTTCGCGACGACAGCATCGCGCCCGTGGGCCCCCCCGACGACGCCGTTCTGCACGTCGACGACGAGGAGTGCGGTCTTCGGCCGGTTCTGGAGTGTGGTCATGGTCTCCCCTTTCTCACGCTGGGCTCTGCGAGTTCTCGAGTGGGCGCACCTGGGATCGAACCAGGGACCTCCCGCGTGTGAAGCGGGCGCTCTCCCGCTGAGCTATGCGCCCGAAGAGCAAGACGAGGATACCCAAGCCCCTTTCCGCGGCCACTGCCGGCTCAGCCGGCGGTGGCCGCCAACGCAACGGATCGAAGCCGTCCTCGAAAGTCATCATGGCTCGCGAAGCGAGCCGGACTTTCGAGGAAACTAACCGCGGCACGTAGGAGGAATGCTTAGCGCTGCTGCCTCCCGGCCCTGACGCGGTTCACACACTCCTACTGCCGCGGCGCGGCGATGGTAGCAGCGTGCCTTAGCGGTACTGCTCGATCACGACGCGCGACATCGCTTTGGCCCGCTGCGCCGCATCGAGGTCGCCGCCGGCTGCCGACACGATCGAGCCCTTCATCAGGATCTGCCAGGAACTTGCGAATGAATCCACGTCTCGCAGACCCGCTTCCGCTGCCAGCGTTGCAATCAGATCGCGGATGTTCTCGAGATAGACGACTGCCGCCTTGCCGAGGACGTGCTCCGGCCCCATCTCGAGCAAGGTGTTGATGAACGAGCAGGCCTCGAATCTCTCCGCGCGAAACCACTCGTCGAAGACGTCGAAGACCACGAAGAGTCGTTCCTCCGGAGTCGCACCACGCCGGCGAACCTCGGCCTCGAAGAACTCCTTCGTCCAGAGCTCCTCGCGCTGCTCGAGAAACGAGAGCACGAGCTCGTCTTTCGTCCGGAAGTGGCGGTAGAGCGTGGCCTTGGCGACCGCCGCCCTCTCGACGATCTCGTCGATTCCGACGGCCCGAATCCCGCGCGTGGAGAAAAGGTCGTAGGCGGCGTCCAGGATCCGCTTTCGCGCCTGGGATCGGGGCCCCGCGACGGCTGAGCTTTCACTCATGCCCGGAGTCTAGCCGATTTTCGGATCAAATGAGGCAGAACGGTCTGTCTTTTTGATAGAACCAGCTGGCTCAACCGCGGCAAGAGGAGTAGCCATCGTGCGATACGAGATGTACCTGTTGAAAGACGAGGCCGAACGAAGGGTCGAGCTCGACCTCGATGTCCAGTTCAAGCCGACCGACGAGTTCCGGTACGGGCCTGATATCTACGTCGTGACGAGGGTCGAGCCCGGACACGACGAGTACGACGCAGTCCTCTTCGCGGACAGTAAGCCACCTCGTTGATGCGTTCAGCCCGGGGGCTAGTATCGCCCCGTGGCCGCGCTGTATCGGAAGTACCGCCCGCAGGACTTCGACGAGGTCGTGGGCCAGGAAGCAATCGTCCGCACGCTGAAGAACGCGATCACGTCCGGACAGGTGCGCCAGGCCTATCTCTTCGCGGGCCCGCGCGGCACCGGCAAGACCTCGCTCGCGCGGATTCTCGCGAAGGGCCTCAACTGCGTTCAGGGGCCCACCCCCACGCCGGACAAGGTCTGCAACCCCTGCGTCACGATTGCGAGCGGCACCTCGCTCGACGTGATCGAGATGGATGCCGCCTCTCAGCGCGGCATCGACGACATTCGCGAGATCAGGGAGCGCGTCGTGCTCCAGCCGGCCGAGGGGCGTTACAAGGTCTACATCCTCGACGAGGCGCATCAGCTCACCGACGCTGCCTGGAACGCCCTGTTGAAGCTGATCGAGGAGCCACCGCCCCACCTCGTCTTCGTCTTCTGCACCACCGACCTCTCGAAGGTGCTGCCGACCGTACGGTCGCGCTGCCAGACGTTCGTCTTCGCCCGACCGCGCCTGCCGGAGCTCGTGCGCTTGCTGCGCCGAGTCGCTGACGGAGAGAGCATTCAGGTCCCCGATCAGGCGCTCGCGCTCGTTGCGCGCGGGGCGCGCGGCTCGTTCCGCGACGCAGTCTCGACCCTCGACCAGCTCGCATCCGCAACGGAGAACGAGATCACCGTGCAGTCCGTGCTGCAGTTGCTGGGCGCGGTCGAGGAGGAAGCGCTGTTCCGGCTCTGCGACCTCGTCGTCGACCGCGACACGGCCGGCGCCTTGACGTTCGTCGAGGAGCTGTCGGAGCAAGGACAGGATCTCGGCCGTCTGGTCGTCGATCTGCTCGAGCATCTGCGCCACCTCATGCTGGTGCAGCACATGGGCGAAGTGCCGGACTCGCTTCCGGTCACGGAGGAGACGCGTGAGCGGCTCCGTGCGCAGGCGAACCAGCTCGGCGAGGCGACCGTCATCCGCCTCGTGGATCTGCTGGCCGTAGCCGTCGAGGACATGCGACAGGGAGGCGATCCGCGGCTGCCGCTCGAGCTCGCGCTGGTGAAGGTGACGCGTCCCGGAGCCGACCTGTCCAGGGAGTCACTCTCGTATCGCCTCGAACAGCTCGAGAAGCGTGGCCACGTCCCCGTGGCCCCGGTCTCAGCGTCAGACCCCGAGACACGGCCGGAGCAGGCGCCAGTCGAAGCCGTCGCGCTGGCGGCTCCTCCGTCGCTCGAGCTCGAGCAGCTCCAGGAGGCGTGGCAGCGGACAATCGTGCCGGCCGTCGAGGAGCGCTCGATCCCGGCTGCATCCGTCTTGCGGGAAGCGCATCCGGCAGAGCTCGCGGGCGACACGCTCACGGTCGAATTCCCCGCAAGCGCCGCGTTCCACCGGCAGCTGGCCGAGGAGCCGAAGAACGCGACCCTGCTCGCCGACGCCCTCTACGAAGTGACCGGACGACACCTCGGACTCGCGTTCGCCGAGGGCGAAGCGCGGGCCGATGCGATCGAGGACGACGAGCCCGCGGGAGAGGAGAAGATTCTCGAGCTCGTGAAAGAGACCCTGGACGCGCACGAACGAGAGGACTAGCGATGAGCATGGACATGAATCAGCTGTTCCAACAGGTCGGTCAGATGCAGGAACAGATGCAGAAGGCTCAGGCCGAGCTCGCAAACGAGACCGTCGAGGCAACGGCCGGCGGCGGAATGGTCACGGTCATCGCGAACGGCGCGGGAGAGATCAGGCAGATCAAGATCGATCCGAAGACGATCGATCCGAGCGACCCGGAGATGCTCGAGGACATGATCCTGGCGGCAGTGAATGAGGCGATCCGATCCGCACAGGCACTGATGGAGTCCAAGCTCGGGCCGCTCGCGGGTGGCGCGCTCGGAGGACTCGGCCTCCCAGGCCTGGGGGAGTAGTGCGCGACCGGCTCGGCGACTTCCCGCTGTTCGCTGATCTCGACGACGCTCAGCTGGATCGGCTCGCCGCAGCCACGACGGAGTTCGAGGCGCCGGCGGGTCAGGCGCTGATCGAGCGCGGGCGGCCGGGCTCGGGAATGTTCGTGCTCGAAGCGGGGCAGGCGGTCGTCGAAGCTCCTGAGGGAACGCGCGAGATCGGGCCCGGCGACGTGTTCGGCGAGCGCTCGCTGCTCGGCGAGGACATCGAACGCACTGCCCGGGTGCGGGCGCGGACCGACGTCCGCTGCCTCGCGATCGCCCGGCCCGAGATCGAGCGGCTGCTGGCGGAAGATCCGCGCCTGGCGGAGCGGCTCTCCCAGCTTTCCGCCTGAGGGCCCCAGCCTCGGCAATCCGAGGCATGTCGGCACAATAGGACGGTGCTCAGCCCGGCTGTGGAAAACCTGGTGACCCAGCTCTCACGCCTGCCGGGGGTGGGAACGCGCACGGCCCACCGGCTCGCCTTCCATCTCCTCCAGCGACCGACGGAGGAGGCGCTCGCCTTGTCCGCTGCGATCGAGGAGGTCAAGGAGCGCGTTCGCTTCTGCAACGAGTGTGGCAACCTGACCGAGGAGGAGACGTGCGCGATCTGCCGCGACGGCCGCCGCGATCACACGCTCATCTGCGTGGTCGAGCAACCGGTCGACCTCATCTCCGTCGAGAAGACAAGCGAGTTTCGCGGCCTCTACCACGTCCTCGGCGGTGCGCTCTCACCGCTCGACGGCGTCGAGCCCGAGCATCTGCGCATCGACGAGCTGCTCGGGCGCGTCGAGCAAAACGGTGTGCTCGAAGTCGTTCTGGCGACGAATCCGAACATGACCGGCGAGGCGACTGCGGCATATCTGGCAGACCGGCTGCGCGGGCGTGTGCGCGTGACACGACTTGCGAGCGGACTCCCTGTCGGCGGCGATCTCGAGTACGCGGACGAAGTCACGCTTGGACGCGCGCTCGTCGGCCGGCGGGAGATGGAATGACGACCATCAGCTACGAGGCCGTCCCAGCAGTCGAGGGCGACTCCGCAGCTGCGCCCGGAAACACGCTCGTGATGAAGTTCGGCGGCACATCGGTCGGCGACACGCAGAAGATCAGGGATGTGGCGCGTCGCCTCGTCACCGCGCGCGAGGCCGGACAACGCGTCGTCGGCGTCCTGTCCGCGATGGGCGACACGACTGACGACCTGATTCGGCTCGCACACGAGATGTCGCCGAAGCCCCATCCCCGCGAGTACGACATGCTCGTCTCCGTCGGCGAGCGCATCTCGAACGCACTCTGCGCGATGGCGATCCGGGATCTCGGACACGAAGCCGTCTCGCTCACCGGCTCACAGGCGGGAATCGTCACCGACACGTTCCACGGGAAAGCAAAGATCGTCGAGGTGCGCGCGCGGCGGCTCCATGCCGAGCTCGACCGCGACCAGATCGTGCTCGTCGCCGGCTTCCAGGGAGTCTCCACCGAGCTCGAGGTGACGACACTCGGACGTGGCGGGTCCGATGCGACGGCCGTCGCGCTCGCATCTGCACTCGGGGGCGCCTGCGAGATCTACACCGACGTCGAAGGCGTCTTCACCGCCGACCCGCGCGTCGTCGCCGACGCGCTCAAGCTGCCGAAGATCTCCTATGAAGAAATGCTCGAGATGGCCGCGACCGGCGCGCGCGTGATGATGGCGCGGTCGGTCGAAATCGCACGCAGGTACGGTGTGCCGCTCCACGTGCGCTCGGCGTTCGGCGACAGCGAGGGAACGTGGATCACGAAAGAGGAGAACCTGGTGCTCGAGAAGGCGATCATCTCCGGAGTCACCCACGACACGTCCGAGGCGAAAGCGACGGTGCTCGCCGTCCCCGACCGTCCAGGCGTCGCTGCACGCATCTTCCGCGCGCTTGCAGACGCCGGCGTCAACATCGACATGATCGTGCAGAACGTCTCGGCAGAAGGCGCAACCGACATCTCGTTCACGCTGCCGAAGACCGACCTGCCTGCGGCGGAGCCGATCCTGGAGGTCCTCGCGTCGGAGATCGGCGCGAAGGGCGTCATCTACGACCCCGACGTCGCGAAGGTGTCCCTGGTCGGTGCCGGAATGAAGAGCCATCCAGGCGTGGCCGCCGACATGTTCGAGGCACTCGGCGACGCGGGCATCAACATCGAGATCATCTCCACCTCGTCGATTCGCGTCTCGTGCGTCGTACGGGCGACCGAGGTCGAGCGGGCGGTGCAGGCGGTGCACGACCGGTTCCGCGGCTATGCCGAGGAGCGCGTCGGTGCCTGAGCCACGCATCGCGGTGGTCGGCGCGACCGGCGCCGTCGGCGGCGTCACGCTGCGGCTCCTGAAGGAGCGGGGATACGTACAAGTCCGGGCATTCGCGTCCGCGCGATCGGCCGGCAGAGAATTGGAGAAGGGAGTGGCCGTCGAGGAGGCCACGCCGGAAGCGCTCGCGGCCGGAGACATCGACCTCGCGTTCTTCTCCGTCGGAACGGGCGCGTCGCGTGAACTCGTGCCGCATGCCGTTCGGGGCGGAGCCGTCGCCGTCGACAAGTCGGCGGCCTACCGCCTGCAGGACGGCATCCCGCTCGTCGTGCCGGAGGTGAACGGCGAACGCGCACTGGAGCACGACGGCATCGTCGCCAACCCGAACTGCTGCGCAATTCCGCTGACGATGGCGCTGAAGCCGTTGCACGACGCCGCCGGCCTCGCGCGCGTGCGCGTGAGCACGTATCAGTCGGTGTCCGGAGCGGGGGCGCAGAGGATGGCGGAACTGCGCGCCACGCCCTCCGGTGAGGGCGACCTCGCGATGGACTGGGACTTCGACGGCGAGGAGTTCGACGAGGAGTCGAAGCTGCGCGACGAGACCCGCAAGATCCTCGAGCTGCCCGAGCTTCCGATCAGCGCGACGTGCGTGCGCGTGCCGGTGCTCGTCGGCCACGCGGAGGCGGTCTGGGTCGAGACCGAGGAGACACTGTCGGCGGACGACGCACGCGGGATCCTGGGGCAGGCACCGGGACTTCGTCTGGAGGACTTCCCGACCCCGCGCGATGCCACGGGCATCGACGACGTCCTGGTGGGCCGCATCCGGCGCGATCCAACGGTCGCAAACGGTCTCGTCTTCTTCGTCGTCGCCGACAATCTCCGTAAGGGCGCGGCGCTGAACGCGATTCAGATCGCGGAGCTCATCCTCGAGCGCCGCGCAGTCGCCGCCTGAACGGCTGGGCCTGGTTCGCGGTCGCGCTCGGCGTCATGGCGGCGTTGTGGGTCGTCGTGATCGTCGGCTTGCTGCTTCTTGGACGAGGCCGCGACGCTCGATACGCGGCGCGTTTCATCCCGGACTGTCTCGTCCTTTTTAAGCGGCTTCTTCGAGATGAACGCGTTCCCCGTCGCGCGAAGATCGCGGTGGCGTTGCTGATCCCCTATCTGGCGCTGCCCATCGACCTGATTCCAGACTTCATTCCGATCGTCGGACAACTCGACGACGCTCTGCTCGTCCTTGTGACGCTCGGCTACGTCGCGCGCACGGCAGGCCGTGAGGTCATTACTGAGCTCTGGCCCGGCTCGGAACGTGCCTTGCGAGTCGTGCTGGTTCTCGCCTGACAACCGCGAGAGCCCGACCGGGGTCCTGGTCGAGCTCTCGCGGGAACCCGCAGCGACGCCGTTTCCAGCGTTCTCAGTGATGCGGGTCGAAGTCGGCACGGGCTAGGCCGTGCCGTTTGGGACACCCGGGCCGGGATCCGTCCACGATGCACCACTTGACCCGCGGCAAACAAGAGCCGCGCGGCTGGTTCAGCGTTGATCCTCCTCAACGCCCGCAGCTCGGCCGCACCATGAAAAAGAGAGCCCGACGGGGGATGTCGGGCTCTCTCCGGATGAAGGATCAGGGCTGCTGCTGCTGCCCGTCTCTTCGGCTTGGGGGTGCCCAACTGTTGGGCGATCTCAGCATCGCCATTCCCAGCACGCGAGGCAAGGGCTGGACGACCCCAAGGCCGTTGATCTTTCTCAACGGCAGCCGAAACCGCTACTCGCCGGTGAGCCTCACAGGCCCGGTGGCACAGGCGCGGGTGCCGGTGCGAACGCTTCCTTGACCGCGCGGATCACCTTTTCCCGCGTTCCCTCCATGACCGGGAGCAAGCCGCCGAACTCGAGGCGGGCAAGCTCCACGTGGCCGGACCGTCGTAGCGTCTGGAAACCGAAATCGGCAAGGAAGTCCGAGGGGAAGATCGTCTTGTGGACGAGGAAACGCTCGTATTGCGACTCCCCCTCGCGATAGTGGTACGCGAAGGTCTCGAGCGCCTTGGCGCCGCGATCCCGCGCATCGCCGATCGCCGCGAGGAAGAGAGACTGCATCACCCAGGGGCTCGAGCTCTCGACGAGATACGCGCACGTCACCAGGACCGCGTCATCCGACGGCGGGCCGGCAGGTAGCTCGGCCGCGCGCGGGAACAACCCGGCGGGGCCGTACTGCATCGAGCCGAGCACGTGCCCGTCCCCGTCGTAGTACACCGTCCCCCACGGCCCCCACTCGGTCTCCGCCTTCTCGACCCACTTTCGCTTGTCGCTCGTGCGGCCCTCGCGCGACTGCCACCACACGCAGTCGTGGCACACCGTCGGAGCGTCTTGCAACGTCACGCCCGTCAAACCGGTGACACGCGGCCCGGTCACTGCGGGCCGATCTCGTCGACGATCACGTCGACCGCTTCGGGATCGACCTTCGCCATGCGCTCGAGGTAGGCCGCGACGCGTTGCTGCACTTCCCGCCCGACCTCCGGGATCGACGCCCCCCACTCCACGGCAAGATGCAGCTCAACTCGCACGTGCCCGTCGTCATCGCTGATGCGTACGCCTTTGTGCCTGTGCAGCGCACTCTCCACCAAACCTCGTACCCCGTCGACCTCCCGCGCCGCGTCGGCGGCATAGCTCGCGAGGATGTCGCTCGAGATCGTTGCCATCAACCGCCGTGTTGTAGCACCAGTTCGGTCGCTTCGGGTCGCGCGAAGAACCTGAAGGGGACGAATGTGGTGCCGAGACCCGGCGAGACGTGCATGGTGCCGCCGGGACGTTCGTAGAGCCCTGCTGCAAAGCGCACGTTTGGATGCGCGAAGCGGAACTTGCGGTCGCGCCCGAGTGGAAGCGCGATCTGGCCGTCGTGCATGTGCCCGCTGAGCACGAGGTCGAACGCTCCCGGCGGCAGGAAGCCGAGGACGTACGGGAAGTGGCAGAGCAGGATCCGCAAGTCTGCGGATTCATCGACGAGCTCCCACGGCCGCGAACGTCCCTGCCGATACGCACGCGGATCGACGCCGACGACCTGAACGCGGCGGCCACGCAGCTCGACGGTCTCGCTCTCGTCCACCAACAGCCGCGCCGGCGACAGATCCGTGAAGCCCGCACTCCGAGAGAAGGGATCGCGGCTGTGCTCGACGTCATGGTTCCCCAGGACGACGAACGGCCGCTCGAGGCGGCCGAGCTGCTCGCGCAGTAACCGCTCGCCGCGCGGGCGCGAGACGAGATCGCCCGTGATCGCGACGAGATCGGGCTTTCGCTCCTCCACCCAGTCGATCGCCCGTTCGGCCGCGACCGCCCCCCGTGACGGCAGGCCGAAGTGAAAGTCCGAGAGATGCGCGATCCGAAGTCCGTCGAGCTCTTGCGGCAAGCGCTGCAGCGGGACGTCGAGCGTGCGCAGCCGCACCCACCCGGCCTCGAACCAGCCCCAGCCGACCGCAGCTCCGGCAATGCCACCGAGCAGACTCCCGGCGCGAGTCAGACTTCGAGCTTCTCGAGCACCGGGGTGACCGGTACGACGTGGCGCTTGAACTTCAGTTCCGACTCCTCCAGCCCGGCCGCTACTCCCACCAGCTGTGAGAGGTGCAGGATCGGCATCGCAAAGTCCTTGCCGGTCGCCTTCTTCAGCTTGGACTGCCACGCATCCAGCGACAGATGGCAGAGCGGGCACGGGGTGACGATGACGTCGGCGCCGGCCTCCTTCGCCTGCTCGATCGGTTGGATCAGCTCGCCGAGCGCCGTCTCCTCGCGGGCCTGGATGATCGGGAACCCGCAGCACTTGATCTTCGCGGGATAGTCGATCGCTTCACCGCCGCAGGCTTCGATGATCCGCTCGAGCGACCAGGGACGGTCCGGATCCTCGAAGCCGAGGATCTTCGACGGCCGCAGGATCTGACACCCGTAGAAGGGTGCGATCTTCAGGCCCTTGAGCCCCTTGTGCGCCGATTGCTTCAGCAGCTCGTAGCCTTCGCCCTCGGCGATCTCCCACAACAGATGCCGCACCTCGACGTTGCCGCTGTACGGCGGAACTCCAACACGCTCCAGGTTGGTGCTGACGCGGTCGCGGAGATCCCCGTCGTTCTTCAGCTGCCAGTTGGCCTGCCGGAGATTCAGCGTGCAGACGTTGCAGACGGTGAGCAGCGTGTCGCAGCCGGCCGCCTCCGCGTACGCGAGGATGCGCGCGTTCAGGTGCAGGTAGTAGTCCGGCTCCGCCTCGTGGATGTCACCGGCGCCGCAGCACGTGACTGTCTCGAGCTCTACGAGCTCTAGACCAACTTTCGGAGCAAGAGCTTGGGTCGAGGAGTCAAGCTCTTTCGCCGAGAGCGACGCCAGACAGCCTTTGTAGTACGCGACGCGCCTCATGTCGTTTCGGTCTCGGGGGTCTTCACGCCGCCCTGCTCCGAGAACTCGATCCTGCCCAGCGCATGCTCGCCCTGGACGATGCCGAGTGCCCCATCCCGGCCCTGCTCCTTGACCAGGTGGTAGAGCTTGCGAGCCTCGCCAACCCGATCCGCAACGTGCGGCGGGAACGGCGGCGGCACCTTGCCGTGCTTTACGAGGCTGAGCGCGAACTTCGTCTGCTTGATCGCCTCGACGACACCCTGGGTCTTCGGGACGAGCTCAGTCTCGCGCAACCAGCCGGTGGTTTTGGCGGAAGTGACGAACCACTGCGCGTGCTTCGCGCCCATATCGTGATCGATGCCCTCCTTGATCGACTCCGCGCCGAGCTTCGCGATCGCGTCCCGCGGGTCGACGCCCTTCGGGCAGCGCTCGTTGCAGAAGTAGCAGCGAGTGCAGTCCCAGATGCCGTGCTCGTCGTTGTAGTCGTTCAGGCGCGCGACGTCGGCCTGGTCTCGCACGTCGCCGACGAAACGCATGCCCTTCGCGAGCGCCGCCGGCCCGAAGAACTCCGGGTCGGATTCCATCGAATTGCACTCGGACACGCAGCAACCGCACATGATGCAGAGCGCCTCTTTGTGGATCACGTTCATCTGCTGCTGCGAGACGATGCGCTCCTGCTCGAGCGGCTCTTCGTAGCCGGGGTCGAGCCAGGGCTTCATCCGGCGGATCTTTCCCCAGAAGGGATCCATGTCGACGACGAGATCCTTGATCACCGGCATGTTCCCCATCGAGGAGATCACCGGCACGTGACCGGACTTCGCAATGTCGTACATGCGCGTCTTGCAGGCGAGCACCGCAGCACCGTCCATGCGCATCCCGCAGGAACCGCAGATCATCATCCGGCAGCTCTTCCGATACGCAAGCGTGCCGTCGTGCTTGTCCTTGATGATGTCGAGAACGTCGAGAAGCGTTACCCAGTCCGGCGCCTCGACCTCGTAGCGCTTCAGCTCCTTCTCGCCGGTCTCGGCGTCATAGCGCCAGATCTTCAGCGCGACGTCGATCGTCGTCGAGCCTGGTGCGGGAGCTAGCTCGGAGTGCACTAATACGTCCTCTCTTTGGGTTGCCACTTGGTCATGGTCACGGGCTTCCAGTTCACTTGCGGCCGGCCATCCTGCATGGTGACCAGCGTGTGCCGCAGATAATGCTCATCGTCGCGGTCGGGATAGTCATATGGCCGCGCGTGCGCGCCCCGGCTCTCCTTGCGCTCGATGCCGCAAGGAACCATGCAGGCGGCGAGATCGAGCAGGAAGCCGAGCTCGAGCGCCTGGGTGAGGTCGTTGTTGAAGACGTTGCCCTTGTCCTCGACGATCACGCGCTCGTAGCGTTCCCGCAGGCCGTCGACGATCACCCCCTGCTTATGCATCTGCTCCTCGCGGCGGAAGACACCGAAGTTCTCGTGCATGGACTCCGCCAGCTCGTCGCGGATCGACCAGGGCCGCTCCCCTTCGCGTCGGTCGAGCAACTCCTTCAGCTCGCGCTCGGCGTCTGCCTCGACCGACGGCGGCACTTCGACCGTCGTGTTCGAGAGCGCCCACTCGGCGGCGTGGCGACCGACGCGCTTCCCGTAGGTGATCGTCTCCATCAGCGCGTTTCCGCCGAGGCGATTGGCCCCGTGAACCGACACGCACGCGCACTCGCCCGCGGCGTAGAGGCCCTCGACCTCGGTCAGGCCCCAGACGTCGGTGTCGACACCACCCATGTGGTAGTGCGCTCCCGGCCGGACGGGGATCGGCTCGTAGATCGGATCGACGCCGGCGAAGGTCATCGAGAGCTCGCGCGTGCCGTGCAGCCGCTCCAGGATCTTCTCCGCGCCAAGATGGCGCAGGTCGAGGATCACGTTGCCGTTGATCCCGCGCCCCTCGTCGATCTCCGTCTGCTCTGCGCGCGAGATGACATCACGCGACGCAAGCTCCATCGCGTTCGGCGCGTAGCGCTTCAGGAATCGCTCGCCCTCGGAGTTGAGGAGGTACGCGCCCTCGCCGCGGGTGCCCTCCGTGATGAGGACGCCGGTCGGAGAGAGCGTGGTCGGGTGGAACTGCATCATCTCCATGTCCTTCAGCGGGACGCCAACACGGAGCGCGAGGGCCATGCCGTCGCCGGTGCAGGCATAGGCGTTCGTGGTTCCGACGTACAGCCGGCCCGCCCCGCCGGTCGTGAGGATCACCGTCTTCGCGCCGATCGACTTGAGGCCGCCGTCGAGCAGATCCCAGGCGATCACTCCCTGGCAGCGGTCGTCGTTCATGACGAGCTTCCAGGCAAAGAACTCCTCATACGTCGGGATCTCGCGCTTCATCACCTGCTCGTAGAGGACGTGCACCAGGACGTGCCCGGTGATGTCGGCCGCATACGCCGTGCGCGGCGCACCTGCGGCGCCGAAGGGCCGCTGGGCGATGCGGCCGTCATCGGTGCGAGAGAAGACCGCCCCCCAGTGCTCGAGCTGGTAGACGTCGCCGGGCGCCTCGTTGCACAGGATCTCGATCGCGTCCTGGTCGCCGAGGTAATCGGAGCCCTTGACCGTGTCGTAGGCGTGCTCCTCGGGACTGTCCTCGGAGGCATTCCCCAGAGCGGCGTTGATCCCGCCTTCCGCCGCGCCCGAGTGGCTGCGGACGGGATGGATCTTCGAGAGCAGCGCGACGTCGGCGCCCGCATCGTACGCCTCGATGGCCGCGCGCATACCCGCGCAGCCGGCACCGACGATGAGGACATCGTGCTTGGCCTCCACCATTGAGGAAGCTATCGAATAGGCGCTTGTTGCGGACTTCGCTACGAGGGTTGCGAGAAGGCGGCGGCCAGCGGGAGGGCCTGCTACCCCGGGTCTGATGTCTCGGCCCGGCTAAGATCCCCGAGTCCTGGCCGTCGAAAAGGAGCTGACCAGCGTGGCGAAGATGCTGTTCCGATTGCCGCAAGCGAAGCGGGTGATCGAGAACCCGAGCCCCGAGGAAGTCAAGGAGCTCACAGCGACGATGCCGACCGCGCGCCCGACGAAGTACGGGAACCTGAACGTGCAGACGCACGTGCTCGCGCGCTCCAAGCGTTCCACGTTCCTCGTCACCGACGAGCCGGACGGCCAGAACCAGGCGTTGTCGACCGACGACGCGGCCAAGTGGGCCGAACGGCAGGACGAGTACATCGCGGGTCAGGAGATGGTCGTGATCGACGGCTACATCGGCACCGACCCCGAGTTCCGAACTCCCACCCGACTCTACGTCGAAGCGGCGAACGCGAACATCGCGGGCATGCAGCAACAGCTCTACTTCGGCCCCCCCGAGGAGGACTTCGAGCCCGAACTGACCGTGATCTACACGCCGAACCTGAACGCAGACGGATTTCCGGACGACCGGTTGATCCTGGTCGACCTCGAGCAGGGCGTGACGCGTGTCCTCAACTCGGATTACTTCGGCGAGTCGAAGAAGGGCGGCCTGCGGATGTGGAACAAGCTCGTCTACGACCGTGGCGGCCTCCCCTTGCACGCCGGCTGCAAGGTCATCCCGACGGACGAGGGCGACAAGGTCTGCCTGACCGTCGGCCTCTCCGGGACCGGCAAGACGACGACGACGTTCACGAGGCAGAACGGTTCGCTCCCGGTGCAGGACGACTTCGTCGCGTGGATGGCGGACGGGCGCGTCTACGTGACCGAGAACGGTTGCTTCGCAAAAACCTACGGGCTCAATCCCGAGGACGAGCCGACGATCTACGGGGCAGTGACGCAGCCCGACTCCTATCTCGAGAACGTGTCGCAGAAGGGCGACGAGGTCGACTTCTACGACGAGAGCTACACGCAGAACGGGCGCGCGACGTTCCCATTCGGCCTGATCGAGTCCGCGGCCGACCGCGAGATCGAGGACGCCCACTTCCTGCTCATCCTGAATCGAAACGAGAACGTCATCCCAGCGGTCGCGAAGCTCGAAGGGCCGCAGGCAGCTGCGTATTTCATGCTCGGCGAAACGAAGGGCACAGCGGCGGGCGGCGCCGACGAAGCCGGTAAGTCACTGCGCGTTCCCGGGACGAACCCCTTCTTCCCCATGCTGCACGACCTGCAGGGCAACCGCTTCCTCGAGTTGCTCGAGGAGCACCCGCTCGAGGTGTATCTGATGAACACCGGACGCGTGGGCGGGCCCGAAGAGGACGAACGCTCCAAGAAGGTGCGAATCAAGCACTCGTCTGCGATCGTGAAAGGCATCGCAGAGGGCACGATCGAATGGGAGCGCGACCCCGATTTCGGCTATCTCGTGGCAGCGTCCGTTCCCGGCATCGACGACGTCGAAGTGCTTCAGCCGCGCAGGCTCTACGAGCGAACGGGCCGCGCGGAGGACTACCGGGCACAGGTGCAGCGGCTGAAGTCGGAGCGCACCGAATTCCTCGGCAAGTTCGGCAGCCTCTCCGCCGAGATCGTCGCCGCAGTCAGCTAGGCGCTGTCCCCAGTTAAAGGTTCCCTCGGCCGAGGGTTATAGGCCGAGTGGCCTACCTCGATAAGGGGGGAATGGGACTCGCAAGGCATAAAGGCGAGGTGAGGCTTGGCCTCTCTGCGACCGTTGCGTCCGTGGTCCTGTACAGCGCGATCGTGCTCTTCGGCGTTGGCTCTGCCTCCCCCTCGGCTACCGATGCCACCCGCGATCCGCAGGCGTCGGCCGTGTTGATTCAGCCGCACGCTGACCCCGTCTCCGGCTCCGCGCAGAGGCTGCCGCAGGCCTCGCCGGAGCCGAGACGGCACCACGCGCACGCACGAGGGCCGCGGACGCCCAGCGGCGTGGTCCCGTCACAGACGTCGCTCGCGCCGTCCACGCCAACCGCGGTCGCGGGCCCGTCGCCGGCGCCTCCCCGCGTAACCGAGTCCGAGTCGCCGAGTGCCAACGGCTCCACGACGGCTCCGGTGGCGGAGCCGCTGCCTCCGTCGCCGCTCCCCGTGATCTCGGTGCCGTCGGTGACGGTTCCCATCCCCGTACTGCCGGCCCCGCTGCCCGATCCAACCTCGTCGCTACCACTACCGCTGCCGCTCCCCTGAGCTAGCCTCGGCGGCGTGATCGCCGCGCCCGACCCACCACTGACGGACGGCGTCGTGATCCTGCGGCCATGGGACGAACGCGACGTCCCCACGCTCGTCGAGTGCATCGACGGCGACGAGGAGATGATTCGCTGGATGGACGCGATCCCGCAGCCGTATCTGGATGCCGAAGCGCGCACGTGGATCGAGCAGGCCTCTTCCTTCTGGCAGACGGGGACATCGGCGCCCTTCGCAGTGACCGAGGTCGTGACCGGCAGCGTGGTCGGTGGCGTCGGCTTCGCCTGGGTGGGCGACGAACGGGTCGGCGAGGTCGGCTACTGGTTGCGCTCGGAAGCGCGAAAGCGAGGGCTGACGAGCCGCGCGGTCCGCCTCGTCTCACGGTGGTCGTTCGAGGCACTGGGCTGCGAGCGGCTGCAGTTGCGTGCGGACGCCGAGAACGTCGCGTCTCAACGCGTTGCCGAGAAAACGGGTTTCGCCCGCGAGGGCGTGCTCCGGTCGGTGCATTTCAACCCCCGGCAGCAGCGCCGCGTGGATTTCGTGATGTTCTCGCTGCTGCCCGGCGAGATCGACTAGATCTGCCAGCTCGAGTCGCGCAACACCGGAACGCGCTGACCGTCCCGCGTGATTCCGGTCACGTCGACGTCAGCCGAGCCGATCATGAAGTCGACATGGATGCTCGACCGGTTCAGCCGCTCACGATCCTCTTCGCCGACGGCGGAGTCGTAAGCCGAACCGAGTGCGATGTGACTCGCGGCGTTCTCGTCGAGAAGGGTGTCGTAGAAGACCGTGTCGAGAGGACCGATTCGTCCCTCCCGATCGACGAGAGCCAGCTCTCCCAGGCGGTCGCCGCCATCGTCCTGCTCGACCATCGCACGCAGCGTTTCGTGGCCGGACTCCGCATCGATCTGCACTGCACGGCCACCTTCGAAGCGGACGGTCAAGCCATGGATGATCCGACCCTGGGTCGTCAGCGGTTTCGTCGCGCGGACGACACCCTCCGTCCGCTCAGGATCGGGAGAGGTGAAGACCTCCTCGGTCGGAAGGTTCGCCATGTGGGGGATTGCGTCGATCGTCGCGTCGCCACCGCCGTTCCAGCGCGACGTCGGCAGTAGTCCCACGGTCAGGTCGGTCCCGGGCCCTTCGAGGTGGATCGCGTCGAACTGCAGGTCGGTCAGGCGCTGCGCCACCCCCTTCAGGACGCTGCTTCGCTCCCGCCAGGAGGCCTCGGGATCGTCTTCGTCCAGCCGGCAGACGTGAACGATCTGCTCCCAGAGCTTGTCGAGCGCAACATCGGGCTCGAGGTCGGGAAAGACGAGCTGGGCCCACTTGTCGGACGGCCCGGGCGCGACGCACCAATTGACGGTGCGCTGGTTGATCACGGTGGTCCATTCCTTCACGCGGGGGAAGACATCGCGGCCGAGACGTTCCGGATCAAGATCGTCGTAGAGATGAGGCTCGATCGGGCCGCTGAGAGAGATCGTCGCTCCGCGCTCCTCGCCGAGTTGAAGAGCGCGTTCGCCGTACCAGGGAGGGACGAAGTCGAGCACGTCGTCGGGCGCGTAGAGCACGCGCTCGCGCTTGAGGTGCGGATCCCAGTAGTGGACGTCGACGAATTTCGCGCCGCGCCTGTAAGCGCTCGCGGCGATTGCCCGCGTGAGCTCCTCCTTCCCGAGCCCGGAGCCGACATCGAGGATCTGACCCTCCTGAACGTTGGCGCCGAAATTGACGAGCAGGTCGGCAAGGCGTTCGACTCGGGAGGCCATGGGCAGGCGATGCTAGCTGGGCCGCGAATGGCTCTGCATGAAGACTATTCAGGCGATCGAGCGTTTCTTGAACTCGCCTGCGCTGAGCGAAGGGACACGGCGGTCATATCGGCACGACGTCGAGGAGTTCGGCCGGTGGCTGCAGCGACAGGACCTCGGCCTGGACGAGGTGGACGTCAGGGTGCTCACGCAGTACGTGTCCGAGCTCGGCCGCGCGCGTCCGCGGAAGCTTGCCCCGGCCACGATCGCCCGAAAGATCGCGGCAATCCGCAGCTTCCTCCGCTTCACGCTCGGGCCAACGAACGTGCCGGACGCCTCCCTGGCGCCGCGGCGTCCGAAGCGTCTTCCCGACACGCCGAAGACCGCGGACATCGAGGCTGCCCTCGACGCGCTGGTCGGCGACGGACCGCTGCCGCTCCGCAATCGTGCCCTGGTCGAGCTGGTGTATTCGGCCGGGCTGCGAAGCGCTGAGGCAGTCGGCCTCGATCTCGCCGACGTGGACTTCGACCGCGAGCAGTTGCACGTGCGCGGCAAGGGCGGCAAGGAGCGAATCGTCCCGCTGGGAGAAACGGCCGGCCACCTCGTCGCGCAATACCTGCACGAAGCGCGCCCGCAGCTGGCAGCGCAGGCCGAAAATGCGCTGTTCCTGTCGGCGCGAGGCCGTCGTCTCGACACATCGACGCTAAGGCGAGTGTTCGCGCATCCGCACAGCCTGCGCCATGCGTTTGCAACCCATCTGATGGAAGGTGGCGCGGACTTGCGAACGATCCAGGACCTGCTCGGGCACAGCTCGCTTTCGACGACGCAGCTGTACAGCCATGTAGACGGCCGCCGCCTACGGCGGGTCTACGACAAGGCGCACCCGCGGTCCTGAGTTTTTCGGCGAGCGCGACGGGGACCTGTCTGGGGACTGTCCCGGGACATGGTCAATGCAGCTCTGCCGTTCGGCCCATGGCGGACAGGTCTTCCGTTACGAAAGCGTGACTCTTGATTCACAGGCCTGGCGAGGCGCGACAGGTCAGTGCATCGTTTCACCATTCAAGGCGCGAAAGCGGCGCAAAAGTGGCCGCGATCTCGTTCAGACGCCCCTGCGCCCGAGCGGACATGGCAGGCGATTCGAGACTCGCAACGAAACCGTGCTGCGATGGAAACTTCCGCACGCGATCCCGAAGTCGAAGGCTTTCTCGCGCTGCTCGCAACCCGGCGCGCGCCGAAGACCGTCGACGCATATCGCCGCGACCTTGCCGCGCTCGCCGCCTGGCTCGCTCGCCCGGTGGAGCAGATCACGACCGAGCAACTCGAGCAGTACATCGCCGAACTGCGCGCCGCCGGCTTGTCGCCATCGACCATCGCACGGCGTGTGGCCGCCATCCGCACCTTCTTCCGTCACCAGGCTCTGCTCGGATCTCGCGCCGACAATCCCGCGGCCGACCTCGATCTCCCACGACGCCGGCGCACACTTCCCCGCACGCTCTCGCCGGCGGAAGCCGAACGGCTTGTCGAAGCGGCCAACGGGACGACACCGCGCGCCCTGCGCGACCGGGCTCTGGTCGAACTGCTTTATGGCGCAGGCCTGAGAGTCAGCGAGGCGGTCGGCCTGCAGAAGTCGAGCGTCGACCTCGAGGCACGCATCGTCCGCTGCATCGGGAAGGGCTCGAAGGAGCGCATCGTCCCGATCGGCCGGCAGGCGGCCCAGGCACTGCGGCGTTACCTGGGGCGGGGTCGCCCGTTCCTGGACGTGCGGCACCGCCCCGAGCTCTTCCTGAATGCGAAGGGCGGCGGGCTGACACGCGCGGGCGCCTTCCTGATCCTCCGCAAGCTCGCAGCGAAAGCCGGGCTCGAACCGGAAAGAGTCCATCCGCACTTGCTCCGGCATTCGTTCGCGACGCATCTGCTCGAGGGCGGCGCCGACCTACGTTCGGTGCAGGAGATGCTCGGGCATGCGGATCTCGCGACGACAGAGCTGTACACGCACGTATCCGATCGGCGCCGTCGGGAGTTGTATTACCAAGCGCATCCGCACGCGCGCAGAAAGACGTGAAATTCAGGCGCGCGTCTGCCTCGCCTGCACCAACTAGATCAGGACTTCGCCGCCGCCCGTCTCTTCAGATCGCCGGCAACGGTGCGCGCGGCATTGCGGAGCTCTCCTTCCTGTTCGTCGTCATCCGCGAGGCCGCTGAGCAGCACGATCGTCTCGCGCTGCGGGGAACCGTTTCGCAGACAAACGACCGCCAGACGCCGAACGGCCTGATTTGCGTCCGTGGTCACCAGCGTGTGCAGGACGGGCCGAATCGCGTTGACGACGCCCGGACTGTCTTTCGACAGGAGCTGTATCGACAGGAGTGCAGAGCCGCGGGCAGCCGGGCTCTCGTCGTCGAGCCCACGCCGAAGGAGCTCGAGCTTCTGACGGAAACGGAACTGGCCGATTGCCCGATACGCGACAGCCCGCTCCCGATAGTCGCCGCTGCGAGCCGCAGACTCGAGCTCGTCGTCCCATTGCTGGCGAAGCGCGGCCAGCTCGCGCTCGGCACCCGATTGCGCGAGCTCGTCGGCCTGGGCAGCTGCCTCGACGAGGGACATTGCAGCGCGGCACTCTAGCGCGCTGTCGGTAGAGTCCGGCGCCGTGGCCCACAGAGTGACGCTCATTCCGGGGGACGGCACCGGGCCCGAGTTGACCGAGGCGACGCGCCGGGTCCTCGAGGCGACGGGAGTCGAGTTCGACTGGGACGTCCGGGAAGCCGGCGCCGACGTGATGGACAAGTACGGCGGCAATCCGCTCCCGGACGAAGTCCTCGCGGCGATCCGCGAGACCGGCGTCGCGCTCAAGGGCCCGATCACGACCCCCGTCGGCGTCGGCTTCCGCTCGGTCAACGTCGCGCTGCGCAAGAGCCTCGATCTCTACGGCCAGGTGCGGCCGTGCAAGACCTACCCGGGCGTGCGCACGCGCTTCGACGACGTCGACCTGATCATCGTTCGCGAGAACACCGAGGACCTCTACGCCGGCATCGAGTACGAGCAAGGCTCGGACGAGGTGCTCGAGCTGATCGAGTGGATCAAGGCGCACGGCGGCAACCTCGCGCACGACGACGCGGGCATCTCCATCAAGCCGATCTCTGTCACGGGCACTCGGCGGATCGTCCAGTTCGCCTTCGACTACGCACGCGCTAACGGCCGCCGCAAGGTCACGGCGGTGCACAAGGCGAACATCATGAAGTTCTCCGACGGCCTGTTCCTCCGCGTCGCGCAGGAGGTCGCCGCCGAGAACGACGACATCGAGTTCAACGACCGCATCGTGGACAACATGTGCATGCAGCTCGTCCAGCGCCCGGAGGAGTACGACGTGCTCGTGCTGCCGAACCTGTACGGCGACGTCCTCTCCGATCTCTGCGCCGGAATGATCGGCGGGCTCGGGCTCGCTCCCGGCGGGAACTTCGGCGAGAGCATCGCGATCTTCGAGCCGACGCACGGCTCCGCGCCGAAGTACGCAGGCCAGAACAAGGTCAACCCGATGGCCGAGATGCTCTCCGGAATGCTGATGCTCCGCCACCTCGACGAGCAGGACGCGGCGAACAACCTCGAGCGGGCGATCGCCGATGTGATCCGGGAGGGCAAGAGCGTCACGTACGACATGAAGCCCACGCGCTCCGACCCGAGCGCCGTCGGCACGAGCCAGGTCGCCGATGCGATCATCGAGAAGCTCGGAGTGCGCGTATGAGGCGCAAGGTGACTGTCGTCGGCGCGGGGAACGTGGGCGCGACCTGCGCGCAGGTCCTGGCCGCCCACGATTACGCGGACGTCGTCCTCGTCGACATCAAGGAGGGCCTCCCGCAGGGCAAGGCACTGGACATCAACCAGATGGGCGCGGTGCTCGGTTACGAACCGCGGGTGGCCGGCTCGAACAGCTACGACGAGTCTGCGGGCTCCGACGTCGTCGTCATCACGGCAGGTCTGCCACGCTCGCCCGGAA
>DAITAW010000143.1:0-5803 GCA_036824055.1 Gaiellaceae bacterium | reverse complement strand
CAAGCGCGACATCGAGCGCCTGGCGGAGCGATACCAGCTCGAGCTCGCGTCGTAGTGGCTCGGCCGGTGCCGTTGCCGCGCTTCTCGGTCGCGAGACGCAAGCCAGACAAGGACGCAGGGAGTGCTCGGGCTCTATTGCCCGAGCACGACTGAGGACGCAGGATGGCGCCGCGGATCGCGGGCGAGAAGCCCGGATGATGGCGCCGGTCGAGCCACTCACCTCCGAGTCGCGGCTCGGGGACGTCTACCTCACGAGCGAGGAGCTAGGCACGCGGGTCCGTGAGCTCGGTCGCGAGATCTCCCGTGACTACGAGGGTCGCGAGCCCCTGCTCGTGGCGCCGCTCAAAGCGAGCATCGTCTTCGCTGCCGACCTGTCCCGCGCGCTCGGGATCCACCACGGGCTCGACTTCATCGAGCTCGCCAGCTACGCCGCCGGCGCCGACCGCGGCGGCCATGCTCGGGTTCGCCTGCTCAAGGATCTGGACGCGGAGATCACGGGCCGCCATGTCCTGATCGTCGAGGACGTCATCGACACGGGACTGACGCTGAACTACCTCTGCAAGACGCTGGCGCTTCGCGACCCCGCCTCTTTGGCTGCAGTGACGCTCCTCGATCGCCCCTACCGCCGGCTCGTCGACGATCTCCCCGTCCGCTACGTGGGCTTCACGGTGCCGGACGAGCTGTTCGTCGGGTACGGCTTCGACCTCCAGGAGCGCTACCGGAACCTGCCCGACCTCCACGTCTTGCGGGGTTCGGACGGCTCAACCTAGACGGACGTGCCGGCGAAGCCGCCACGTCCTTTTCCGTCGGCATCGCAAGCGATGCCTCGGCGGCTTCGACTTGCAGGAGGGGTATCGGAACCTCCCCGATCTACACGTCCTCCGCCGAGAAGTTTAGCCTAGGCTAAACTTCTCGGGTCGATGATGGCGACCCGCGCTGAGGAGGGACCACGCCTGCCGGGGGCGGGCGAGCGCGTGCTCCAGGGCAACTCGCGGTGGGGGATCCTCCCGTTCCTCGGGCCGGCGTTCATCGCCTGCGTGGCCTATATGGATCCGGGCAACTTCGCGACGAACATCGCGGGCGGTTCCAAGTTCGGGTTCACGCTGGTCTGGGTGATCGTCGCCTCGAACCTGATGGCGATGCTGATCCAAACGCTGTCCGCGAAGCTCGGCATCGCGACCGGCCGGAACTTGCCCGAGGTTTGCCGGGAGAGGTTCTCCCGCCGGACCTCGATCGGCCTGTGGATCCAGGCCGAGCTGATCGCGATGGCGACCGACCTCGCCGAGTTTCTCGGCGCCGCGCTCGGGATCAAGCTGCTGCTCGGCATCCCGCTCTTCCCGGCGGCAGTCATCACCGGCGTGATCACGTTCCTGATCCTCGGGCTGCAGCGGTACGGCTTCCGCCCCCTCGAAGCGGTGATCACCGCCTTCGTCGCGGTGATCGGAATCTGTTACCTCGGGGAGCTCTGGTTCGCGCATCCCCCGCTGGGCGAAGTCGCGAAGCACGCGGTCCTGCCTGAGTTCGCCGGCAACGAGTCGGTTCTGCTCGCAGTCGGGATCCTGGGCGCGACCGTGATGCCGCACGTGATCTACCTGCACTCCGCGCTCACGCAGCATCGGATCGTTCCGCGAAACGACGAGGAGGCGAAGACCCTCTACCGCTACACGCGCATCGATGTCCTCATCGCGATGGTGATCGCCGGCCTCATCAACATGTCGATGCTCGTGGTTGCAGCGACGGTGTTCTTCGGCAGCGGCCTGACCAACATCGCTTCGCTCGAAGGCGCGCACCGGACGCTGCAACCGCTCCTCGGAGGCGCGTCGAGCGTGCTCTTCGCACTCGCGCTGACCGCCTCGGGGCTTTCGAGCTCGACCGTCGGGACGATGTCCGGCCAGGTCGTCATGCAGGGCTTCATCCAGCGTCAGATCCCGCTGTTCGTCCGCCGGGCGGTGACGATGATTCCCGCATTCGTGGTGATCGCTCTCACCACCGACGTTTCCCGCACGCTGGTGATCAGCCAGGTCGTCCTCTCCTTCGGGATCCCGTTCGCCCTCATCCCTCTCGTCATGTTCACGAGCCGTCGCGACCTGATGGGCGTACTCGTCAACGCCCGCGCGACTATCGTGGCGGCCATTGTGGTCGCCACGATCATCACGAGCCTGAACATCTTCCTGCTTGCGCAGACCTTCGGTCTGCTCGGATAAAAAAGGGCCGACTTACGCCGCCCCCCCGCCCCCGCGCGAAGTTCCCTCGTCAGGGCCTCCGAAAACAACCGGCCGCCCCCGGGGGGAGGCGGCCGGCGTCGTCGGGAGACGACTGGTCTCGTACCACGGCACGACCCTGTCCTCGACTCAAGCCTGGTACGAATTACAAAGGGGAAACGTGCGAGTTAGGAATCTGGGTACGGCTAGAGGTAACCCAAGGGGTCCACGGGGTTCCCGTTGATCCGGACCTCGAAGTGCAGGTGGGGACCGAAGCTGTGGCCCGTGCTCCCGACGTAGCCGATCACCTGACCCTGCGTCACATGTTGCCCGGTCGAGACCGCGAAGGACGACTGGTGCGCGTAACAGGTCGCCATGCCGCCGCCGTGGTCGATGCAGGTGTAGTTGCCGTAGCCGCCGACCCAGCCGGCCAGCACGACGGTCCCCGAAGCTGCGGCGTGGATCGGAGTGCCGTACGGGACGCCGATGTCGATCCCGGCATGCAGTCTCCCCCAGCGGTAGCCGAATGGACTCGTGACCGGCCCGTTCACCGGCCAGATCAGTCCCGATGACGAAGGAGTCGTGTCGCCGGCGCCCTGCGCCGCCGCGAGCTGGCCGCGAATGCGAGCATCCTCGGCCGCAAGTGCATCCGCCTCAGCGATCAGCACCTTCTCCTGCTGGCGCGTGGATAGGAGCTGACCCTTCTGCCGCTTGCGCTTACCGGCAAGCGAGCCCTGGGTTGCGAGCAGCTGATCCTTTACGGCACGCTGTTGCTCTGTGCGCACGGCAACGACCTGCGTCTCGGAATGCACTCGCGCGCGGATCGTCGTCGTCCGCTCGCGCGCAACATGCACTTCGTCGCGCGCAGCGGCGACGGTGTTCGCGATGCGTTTGTCCTGCTGCGCGATCGCCTCGATGTAGTGAAGCTGGTCGAGAACGTCCTGGAACGACTTCGACTCGAGGATCACTTCGACGAGAGTGGGATCCTGCGTCTCGTAGATGTCGATCATGCGCAAGTTCAGCTGGCGCAGGACTTTCGCGTACTGATTTCTCAGGAAGTTCAGTCGGTCGGTCTCGAAGGTGAAGAGCGCGTTGAGCCGGTCGAGCCGCTGCCGGTGCAAAGCCAGGTCCCGCTCGAGGGTCGAGAGCTTCTGCGAAACATCACCGACCCTGGTCTCGAGGGAACGAATCTGCGACGTGACGCCCGAGATCTGGGCGGTGAGCCGGGCCTCCTTGGCGCGCGCGGCAGCGATCCGCGCCTGAACCGCGCCGAGCTTGCCGCTGTTGTCGCCGGCGGCCGGAGCGGCGAGAATCAGCCCGGCAACGAGGACGACGGCCAGTCTGCGGGCCATGAGCGAAGCTTCGGCAGGGCGTCGGACGTCCCTGCCGGCGGGAAGGGCGCCTCAGGCGCCCGTGCGCCCCTCCTCGGGCTCGTCAGGCGCCAGCGGGCCCGGCTCCGGCATGATCGCCGGCTCGGGCGGGTTTCCCTCGTCCGGAGGCGGATAGGGCTCTGGAATGACCACAGGGACCCCAGGGACGGCCTCTCCAGGCTGTCCGGGCTGCTCTGGAAGCTCGACCATCTCCGTCGGCTGAACCTCCAGCCTCCGCCGTTCGAGCCGCTCCTGGGTTTTCGCCACGACTGCCTCCATCTCGGCCTCCCTCAATGCCGCGAGCTCGTCCAGCTCTCGAAGCTGCCGACGGACACTTTCGTTCGCTCGTTCGTCGCCACGGTACACCGCATCTCCGAGCTCGAACAGAAGGCGGGTCCGCAACACGCTCATTCGCTGGAGCTCCCGACGCAGGCTCAGTAGTTGACGCGCAGCCCGGCCACGCGTCGCCAGCGAGTCGGCGGCGACACCGGCCCTGGCGCGAAAGCCGTCGAGTGCCTCGGCCGTCGAGCGGGCGACGCCACCGTCCGGCTTGCGACGCGCGACCTCCAGGAACACCAGCACGAGGAGGACGCTCACACCAAGAGCGATCACGGCGAACGGCCAGTGGCCGAGCGCGAACAGCACAACGGCCAGCGTCAGGGCGGCACCCGCCAGGACGAGCACGAGCGTCGCCGGTGTGATTCCGTAGTAGCGCGGCTCGACGTGTGCGTACTCGACCGGGACGGCCCCGGTCTCGTCCAGCGGAAGCTCCATCACTTTCGTCTCGTCGGCCGCAGCAGGGTGACCGCATTGCGGGCAGTAGCGGCTCGTCTTCGACAGCTCGGCGCCGCAGTTCGCGCAGCTAGCCATGCGTCGTGGGAATCGGCTTCTCCACGGTTGGCGACGCGCGCAGGTCGAGTGCTCGCAAAGCCGCCGCGGCGCGGCGTCTCAGCGGGCCGATGAGGTTGCGGTAGTCCTCGTCCGACACCTTGCCCGTGCGATGGTCGAACTCGAGCTCTTTCAACGCCGCGAGCGCGCGGTCGCGCTCCTCGGCCAGCGCGAGGCGACGCTGCTCCAGTTCATCGGGCCCGGCCAGCCGGTCGTCTGTGGCAGCCGGCTCGCGCAGGAACGGCAACGCGACCAGCGCAACGCACGCGAGCGCAAGCACCACCCCGACGATCAGTGCCACGGTCAGATCCGAACCGCCGCGTCGGCGTACCGCGCCGCCAGGCGCCGCTCTTCTCTCGCATCGGGCCAGAGCGCGATCAGTGAACCGCCGACGAACACGAACCCCGCGAGCCAGAGAAGGTTCACGAGCGGCTTCTGCAACGCCTTCAAGTCGATGCTCCCGTTCGAATTCACCTGGTCGGCGATGAGGAAGAGATCGCCGCCTGTAAGCAGGTCGTGACGGATCGCCACCTCGTTGGAGACCTGGTCCTCGGCGAAGTACTGATTCTTGCCGGGCGTGTAGCGACCGAGGTAGTTGCCACCGCGGTAGACGTCGACGAGGCCGCGGATGGCGCGGTGGTTCGACTCCATCCTCGTCTGGAACCCGCGAAAGACCAGGCGGTCGCCGGCGACGGTCATAGACTGGCCCGGTTTCAGGCGCGCCTCGCGGACGGTTTGATAGGCGCTCGCCCCGGTGATGCCGATCGCAAGGAGGACGATCGACGCGTGCACGACGTAACCGCCGTAGCGGCGACGGTTACGTGCGATCAGCGACGAGAACGCAGCCGCCCAGCCGACGCCTCCGAGTGCTTTTCTCGCCGCGGTTCCGCGTACGAACTCGAGCACGATCGACGCGAGCACGAAGACCGAGAACGTGTAGGCGATCACGCCGATCCGAGACGAGCCGGCCCCGGCGGCGAGCAGCGCGATCCCCGCAATGAGCGCAGCGCCGAGTGGCCAGAGAAAGGTGCGACCGAGCGCGCGCAAGGATGCACGCCGCCACGCGACGAGCGGGCCGATGCCCATCAGCAACAGCAGCGGGATGCCGAAGGCGTGCAGGAAGAAGTTGTAATACGGCTTGCTCACCGTGGCCGCCTGCCCCGTCACAGCCTGCGACAGGATCGGATAGACGACGCCCCACAGGATCGTCAGCGCCAGCGCCACGAGAAGCAGGTTGTTGTAGAGGAAGGTCGCCTCGCGCGACACGAGCGACTCAAGGCGCGTCTTCGAACGGAGCAGCGGCAGTCGTGAGAACACGAGCGCAAGCGAGCCGACGGTGATCAG
>DAITAW010000142.1:0-5811 GCA_036824055.1 Gaiellaceae bacterium | reverse complement strand
GCGAAGAACCGGTCGAGGATCTCGCGACAATGCTCCGGCGTAGCGGCGAGAGCCTCGTGGACCGTGAGCGCATCCTCGAGCATCGTCAGGGTTTCTTCCGAGCCGGCGAGCTCCATCTCCTCGTCGGCTGTCGGACGCTCGCGGGTGCTGGCGCGCAGGCGGTCGATGCACAATCGCCGCGTCAGCTGAGCGAGCCATGGCCGCACCGCCGAGTCGTCCCGGAGCTTGTCGAGATGCTCGTACGCCCGAGCGAACACTTCCTGGAAGACGTCCTCCGCATCGGCGTCCGGCAGGCGGAACGCCTGGACGGAGATGGCGTACACATAGCGGGAGAAGCGGTCGACGAGCTCGGCCCACGCCTGCTGGTCGCCGGCCCGGCAGCGCGCGACGAGCTCGCTGTCACTCAGCGTCTGGGCCATGCCACGGATTCTGACGGGTTTAGGTCGTCACGCAGCGGGCTGCTGCCCGGCGTCCTTGCCGAGCTGCTTCGACCACCACTCGGATTCGCGGCGATCGAAGTTGTCCTGCAGCTGTGCGACGTACGTGGAGAGGTCGCTTTCGCGGATCGAAAGGGCGGCCTCGAGCTCGGCGCCGGCCTGTTCGCGCTGCTCGAGCCGCTGCTCGCGGACCTCGAGCTCGGCTTCCATCTGGGCCTCGCGCAGGTTGAGGGCGGCATCGCGTTCCTCGAGCTCCTTGGCACGGCTGGCGAGCACCTTTTCGCGTTCGTCGAGCCCCTTCTCCTTGCCCTCGTAACGACTGCGGGATGCCAGGATCGCCTGCTCGGCCTTGTTGAGGGCCGCTTCGCGCGCGGAGAGATCGTCGTCGCGCTGCTTGAGCCGGCGTTCTGCGAGCTCGTCGACCTCGGGTGTGCGCGCCTCCTCGGCGGCTCGCCGTGCGGTCGCCTCGAGCCGGTGGAGCTCCGCCTCGCGGGCGATCAGCTCGGTCTCGCGCTGTTCGATCGTGTCGAGCTTGGCAACCGCATCCTTCGCGACGCCCTCGCTCTCGGCCGCTCGGTGCTCGAGGTCTTGCATGCTCGCGGTGAGCTCGCTGGCGCGCGCCGAAAGCTCGAGCTCGCGTTGGTCCAACTCCCGGGCTCGCACGACCAGGCGCTCGTCACGGCCTCCGCCGGCGGCCACGTCTGCCTCGCGCTTACCCACCTGCTTCTCCCGCGCCTCGAGCTGCGCGCGTGCCTGTGCGAACTCGCGCGCTTCTGCTGCAAGCGACTCTTGCGCCGCTCGCATCTCCTCTTCCCTGGCCTTCGTCCTCTCCGCCGCGGCTGTCCGATCGGCCGCCTCACGTTCCAGCTTTGCGACACGGGTCTTGAGCTCACTCGCTTTGCTCGAGAGCTCGAGCTCACGCTCGTCGAGCTCGCGCGCCCGGGCCACCAGCTGCTCTTCCGTTCGCCCCGATCCGGCGGCGAGCTGCGATTCGTGCTTCGTGACGACGCTCTCGCGGGCCTCGAGCTGTGCCCGCGCCTGCGTGAGCTCCTCTTCCGCAGCGGCAAGCTTCGACTGGCGTTCCGCGAGGGCCTGCCCGAGCTCCTGTGCCTCGTCGAGCTTCTCGCGCGCCTCCTGGACGGCGGCCAGCTGCGAAGCGGTTTGCTGCTCGAGTTGCTCCAGCCGAGCCGTGACATCGCCTGCCTTCTTCGACAGCTCGAGCTCCCGCTCGTCAAGCTCACGCGCCCGCGCAACAACTCGTTCTTCGGCGCCCATCGTCTCCGACTCGATCTCGGTTTCACGCTTCCCGAGGACCTTCTCGCGCGCGTCGAGCTGCACGCGTGCTTGAGTCAGTTCGCGTTCCGTCGCGGTCAGGGTCGTTGCGCGCTCCGCAACTCTCTTTTCGAGAGTCCGCGCCTGCTCGTCCTTGACCCGCGCCTTCTCTTCGCGCTCCTCGAGTGCGCGCATCAGCTTCGCCTGACGTGCCTCGGTGTCTTCGGCCGCCGTCGAAACGCGGGCTTCCGCCTTCGCGAGGTCCTGCTCACGCTTGGTGATCGCGTCAAGCTTTTCCTCCACCTCGGCGGCCGCGGCAGCGCGCTCGTCATCCCCGACCTTGAGCTCCTGCACCTTCAGCTCGACGAGCTGCTCGCGCTCGGCGATCCGCGCCTCAAGCTTCGTAAGCTCCTCCTTCGCCTCGAGCAAGCCGTCCAACTCCGCGAGGCGCTCGGTCATCCGTCGCTCGCGCTCGTCGAGCTCCGCCTGCGTCTCCGCAAGCGCGCCGGCGCGGCGGTCGAGCGCGGCGGACTGCTCTGCGAGTTGCTGCTCGAGCTGCGCCTCCCGGCCCGAGGTGTCCATCTGATCGTTCAGAGACGAGCGCAGCTGCTGCTCGCGCGTGAGCGACGCGTTCAGCTCTGCCCGGAGCGCCTCGGCCTCGGTCTCACCGGGGACGGGCGCCGCCGCTGCAATTGCTTCCGCCGGCGACCGCGGCTCCGGGGGCGTTTCGGCCGCGGGCGCGTGAAGCTTCGCCCTCAGCCCGGTGCCGAAACCGCCTTCGGTGCCATGTTCGGCGACTGCCACCCCTGCTCCCTTAGAACTTGAAGAGGGCGGAGAGGTTGAGGAACGCAGGCCCGAGCACGACGAGGAACATCGCCGGGAAGATGAAGATGACCGTCGGGAAGAGCATCTTGATCGGTGCCTTCATCGCCTTCTCTTCGGCGAGCAGCTGGCGCTTGAGTCGAGTGTCGCCGGCCTGGACCTTGAGGATGCGGCCAAGTGAGATACCGAGCTGGTCGGCCTGGATGATCGCCCGGACGAAACTGGCCATCTCCTGCGACGAGCTGCGTTCGGCCATCTTCTTGAGCGCTTCGCTGCGGCCCTCACCGATGCGGATTCCGCCCAACGCGAGCTCGAACTCTTCGATCAGCGGGCCGTCCATGTGCTCCGTCAGCTTCTGCACCGCACCGTCGAAGCCGAGCCCGGCCTCGACGCTCACGGAGAGCAGATCGAGTGCGTCCGGAAGCTCGGCCGACACCGCGACCTGGCGTGACCTGACACGACCGTTGAGATAGAAGCCGGGAGCCAGCGCTCCGATCAGGCCGAAGAACAGGGCGAGCAGAGGCATGTACTTGGGCGCGGAGGCGCTGCCGAGAGCGAAACCGAGGACGACTCCCCCGACGCCGAGGATGCCCTTGGCGCCGATGATCGTCGTCGGTGAGGTCTTCCGCATTCCGGCCGCCATGAGCTTTTCCGACACGGCCTCGACCGACATCCGCGGATTGATGCGGAGCACGAGCCGGGCTGTCTTCGCCACGAACGGGTCGAGAGCACGCTCGCGGAAGCGCGGCATCTCTTTCCCGGTGACGGTGCGGAGACGACCGTAATTGGCCGCGCGGTGCACGAGGTTTCGCCGGTTTCGCATCGGCGTGGTGGCGAGCTCGGCGAAGAAGAACACCGCGCCGCCGATAGCTGCAATTGCGAGAGTCAGGATCAGCGACATGTCATCAACCTCGGAAAGAGACGATTTTTTTCAGGATGAGAGAACCGATCCCCATCATCACGAGCCCGATGATGATCACGATGTGGCCCGTGTGTGAGTAGTAGAGCGGGTGCATGTAGTTCCTGTTGACGAGCGTGATGATGCCCGCGAGGAAGAAGGGGATCCCGATCAGCGTGTAGGCCGACATCCGGCCCATCGCGGTGAGCGCGCGGATCTTCCGCGTGAACTGCTGCCGCTGGCGCACGGTGTCCGCGACCATGTCGAACAGGGTCGCGAGCGAGCCGCCGACCTGTCGCTGGATCGTGACCGCGGTGATGGCGAACTCGAAGTTCTTCGACGCCATGCGGTCGGCCATCTCGAGCAACGCGTCGTCCATCGGCCGGCCGAGTGACGCCTCGGTCAGCACCCGCTTGAACTCCTGGTTCGCCGGGGGATGGCCCTCGTCGACGACAGCCTGGAGCCCCTGCTTGAAGGAGTGACCAGCCTTCAGCGAAGCGGCGATGGTGATCAGGAGATCCGGCAGCTCGTCCTCGAAAGCCTTCAGCCGCTTCCGCATCTTGAGCCAAACCCAGGCGGTCGGAATCAAGCCGGCCGTCACCATGAGCGCAACGAGGATGACAGCGGACGCTCCGAAGAGAAGAGCGAGCAAGGCCATGAGCACGGCCGCTCCGACGCTGATCCACACGAACTCCACTGTTCGGAGCTGGACATCCGCGCGTTCGAGCATGCGGCTGATCGCTCGCCACTGCTTCAGGTGACCCAAAGTCTTCTCGGTGGCGGCGAAGACGGAAGAGAAGGCCTCGCTGCGCCGCTCCTTGCGATTCTTCTTCGCGTTCACCTTGCCTTCGCCGGTGTGCGCGACGATTCGGCTTCGCACCCACGAGCCGCGGATGCCGGCCAGAAAGAAGAGACACCCGAAGAGCACGAGCATCGCGACCGCCACCGCGATCGCAAGCGGGCCGCCGGGGCCGTAGGCGTTCTTGGGGAGGAGCTTCGACGGCTCAGGAGCGGTGATCGAATCGCCCACGGGAATCTTTGCGAGCTGCGTGGTCGAGCCCTGGCCGACGATCGACGCGGTGAGCCGAATGTTGTCGCCCGGCCGCGCGGCGGTCACGTACTGAACGCGCCACGTCTTCTTCAGCGCAGCGGCGATCGACCCGTAGATCCGGCCGAGCTGGGAGGTGGTCGCGGCGCCGTAGTACTGGCCGCCGGTCGCGCTCGCGAGCTGGATCAGTGGGTCGGGTGTGAATCCCGTACCCTCGATTCCAATCGAATAGACCGAGGCGTTGGCTTCCTTGGCTGCCTTGATCGCGGTCGCGAGCGAGCCCGCGCTTGCATTGTCGGCCCCGTCGGTGAGGACGATGATCACGCGGCCGGGCAGCGGGTTCCCCTTGAGCTGGTTCGCTGCCGCGATCACTGCGTCGTAGAACGCGGTTCCCTTGTGGCTATCCGTCTTCATGCGCCCGAGCGGGAGGTCCGCGTCGAGCTTGACCGTCGAGAACGGCGACAGCGTCGACACCTTCGAGCCGAAGGCGATCACCGACAGTTCGTCGGCGGGCTGCTTCGCCGCAACGAATGCACGTGCACCTGCCGCGGCGTCCGCCAGCGGCCGGCCTCGCATCGACTGCGAGCGGTCGATCAGAGTCGCGATCGCCTTGACGCTGCCGAGGTTCTGCGCCTGGAAACCGGCAACCGGGGTCCCGTTCTCCCAGAGAGCAGGCCTACCGCCGCCTGCGAACGTATAGATGGATGCGCGGATGGTCGGATAGGAAGTCGCGTCGACGCCCCGCAGCTGGACCGCCGCACCCGCGGCGGCCGGAACTGCGAGGAGGATGAACGCGAGCCCGACGAGGGCGAGCCTGAATCGGCTCATTGAAACGCTCCCTTGAACTTCGATGCCTGGTGTCCCTGGCCGACGACCGGGGCGTCAGTGTCGTCGTCCTTGCTGAAGAAGCTCGACTGCAGGACGACACCGTTGGCAGCCATCTTCTCCAGGAAGTTCGGCTTCAGGCCCGTGCAGCTCAGAGGCGAGAGCAACCGCACGCCGACGCCGCTCGAGGCGGTCTGCTCGTCGGGTGGCTTCGCGTGGAAGACGTCCTGCAACGTGATCACCTCGGACTCCATGCGGAGGACCTCGGTGACGTGCGAGATCCGGCGCGAGCCGTCGACGAGGCGCGTGATCTGCACGAGCAGGTCGAATGCGCTCGAAACCTGCTCGCGGATCGCCCGCAGGGGAAGCTCGACGCCGGCGGTCAGCACGAGAGTCTCGAGACGCGAGAGCGCGTCGCGCGGGGAGTTCGCATGGATGGTCGTCAGCGATCCTTCGTGGCCCGTGTTCATCGCCTGGAGCATGTCCAGGGTCTCGGGGCCGCGGACCTC
>DAITAW010000141.1:0-5811 GCA_036824055.1 Gaiellaceae bacterium | reverse complement strand
AACGACCTCATGCAGCTCAGGCGAGACCGCGCTCGACGAAGGCGGTTTTCGCCGCGGCGTTGAACACCACCGGGCAGATGTGCCCGAATACCGTGCATTGCATGTCCGCGATTTCGCGCGGTATCTCTTCGGGGTAGTCCGTCAGGTTGAAGTCCGCGACCTGCTTCTCTACCCAGCGGCGACGAACGTCGTCCAGCGGCTCCCCGATGCCGGTCACACCAGTTTCGAGTGTCTTCTTGAGGTACTCGTGGTGATCCTGCGCCATTGCGCGGGTCGGCGGCAGGAGCGGCGAATCCTCGACCAGAGGCCCGTAGGGACAGTACTTCAGCTCCCAGCACGGCTTGCACACGCGGGTCGATGCCTCCTTCCAGATACGCATGACCTCGTCATCTGGGGCATCGGCCTCGAAGCCCAGCTGAGTCTTGATCAGTCGATCGACCACCGCCGCGCAGAGTAGCCGTGGTCGATGTGGCCGACCCGTCGCTTTCCCAACAAACCGCGACGTTCCAGGGCCGCGGTTGAGGGTTGCAACAAGCGGGGCGCAGTCTGGCGGGGGACGCGCTGACGGTCTATCAAACTGAGAGTGCAGGAAAGGACGTCATGAGCAGCCAGCTCTTCGTCTAGGCCACCTGTCGTCCTCGCCGTAGCGTTTCGGCGAGCAGAGGCCTACGATCTGCTTCGTGATCGGCTGTGGCAAGTGTGGTCGCGAGAATCCCGACGACGCCCGGTTCTGCAACGGCTGCGCCGCGCCGCTGGCGGATGCGGAGGTGGCCGGTCAGGAGCGGAAGGTCGTCACCGTTCTCTTCGCCGACCTCGTCGGCTTTACACAACGCGCGGAACGAATGGATCCCGAGGACGTGCAGGCGGTCCTGCAGCCTTATCACGAACGCCTGCGCAAGGAGCTCGAACGCTTCGGCGGCACGGTAGAGAAGTTCATCGGCGACGCGGTGATGGCGCTGTTCGGCGCGCCGGTCGCGCATGAGGACGATCCCGAACGGGCGGTGCGGGCGGCGCTGGCGATCCGCGACTGGGTGCGCGAGCAGGAAGAGGAGCTGCAGCTGCGGATCGCGGTCAATACGGGCGAGGCGTTGGTGGCGCTGGGCGCGCGTCCCGCGGCGGGCGAGGGGATGGCGTCAGGCGACGTGGTAAACACCACGGCACGCCTGCAGGCCGCGGCACCGGTGAACGGGATCCTCGTCTCCGAGACGACGTATCGCGCGACGCGCCACACGATCGACTACCGCGAGCACGATCCCGTTGAAGCAAAAGGAAAGGCCGAGCCGATTCACGTGTGGGAAGCGGTCGAGGCGCATTCCCGTCTCGGCGTCGACCTCCTGCGCGAGGTCCGTTCGCCGCTCGTGGGCCGGGAGCGTGAACGCGCGTTGTTGCGCGAGACGCTCGTTCGCGTGCGAGAGGAACGCTCTCCGCAGCTCGTCACGCTCGTCGGTGTCCCGGGAATCGGGAAGAGCCGTCTCGTCTACGAACTGCTCGATGCTGTCGAGCAAGGCGGCGTCCTCACCTACTGGCGGCAGGGCCGTTCGCTGCCGTACGGGGAAGGTGTTACGTACTGGGCGTTGAGCGAGATGGTGAAAGCGCAAGCTGGCGTCCTAGAGACCGATTCGGTGGAAGAAGTCGAGCGCAAGCTGAAAGGCGCGGTTGGCAGCCTCCTCGCGGATCCGACCGAAGCGGAGTGGGTCGAGTCGCATTTGCGACCGCTCGCCGGCGTGAACGCCGACGCCGAGGGGAGCGCAGACCGGCAGAGCGAGTCGTTCACGGCGTGGCGGCGGTTCTTTGAGGCGATGGCGGACAGACGGCCGCTCGTGCTCGTGTTCGAGGACATCCACTGGGCAGACGACGGGCTCCTCGACTTCGTCGACCATCTCGTCGACTGGGCGACGGGCGTTCCGATCCTTGTTGCCTGCACCGCGCGGCCTGAGCTTCTGGAGCGTCGCCCGGGGTGGGGCGGCGGCAAACTGAACGCGGCGACGCTTTCTCTCTCGCCGCTTTCGGAGGGCGAAACGGCGCAACTCTTCGCAGCGCTACTCGGCCAACCGGTGCTCGAAGCCGAAGTCCAGCAACGGCTGCTCGCCCACGCGGGCGGCAATCCGCTCTACGCCGAGCAGTACGCGCAGATGCACGCGGAACGCGGCGACGGTGAAGAGCTTCCGGTTCCGGAATCGGTGCAGGGAATCATCGCCGCGCGGCTGGACCTGCTCCCGTCCAAAGAAAAGCATCTACTTCAGGACGCATCGGTGCTCGGAAAGGTCTTCTGGCTCGGCGGGCTCGTCAACGGGCGCTCGCGCGTCGAAGCCGAGCAGCATCTGCATGCACTCGAGCGCAAGGGATTCGTGCAACGCGCTCGGCAGTCTTCCGTTGCGGACGAAGCGGAGCATGCGTTCCGCCACGTCCTCGTTCGCGATGTCGCGTATGGGCAGATTCCGCGTGCTGCGCGCGCCGGCAAGCATCGTCGCGCTGCCACATGGATCGAGGCGCTCGGGCGTCCGGACGATCACGCGGAGATGCTCGCGTACCACTACACGAGCGCGTTCGAGCTCGCGCGAGCAGCTGGCGAATCGACACGGGACATCGAGGAGCGTGCGCGAGAAGCGCTCGAGCACGCAGGCGATCGCGCGCACGCGCTCAATGCCTATCCGACCGCGGCGAGGTTCTACGAAACAGCGCTCGAGCTGTGGCCGGCGGATACGGCTGAGCATGCGCGTCTACTTTTCCGCGCCGGTCGCGCGCGCTACATCGCGGAGCAAGGCGGCGAAGACGCGCTCGAAGCGGCGGCTGCAGCGCTCGTGAACGTTGGCGACGCCGAGACCGCCGCCGAAGCCGAGATCACCTTGTACGAGCTCATCTTGCGGAAGGGCCAACGCGAACTTGGCGACGAGCACCTCGCGCGCGCGTGGCAGCTTGTTGCCGACAGTCCTCCGTCACGCTCGAAGACCTCCGTCCTCGTGAGCATTGCCCTTTCCCACATGCTCGCAGAGCGTAGCGACCAAGCGTTCGAAACCGGACGGCGGGCACTTGAGATGGCCGAGCTGCTCGGCCTCGACGAGCTTCGTGCGGCAGCCCTCAACATCGCGGGCGTCTCGCGCACGCAACTCGGCGACCGGAGCGGCGTCGAGGACATCGACCGCGCAGCGGCGATCGCGCTCAAGGCGAACGCACCCTACGAGGTCGCACGCGCGTACAACAACCTGGCGGCGGTGTACTCGACATGGGGCGAAATGGGCGCGGCACGACAAGCGCAGGCGGAGTGCATACGGGTGTCGGAACGGTTTGGCCAGGCCGTCTGGCGGCGCTGGCAGCGGCCCGGAGAGGTGTCGGAGGCGTATTCGCGCGGCGACTGGGGCGAGGCCTCGCGGATCATCGAGGACTTTCTGGCGGAGGTCGATCGCGGTCTCGCCCATTATGAAGCGGGCGGAGTGCTCGCACTGCGCGCACTCATGAGGCTCGGTCGAGGTGACGTCGACGGTGCAGTCGCCGACGCAGAGCGCAGCGTGGAGCTCGCCCGCCCGGCAAAAGATCCGCAAATCGTCTATTCGAGCCTGGCTGCTTCTTCGTACATCCTGTGCGCCGCCGGGAAGCACCAGGCCTCGGCTGCTCTGGCGGAGGAATGCGTCGCGGCTTTACAGGCCGGCCTCCCCTTTGGCGGCGCACTTCGAGGCCTGCCGCACGTCGCGTGGACGTTGTCGCTGCTCGGACGCGGCGACGAGCTTGTAGCCGCGCTCGAGAACGCCCCCGAGTCCAAATGGGTCGATGCTGCCCGCGCATTCGTGGCCGGCGATCTCCGGCTCTCCGCGAACCTCTGTGCGCAAATGGATGCGAGACCGGAAGAGGCCTACGCTCGGCTCCGCGCAGCGGAAAGCCTTGCCGCCGAAGGACGGCGCGTTGAGGCGGACGAACAACTCCATGCGGCGCTCGCGTTCTATCGCTCGGTCGGGGCGACGCGTTACATCCGCGAAGGCGAGGCGCTCCTCGCGGCGTCCGCTTGAAGAACGTGGCGCCGGCGCGACTCCGCAACGGCACCACCACCTCGTTCGCGGTCAGCTCAGCCGCTTCCGCGGCCAAGAGGTGGACACAGCAGGGGACGGGTTCTTCGCGACCTTCGACGGGCCAGCACGGGCGATCCGCTGCGCCTGTGCGATTCGCGACGACATCGGCGAGCTCGGCATCAAACTGCGGTCCGGGCTCCATACAGGCGAGTGCGAGCTCGTTGACGCCAAAGTAGGCGGCATCGCCGTGCACATCGGCGCGCGGGTCGCGGCGGAGGCAGGCCCGGACGAAGTGCTCGTCTCGAGCACGGTGAAAGATCTGGTAGCGGGGTCCGGCATTACCTTCGGCGACCGCGGAATCGCGACGTTGAAGGGTGTGCCCGGCGAGTGGCGGCTCTACGCAGTAGACGAGGTGGCGACCTCCGAGAACAGCGGCCCCGACCTAAGCACAACCGTGAACCGAAGGCTCAGTGGCCGCGACAGCTCTTCACCACAGCTGAAGAGCGCACCACGGTGGCAGGCCGGATGCGTCAGTGCCAGCTCCTGTCGGCAGCCGCGCCTGTCGCTTTCTGGCGGAAAGGCGACAAGAACTCCTGATGTCGTGCCGGCCTTTGTTGGACGAGGTTTCGCGCGGAGGGGTCGGGTCGCGATGACTGCGCCCAGCGCCGCAGCCGTCTACGCTGCTCGCGACCAAACGCTAACCCCAAGGGAGAGGAGATCCACATGGCAGAACAGAAGGTCGTCGTCAATCTCGCAACCGGCCTCGAAGACCCCGAGCGCGTCACCGTCGCCTTCCTCGTCGCCGGCGCCGCGCTCGACCAGGGAAAGCAGGTCGCGATGTTCCTCACCAAGGAGGCGGTCCGCCTCGCGACGCCCGGAGTCGCGGTCGGGGTCGCCTGCGAAGGCTGCCCGCCGCTGCCGCAGATCTTCGAGCAGTTCGCCGAGAAGGGCGGCGAGCTTCTCGCCTGCCCGTTCTGCGTGAGCTCCCGCGGAATCGACGACGGCAACCTCGTCGCCAACGCGCGCATCGCCGGCGCGACGCCGCTCTGGGAGTGGATCGGCGACGAGCCCGCAACAGTGTTCAGCTACTAAGGCGCCAGCCGCTGCGAACTAATAGACGGCATGACGTGGAGCAGTTGTGGAGCAGAGCGGTCGCAGCCGACCGAAGCCCAGCGAAGATGGTCCAAGCCCGAAAACCGTAGAAACAAGCCGAAATGTTGCCACCAGCTGCCTCCGGTCGGTGGCCTCGATGGCCGGCCACACGACCCGCTCTCTATACGGAAGGGTTCGACCTCCATCTGCGGTCGTGCCCGAAACCAAAGCGCGCGTTTTTGGGTCTATTGGGATGGAACAGTTATGGAACAGAGGGGGCGCAACCGGTGGCAAACGTTCGGGCCGCTCGAGGCGCGAAAATGGCTTGAACTAGTGACAAACCGTTGCCACCTGCTGCCACCGTTTGCCGTGCGGATCGCAGGGTAAATAGGACGTCTGCCGTGGGCTGCCACCGGTTGCGGGAGGTTCCCTCTCCGAGAAGGCGGGGGTCGAGTCGCGGACGCTCGGGCGGTTGATCAGGCGAGCTGCTGGGTCACGCGAGTCACTGCTGCATCATTATGCGACATCTGCTATTCGCGCGCACGTGTACGTGCTTAGTACGTCAGAGTCGCGCGCGAGGCGCACCGCGCGCGAGGATCTGGCGAGAGCACGCTGGCTCACGGCTGCCTGTTGTTCGGCTAGGCGTCCGCTCGTTCTGAGGAACGCAGACGCTTATGGCATTTAGTAACGTCGCTTGCTGCTGATGGCGGACGGGGTC
>DAITAW010000140.1:0-5834 GCA_036824055.1 Gaiellaceae bacterium | reverse complement strand
GAGGGCTACCCGGGCAAGCGCTATTACGGCGGCTGCGAGGTCGTCGACGAGATCGAGCAGCTCGCGATCGACCGCGCGAAGGAGCTCTTCGGCGCCGACCATGCGAACGTCCAGCCACACGCGGGCGCGCAGACGAACATGGCGGTCTACATGGCTGCGCTGCAGCCGGGCGACACGATCCTCTCGCTCGAGCTCGCGCACGGCGGCCACCTGACGCACGGCCTCAAGGTCAACTTCTCAGGGCGGCTGTACACGATCGCCCACTACGGCGTCTCGCGCGAGACCAATGTCGTCGACTACGACGAAGTGCTGGAGAAGGCGAAGCAGGCTCGGCCGAAGCTGATCGTCTGCGGCGGCTCCGCGTATCCGCGCACGGTCGACACGGCAAAGTTCCGGGAGATCGCAGATGACGTCGGGGCGCTGCTGCTGTGTGACATGGCCCACTTCGCAGGGCTCGTCGCGGCGGGCCTCCACCCGAACCCGATGGAGCACTGTGACTTCGTCACCTCGACGACGCACAAGACGCTCGCCGGCCCGCGCTCGGGCTTCATCCTCTGCACGGCCGAGCACGCCCAAGCCGTGGACCGCGCCGTGTTCCCCGGCATGCAGGGCGGCCCCCTCGAGCACACGATCGCGGCCAAGGCAACGTGCTTCAAGATCGCCGCGACGGAGGCCTTCCGCGACTACCAGTCGCAGGTCCGGCGCAATGCGGACACGCTCTCGGACACGCTGATGGACGGAGGGCTGGACGTCCTGACCGGCGGCACCGACACGCACCTCCTCCAGCTCGACCTGCGCTCCACCGAGTGGACGGGCAAGGACGCGGAGGAGCGGTTGCACGAGGTGAAGCTGACCGTGAACCGCAACACGGTCCCGTTCGACGAGCGGCCGCCGACGGTCGCGAGCGGCGTCAGGATCGGCACGCCTGCCGCGACGATGCGCGGCATGGACGACGGCGACTTCCGCGAGATCGGCCGCATCATCGTCGAGTCCCTCGGCGAGTCCCCGGACCTCGACGGGCTGCGATCCCGGACGGAGGCGCTGTGCGCGAAGCGTCCCCTCTACCCGGGCTTCCGCGGCTGGACGACCTACCTGACCCAGTGACGGTGACGGAAGCACGCAGAGGCAGCGTCGTCGAGGTCAAGCATCCACTCGTCCAGCACAAGCTCTCGTACCTTCGCGACAAGAACACTCCGACCGTTCACTTCCGCAAGCTCGTCAACGAAATCACGCTGCTGCTGACCTACGAGGCGACGAAGGACCTCCCGACCGAGGACGTCGAGGTCGAGACGCCGCTCGAGACCGGACAGTTCCCGCACATCAGCGGCAAGAAGGTCGCTGTCTGCCCGATCCTGCGCGCGGGCGTGGGCATGCTCGACGGCGTGCTCTCGCTCATCTCGAGCGCGCGGGTCGGCTTCATCGGCATGTACCGCGACGAGGAGACGCTCGAGCCGGTCGAGTACTACGCAAAGCTTCCGGCTGACGTCGCCGAACGCGACGTGATCCTGCTCGATCCGATGCTCGCGACGGGCAATTCGACCGCGGCTGCAATCAGAACCGTCAAGGACGCGGGTGCTACGTCCGTCCGCCTGATCGCGATCATCGCTGCGCCCGAAGGCATCGAAAAGATCACGCGCGATCATCCCGACGTGCAGATCGTCGTCGCCGCAATCGACCGGGGCCTCAACGAGCGCGGCTTCATCGTCCCCGGTCTCGGTGACGCGGGCGACCGGCTCTACGGCACGAAGTAGAGATGCTGCAGACCCTCACGGATCACCTGGAGATCGTCTGGGGTGCGCTGCTCGCTGCAGCGATCGTCGTCCTCCTGACGCCGGCAGTCGGCGGAATGGCTCGGCTGCTCGGCGCAGTCGACCGGCCGGAGGGCCGGCGCCTCAACCGCAGCACGGTGCCTCGGCTCGGCGGGCTCGCGCTCTTCTTCGGGATCTTCGTCCCGGCGCTCGCGTTTCTCGATCTCTCCGGCGAGGCGCGCGGACTGCTGCTCGGCGCCGCCGTCGCGACGACCGTCGGTGCGATCGACGACTTTCGCGGTCTGCGCTGGTGGGAGAAGCTCGGCGGGCAGGTGGCGGCGGCCGCGATCCCGGTGGGCTTCGGGATCTGGGTGCACCGCTTCACGTTCCCGATCCTCGGCGTCCACTCGCTGCCGGACTGGATCGGGATGCCGCTGTCCGTGCTCTGGATCGTGGCGATCATGAACATGGTCAACTTCCTCGACGGCCTCGACGGGCTCGCAGCGGGAGTCTCCGCGATCTCCGCCTTCACCTTTACGCTGATCGCGCTCTCGCTCCCGCGACCCGAAGTCCAGGCTGCGCTCCTGTCCGCGATCGTGCTCGGGGCGGCGCTTGGCTTCCTGCGCCACAACGTCTATCCCGCACGGATCTTCATGGGCGACTCGGGCGCGATGCTGCTCGGTTTCGTGCTGGCCGCGATCCCGCTCCAGGGCCTTCTGAAGACTGCGTCGATCGTGACCCTCTTCTTCCCGCTGCTCGTGCTCGCGGTGCCGATCCTCGACACGTCGTTCGTGGTCGCGAAGCGGCTGAAATACCGCCAGCCCGTGTACGTCGCGGACCGGCAGCACCTGCACCACCGCTTCGTGAACATCGGCTTCTCGCAGCGGCGTGCGGCCGGCTACATCTGGTTGTGGTGCGCGACGCTTTCGGCCACCGCCCTCGCCCTGCGCTTCATCCGCCCGCACCAGCACGGCGAGTGGCATCTGTGGCGGACGCTCGTCGTCTCCCTCTTCGGACTGGTCGCCCTGGCCGCCTCCGTGTACATGGTGTACTTGCTGGAGATCGTGAAGCTGGCGAATCCGATGATCAGGCGCCGCGAAGAGCAGGCTCGTAACGACAATCGCAAGTCGGCCTGACACATAGTCAGGCGTTTTTCGCCTGACAAGCGGTCTTCTGCTGTTACAAGGTTGATATGCTGCGGGCGAATGGAGCCCACCGCCCGCCGTTCGTTCGAGCCCGCCGGGGCGGGCGGCGTTCTTCTTGGAACGATGATGGCCTGTGGCGCCATCGGCGCCCTGATCGGCTGGATCGCCGGATCGGTGGGCATCGGAGCGGTGATCGGCGCCGCGCTCGGTATCCCGCTCGGTGTGTTCGCCGTCTACCGCCGGTACCGGGGGTACTTCACGTGAGGCCCGCGATCTTGTCCACGCCCAGACCGATGCCGAACCGGCTTTGGCCGGCGCTCGCTGCAGCGATCTTCATCGCGCTGGCGCTGCCCGTCTATCTCGTCGCGGGGTGGCCGGTCAGCGGTTGGGTCCTTGCAGCTGTCTTGTGGATCGTCGGCGAAGCTCTTGCGTTCGCCCTGGCGCGGTTACCCCTCGGACTCGATAACCTCGCCGCCTCTGGCATGGTGGCGATTGGGATGACGGTTCGGGTGATCGGCGTCATGGTCGTCTTGATCGCCGTCACCGTGGCAGACAAGCGGCTCGGAGTCGCCGCTGCCCTGCTGTACATCGCCGCCTACACCGTGGAGCTCATGACCTCGCTCGTCTCATACTTCGGAGGTTCGCGGTGAGATTCCGGGCGGCCGTGCTCCTTACCGGGCTCTTCACGCTCGCAGCACCGTCTGCCGCATTCGCAAAAGGTTCTTTCCATCCGGAAGAAGAGTTCAAGCTCAACGATTGGGTGTCAATTCATCTGGGCCCGCTCGACATGTCGATCAACAAAGCAGTCGCGTACCTCGCACTCGGGTCGCTTCTGACCATCGCGCTGGGAATCGGGCTGATGCGGATGCGAGTTGGCGTCGACCCGACGACGCGTCAGACGATCGGCGAGTCCATCTACGAGGCGATCCAGACCCAGATCGCCGAGCAGGGGCTGCCCGGGAAAGCGGTCAGTCTGTGGTTTCCGTACGTCGCGACGCTGTTTCTCTTCATCTGGGTCCTCAACCTCGTCGGCTTCATCCCATTGCCGCTCACCAACGAGAAGTTTCACGTCGCCGGGCTCACCCTTCCGACCTGGGGCATCTATGCAGTGACGTCCCAGCTCTCCGTCACTCTGGTGCTGGCACTGTTCAGCGTCGTCTTCACGCACGTCGAGGGCTTCCGTTGGAACGGCCTCAAGTACCTGAAGAGCTTCATTCCTGCCGGCGTTCCGAAGGCGATGGTTCCGTTCATGGCCATCCTCGAGGCGATCTCGCACGTGTTCAGGCTCATCAGCCTCAGCGTCAGGCTCTACGCGAACATGCTCGCCGGCCACATGTTGATCCTCGTCTCGATCGGCCTGCTTTTCATTCTCTCCGGCCTCACCTTCTGGATCGTCGTTCCCATCTCACTCGTCGTTGGTCTTGCCTTCTACAGTTTCGAGGTGCTCATCGTCGTGACGATTCAGGCCTTCATCTTTGCCGCCCTGACAGCCATCTACATCGGCTCGGCGATCGAGCCGGAGCACTAAGGAGGTCCGCGTGCTTCAACTACTTGCTGCAACCGCAGGAAACGTCGATGCCGCCAAGGCGCTCGGCTTCGGCCTGGGCATGGGTCTCGGCTCTCTAGGAGCCGGGATCGGGATCGGGACAGTGTTCGGGTCGATGATCCAGTCCGTCGCGCGTCAACCCGAGCTCCGCGGAGAACTGCAAGGGATCATGTGGCTCGGCTTCGCGCTCACCGAAGCCGTCGTGTTCTACGGCCTCGTCGGAGGCTTCCTCGGCTTCGTGCTCGTCTAGACGATGAGTTTCGTCGCCGCTCAGAGTCCGCTGACGAAGATCGTTCCAGGTCTGATGATCTGGACGCTCATCTTCTTTGGTGTGACGTTCTATGTGCTCAAACGGTTCGCCTTCAGCCGAATCCAGCAAGCGATCGACGAACGGCGAGAGAAGATCCGCCGCTCGATCGAAGAAGCGGAGCAGGCACGAAGCGAGGCACGGCGCCTGCTCGAAGAGCATCGCGCTCTGATCGGCCAGGCGCGGGGGCAGGCCGAGGAAATTCTCTCGGAGGCGCGCAAGGTCGCGGAGTCGATGGCGCGCCGCGTCAAGGAGGAGACGGAGGCCGATCGGCATCGCCGCCTCGAGGAGACGAAGCGCCAGATCGAGGCCGAGACGCAGCGCGCGCTGCACCAGATCCGCGCCGAAGTCGCCGAGCTGACGCTGATCGCCACGGCGAAGGTGACCGGCAAGGTGCTCGACGACTCCGACCACAAGCGCCTGATCGAGGACGCGATCAGCGACCTCGACTTCTCGGCGCTCGAGCAGAAGGAGACGGTCCGATAGCACTCGTTCACCGCACGTACGCGCGCGCTTTGTTCGAGGCCGCGAAAGAGAAGGGCCGCCTGAAAGAGATCTCCGAGGAGCTCGGCGACTTCGCGGCTGCCGTGCGCGACGTTCCCGAGCTGCGCGCCGTTCTTCGCAACCCGGAGCTGACCCCCGACACGAAGGCCGGCATCGTCGTCGAGATCATCGGCGAGGCGGATCCGCTGCTCAGCAACTTCCTGCGGCTCGTCGCCGAGAAAGGCCGCATGGCCGAGATCGTGGAGATCGCCCGCGAGCTCGACCGCCTGATGGCCGCGGAGGAAGGCCGGCTCGACGTCGAGCTGACTACCGCGTACGAGCTGTCGGAGCCGGACGCCAAGACGATTCTGAAGCAGATCCAAGAGGCGTCGGGCCGCAAGGTCGAGGCGACGCGGAAAGTCGATCCGAATCTGATCGGCGGTTTCGTCCTGCAGGCAGGCTCCATGCGCGTCGACGCGTCCGTTCGCGGCCGAATCGAGCGCTTGCGCCGTGAACTCGTGACAAGGAGCTAGCACCGTGAAATTGCGTCCAGAAGAAATCACCTCGATTCTGAAAGACCGGATCGAGCACTACGACGTCGAAAC
>DAITAW010000139.1:0-6111 GCA_036824055.1 Gaiellaceae bacterium | reverse complement strand
TCGTCAATCCGACGCTGCCCGAAGTGGCGGAGCACAGGGAGCTCGACCTGATCGTGGTTGCGACCCCCGAAGCGCTCACGATGGTCGAGGCAGGCGCGAACCAGGTGAGCGAGGAGAAGCTGCTCGAGGCGCTCGACCTCGCGCACGAGGAGATCAAGAAGATCTGCGACGCGCAGCTGGATCTCCAGCGTCAGGCCGGCAAGGCCAAGTGGCTCGATTCGAGCGTGACGGAAGAGGTCGAGCAGGAGTTCGGCGACAAGATCCGCGAGCGGATCGACGCCGAAGGCCTGCGTGCGGCCGACGCCATGACCGAGGAAGCGCTCGGCGAGCTGAGCATGGACTCGACCGAGGAAGACGTCCTTCGGCAGGTGCAGCGCAAGATGAGTCTCGCGACGGTGCTCGAGCAGACCCGCCTCCAGGCGGTGCTGCAGCCGGTGCGTGAGCAGTTCGAGAGCGACCTGCGCGCGTTGACCGACGCGGAGCAGGACTCGAAGGAGCTGAAGTCGGCGAAGCGGCAGCTGCTCTTCGACCGGATCATCGACACGGTCAAGCTGCCGTTCCCGGTCGGCCCGTCGGTCGGCGAGGGCGAAGCCGCGACTGCGAAGGACTCGATGACGAAGAACTACGTCAAGAAGTCAGCGGAGGCGGTCTACAAGGAGCTCGTACGCCGCAAGATCGCGGTGGACAAGCACCGGCCCGACGGCCGCAGTCCAGAGGAGATCCGCCCGATCGACTGCGAGGTCGGCGTTTCGCCGCGCGTGCACGGCTCCGGCCTCTTCACACGCGGGCAGACGCAGATCATGTCCTTGCTCACGCTCGGCACGGCGAAAGAGGGTCAACGGATCGACGACCTCTCATTGGAGACCGACCGCCGCTTCATGCACCACTACAACTTCCCGCCCTACTCGGTCGGGGAGACAGGCTTCATGCGCGGCCCGAAACGCCGCGACATCGGCCATGGTGCACTCGCGCAGCGCTCGCTCGAGCCCGTGATTCCGTCGACCGATGAGTTCCCGTACACAATCCGGATCGTGTCCGAGACGCTCGAGTCGAACGGCTCGTCGTCGATGGGCTCCGTCTGCGGCTCGACACTCGCGCTGATGGACGCCGGCGTGCCGATCAAGGCGCCGGTCTCCGGAATTGCAATGGGGCTCGTGAAGGAGGGGGACGACTACGTCATCCTCACGGACATCCAGGGCGCAGAGGATCACCTCGGCGACATGGACTTCAAGGTGGCCGGCACGCGGGAAGGCATCACCGGCCTGCAGATGGACATCAAGATCACCGGCGTCACGCGGGAGATCCTGCAGGCCGCGCTCGAGCAGGCCAAGCGGGCCCGCGAGATCATCCTCGACAAGATGCTCGAGGCGATCCCGGAGTCGCGGGCCGAACTGAACGAGAACGCACCGCGCATCTCGACCGTCAAGATCGATCCCGAGAAGATCGGCATGGTGATCGGCAAGGGCGGCGAGACGATCCGCGCGCTCGAGTCCGATCACGAGGTGCAGATCGACATCGAAGAGGACGGCACGATCCTCATCTACGCGACCGACGGCCAGAAGGCGGAGTCGGCGATCGCTGCGGTCCAGGCGTTGACGAAGGAGCCCGAGGTCGGCGACGAGTTCCGGAATGCGAAGGTCGTGAAGACCACGCAATTCGGCGCGTTCGTCGAGTTGAAGAAGGGCACCGACGGACTGCTGCACGTCTCGAACGTCGGCCCGGGCCGGGTCGGCCACATCGAGGACGTGATCAACCGCGGCGACATCCTGGACGTGCTCGTGCAGGAGGTCGACAAGGCCCGCGGCCGGATCGGCCTGAAGCTGATCCAGAAGCACGAGAACGGCAACACGGTCAGCCCGGAAGAGCTGATCGAACGGGCGAAGGACGCTCCGCCTCGCGAGCGCGAGGAGGAGCGGCCGCGCGGCGGCGATCGTGGCGGACGTGGCGGCGGCGGACGTGGCCGCGACCGCGAGCGGCGCTAAGCTCCGCGCCGACAAGCAGACGCCTCGAGGGCGGCCGAAAGGCCGCCCTCGTCGTTTCCGTGGCTTTTCAGCGGCCTCGCTCCAACAGTGTTGGCGCAGAACCGGCACAGGGACGCGCGCGAGCCATCGTTATCGTCGACCGCGAGGGTGGCGGGTGTTCACCCCACCCTTAGAGGGTGGGGGTGCGCGTGCTCGTGAGGGAGCTGCTGCTTAGGATGCAGGGATGCTCAGCTTGGTGCACGTCACGTTCTCCTGCGACGACCCGGCGCGGGTCGCCGAGTTCTGGGGCAAGCTGCTCGACTACGAGACCGCTGCGGCCGGTGACAGCTGGCTGGCGACCGACCCTCGCGGTGAAGGCACCCGGCTCCTCTTCAACCGGATGCCGAAGTCGCCGACGATCGAGTTGCCGATTCACGTTGACGTGTCCGTTCCGGATCGCGAGGCGGAACTGGCGCGCGTGCTCGAGCTCGGTGGTCATCTCGTGGAGACGAAATCGCACAGCGCAGGAGACCTCGAAGAGAAGTGGACCGTGATGCGCGACCCGGAGGGCAACGGCTTTTGCATCCAGTCGCCGCCAAACCAGGAGCGGCGCCAGATCGCCAATGTCACGTTCTCGTGCGCCGAGCCGCGCGAGCTGGGGCGGTTCTGGGCGAACGCGCTCGGCTGGCCCGACGAAGAGATCGACGAGGGCTTTCTGCAGAAGCTCCGCGACGCGGGCATGGACGAGCGCGAGCTCACGGGCTTCTACGTCACGCGGCCGCCGGGTGGAGGCCGCCCGCGCTTTCTCTTTCAGCGCCGAGAGAAGTCGCGGCCCGCCTCGTATCCGATCCATCTCGACCTCGCCACGGACGATCGCGAGGCGGAAATCGAACGGCTCACCGCAGCCGGCGCATCGGTCGTGGAGACGAAGGTCGGGACGAACGTCACGTTCACGATCATGCGCGACCCGGACGGCAATCCGTTCTGCATCGGCTAGTCCGCCGAGTGCCCTGCCCACCGGCTCAGGCGGTCGACCGGTCCGGCCAGCGATAATGCCGAGGTGCAGAAGTACGTCCTCTCCGAGCTCGACTCGGGCGAGCGGGTCATCTCGGAACGAATCCCGAGTGTCCGCTCGGTCGCGCTCGGCTTCTGGATCGGGGCGGGCTCGCGAGACGAGACCGATGCCAAGGCGGGCATCTCGCACTTCATCGAGCACCTCCTCTTCAAGGGCTCGCGCTCCTACACCGCCCAGCAGATAGCGGAGATCTTCGACGGTCTCGGCGGCGAGCTCAACGCGGCAACCTCGCGCGAGCACACGATGGTCTACGCGCGCGTGCCCGACGCGCACGTGCAGACCGCGTTGAACGTGATGACCGACATGGCGTTCGCGCCGTCTTTCACGGACCTCGACTCCGAACGGGCCGTCGTGCTCGAGGAGATCGCGATGTACGAGGACACACCGCAGGAGCTCGTGCACGATCTCTTCTCCGAGGCGGTGTTCGGCCACCATGCACTCGGGCGTCCCGTGATCGGGACCGCGGACGTGATCTCGTCGGTGACGAAGCGCGTGCTGTCCACCTATCACCGCCAGATGTACGCCGGCGGCAACGTCGTGATCGCGGCTGCCGGAAACGTGGAGCACAACAAGTTCATCCGCATGCTTCAGCGTGCGCAGAGCCAGCAACGGCCCCCGGCCGGCGGTCCGCGTGTCAGGCGGCCCCTCGTGAAGGCGCCGCCGCCCGGTTTCCGGTTTGCCAAGAAGGACACGGAGCAGTACCACGTCTGCCTTGGAGCGCCGGGGATTGCGCGCTCCGACCCTCGCCGCTTTGCGGCCTCGATCCTCGACGCGATTCTCGGCGGCTCGGCTTCGTCGCGTCTCTTCCAGGAGATCCGAGAGAAGCGCGGCATGGCCTATTCGGTGTACTCGTTCGCGTCGCAGTACACCGACACGGGCCTGGTCGGCATCTACGTCGGGACGCGCGAGGAGAACCTCGGGCCGTGCGTGGAGATCGCCGGCGAGCAGCTCGCCGAGATCGCCGCCGGAAATCTTCGGCCCGCAGAGATCGCGCGGGCGAAGGAGAACCTGAAGGGGCGGATCATGCTCTCGATGGAGTCGACCTCCAACCGGATGACCCGGCTCGGGAAATCGCTGATCACGAACACCGAGCTGCTCTCGTTCGAGCGGATCATCGCGGAGATCGAGGCGGTCGAGCCCGAAGAGGTCGCCGAGCTCGCGGGACTTCTTTTCACCCCCGAGAAGCTCTCGATCTCCGGCATCGGTCCGAGCGAGCGGATCTTTCGAGCCGCCGCACGCCGCATCAATCCGGCCGTGCTCGTCCGCGCTGCATGAAGCTCGTCTTGAACGGGCGCGGCGGCAAGGTCGGACAGGTCCTGGCGCCGGCGCTCGAAGAGGCAGGCCATGAGCTCGTCGGCCTCGACGCGGCCGAGGCGATGATCGATTTCACCGCCCCCGATGCAGTCGAGGCGAATGTCGGGGCGGCGCTCGAGCGAGGAATGCCGAGCGTGATCGGGACGACGGGCTTCGACCATGCACGCGTCGACGCCGCGGCGCGGGAACGGGGAGTCGCGTGCTTTCACGCGCCGAACTTCGCGCTCGGCGCAGTCCTGATGATGCGCTTCGCACAGGAGGCTGCGGCTCACTTACCGCGCGCCGAGATCGTCGAGCTGCACAACGAGGCGAAGAAGGACGCTCCCTCCGGGACCGCGAAAGCGACCGCGGCGCTCCTCGGCGGAGACGCAAGGATTCATTCGATCCGCCTGCCGGGCCTCGTCGCACACCAGGAGGTGCTCTTCGGCGGGGACGGCCAGCTGCTCACGATCCGCCACGACACGTTCTCCCGGGAAGCATTCGTGCCGGGCGTCCTACTCGCGCTCGAACGACTCGGCGCGCTGCCACCCGGCCTGACGGTCGGCCTGGATGCGCTGCTCTGAGCCGAAGTGACTGAAGTGTCGCGCGTGGTGGAGGCAGATTTCGCGCAGCTGCTGCCCCTGGTCCGCGGCTACTGCGAGTTCTACGAGGTCGCTCCCACCGACGCCGCGCTGCTTGCAGTCTCGCGCGCGCTGATCGCCGACCCCGATCGAGAGGGCGTGCAGCTGATCGCGCGCGATGACGAGACGGGAGCCGTCGGATTCGCCACCGTGTACTGGAGCTGGGACACGCTGATCGCTGCCCGCACGGGAATCATGCACGACCTCTTCGTCCTCCCGTCGGCCCGCGGCACCGGCGTCGCCGATCTGCTCATCAGCGCCTGCCTCGAGGAGTGCCGCCGGCACGGCGCGGCCAAGCTCGCCTGGCAAACAGCGCGCGACAACACGCGCGCGCAAGCCGTCTACGAGCGTGTCGGCGCCACCAGGGACGAGTGGGTGGACTACTCGCTCGACGTCAGTCGAGCGCCTTCGTGAAGCGCGTGCCGGTCTCCTCGAGACCGACCCTCCTGTAGAACGCGTGCGCCTCCTCGCGTCGTGCGGCCGTCGTCAGGAACAGGAGAACGCACCGCCGTGCACGTGCTTCCTCCTCCAGCGCGTCGACGAGCGCTCGACCGATGCCTTCGCCACGGTGTGACTCATCCACCACCAGCGCATTGATCTTGGCCGCCGGCCGCTCGTGCTCGATCGTCGGGGAGGCGTGCAGATGCGCGAGGCCCACGACCTCGTCTTCGAGCACTGCAACGACGACACGATCCCCGACGATCACGAGCCGCTCGAGCCTCGGTGGCACAGCCGAAGCCTCGGTCTCGTAGCCCAACTGGCCGAGCAGAGAGGCAATCGCAACCCCGTCCTCGGCCCTGGCATCCCGAATCGTCAGATCCACGGGGATAGACTAGTAGCGTGCTGGGCGAGGTCCTGACCGCGATCGTCACGCCTTTCAAAACCGACGGCACGATCGACTTCGAGCGCTTCAGCGAGCTCGCGCTGCACCTGGTCGAGAACGGGTCAGACGGAATCGTCGTCGCCGGGACGACGGGGGAGAGCCCGACCCTCGCGGACGACGAACGAATCGAGCTGTTCCGCGTCGCCGTCGAGACGCTCAACGGGCGCGCGACCGTCGTCGCCGGCACTGGTACCTACTCCACTGCTCACTCCGTCCACCTGACGCGTGAAGCGCACGAGCTCGGTGTAGACGCCTTCC
>DAITAW010000138.1:0-6124 GCA_036824055.1 Gaiellaceae bacterium | reverse complement strand
ATTTCGCGTAGCCGTAGCGGGCATGACCAGCGAAGTGGCTTCGCTGCTGACAACCCGGGTAATTCGCGACCGGAACCTGGCTGCCGTCGGCCAGGCGGACACCGCCGCTGTCGAGAAAGCGGGCCAGCTGCTGCTGCACCGCGCTGATCAACTCGACCAGCCCACGCAGCCGCCGGTTGTACTGCGCGATCAGCGAATTCGTCGTCAAGAACTCCGACTACCTCGACTGGGACGCTTGCACGCACGCGATGGCTCAGCACATCCGTTACCGCAACGAACCCGAGCGTCGAGCCGAACGACTCGCCCGACGCGGAGTCCACCTCAACCTCGCCGCCTGACCAATGACGTTCCAGGTCCAACGTTCCGGGACGACGCACTAGGCGCTCGGACGCGCTGGTACTTCGAGGTGGCACTTCACGATCATTGGGAAGGTGGAGTCCTTGTTCATCGTCACGCGATACGTGTGTCCCGTGCGCATCATCGGATCCTCCGAGTACGCGAAGTCCAGGTTTCCGAAGAACCGGCTCCGTGGTGAGATGACCTCGTAGCGGTACTTGTTGAGTTTTTGCACCGGCATGTAGTCAACGGACACGATGCGGATCGTCAGCCGTTGCCCGAGCATCTCGACGCTTCCGACCTCGGTCTTCTTTTCGCTCTTCTTGCGTCGCACGCTTCCCGAGACGAGCGAGGGCCGAGTCGCTCGTTGGGCCGACCGCTTCGCGAGCCGGTCGGCGACCTTGTTGTGCGGATTGTCGGTCGAGTGCCCCTTGCCCCACTCGATGTTCACCCGCTTGATCTTGCGTAGCTTGACGAGTTCGCGACGGAAGTCCTTCCACTGCTGAGCGTTCTGCACCGGAGGGCCGTCCTTGGTCATCCACTGATTCGCTGGCCAGGTGAAGCAGGCGTTGTTCACGTTGTCGGCGACGTACTGCGAGTCGGTGTAGATGTCGATCCTCCTCGCAGACGCCAGCATCTCCTCCGGGAAGCGACGACCCTGAATCTCTTTCATCGCCGTGATGACGGCCATGAGTTCCATCTGGTTGTTGGTCGCGCTCGCGTATCCCAACTCCTCCGAATCGAGGACTTGTTCGCTGCCTTGCGAGTCGGTGTAGATGAACCTAATCCCGATTCCGCCGCGACGGGGGCCGTGCAGCGATGACCCGTCTGTGAAGACGGTCAGCGCGTCTTCTGCCGGTGAGATGAACCGTGTGGTCTTGGACTTGGCCATCGGCCTCAGATGAACGCTACTCCGTCGCCACGAGGCTCCGCTGGATCGCATCTAGGCGCGCGTGCACCCTGTGCGTGCCGCGCCATCTCTCCTCCGGGTCGTGCCTTCTTCCAGCTTCGCGCGCTTCGGCAAGTTTGCGCTGCTCCCGCTCGTACCGGCTGAGGGCGTCCTCGCAAGTGATTGAGCGCTGCGTTCTGATGACGACCGATCCCAGTGACTTAAGGGTCGGGGGCGAGGCAGCGCAGGACGCGCAAGTCGCCGACGACCTCGAACGGCTCGCACGCTGCGGGCAGCGCGAATGCATCCCCCGCTCGTGCAGCTCTGCCGTCGATCTCGCCCGCGCCGTCCAGGACGAGTAGCACGCCGAAGCGGTCGGCTGGCTCGGCCAGGTCGTCGGCCCAGAAGAATTCCCGTGCGTCCTCGGGGAGGCCGAACGTCGGCTGGAAGGCGTCGAGTCGTAGCGCGCCCAGCGCGAGATCCCATCCGATCCCGAGATGGCTTTCCTCGGGCGCGATCGGAAAGCCCCTCCACTCGCAAACGATCGAAAAGTCGCTCGGTTCCTGCAGCTCTGCGATGAGTACGCCCGCGCCGATGGCGTGCGGCACCCCTGCCGGGACGAAGAGCACGTCGCCGGCGCGGACCTGGAGGTGATGAAGCGAACCGAGAAGAGCCTCGGTGTCTTGCCGGTCGATCCAGCTGTGGTACTCGGCCGGCGAGACCGGATCACGAAGGCCGAGCCACACCTCGGACTCGTCGCCGCGGGTCGCGAGCACGATCCAGGCCTCCGTCTTCCCGAACGGCGAACCGAACCGCTCGCGCGCGAAAGCGCGACTCGGGTGTGCGTGCACCGGCAGTCGCACTGCGGCGTCGAGCAACTTGACGAGCAGGCCGGTCGATGTTCCGAAACGTTCGACGTGCGCGGCGCCGAGCCATGCTTCGGGTGCGGCCGCGATTGTGTCCCGCAGCAGACGGCCATCGGTGAGACGCGAGAGTCCCGCGGTCGGCTCGTCACGGCCCGGGTTGTTCGCATGGGTCACGGAGGCGAGCCAGTCTTCCGGGTAAACGTCGTCCGGCTCCGGTTTGCCACGGAGACCGCCGATCAGTTCGCCGCCGCGGTAGAAGCGATAGACACGAGTCGGTTCGACGGGCTCGAGGCGCATCGGCTGACTAGGATAGGTCGCCGTGCCCGAGGCGACGACGTCTATCGACTCCCGTGCGGTCTTCGCATCTGCGACCGGCGCTGACATCGCGCTCCCTAGGCGAATCGTGCTCGGCGACGGCTCGGTCGACCGCTTGGGTGAAGCGCTGCACGCGCTCGGGACACCGCCGAGACAGGTTCTCCTCGTTGCAGACGCCGGCCTTGTCGGGCTCGGGTCTGTTGAGCGCGCTGAGGCGGCGCTCGTCGCGGCTGGGTATGAGCCGACGGTCTACGCGCAGATCGCCGGCGAACCCGATCTGGCCGCCGCCGAGGCGGTCGTCGAGGCGGTTCGCGCGCAGCCACACGTCGCGGTTGTCGGGCTCGGTGGCGGCAGTGCCATGGATCCCGCCAAGCTTGCCGCCGGTCTCGCCACCAACGAGGGACCCGTTGAGGAGTACATGCGCGGACGCCGGATACAGCACCCGGCGCTGACGCAGGTGCTCGTGCCCACGACGGCCGGCACCGGTGCGGAAGCCTCGAAGAACACGATCGTCACGCATGAGGGCCGGAAGTTCGTGATCGGTAGCCCTCTCCTCTGCTCAGACATCGCAGTGCTCGACCCGACGCTGACGACGAGCTGTCCACCCGGCGTGACCGCTGCGAGCGGGATGGACGCGTTGGCGCACGCCGTCGAAGCGACACTGTCGATCTGGGCGACCCCGTTCACCACGACGAACGCGCTCGCCGCTGTCCGCGCCGTGGGTCAGTGGCTCGCGATCGCTTGCGAGGACGGCGCGAACCTCGAGGCGCGCCGAGCGATGCTCTACGCTGCGCACTTCGCTGGTCTCAGCATCAATGCGTCCACCTTGCTCGGCCATTCGATGGCATACACGATCGCGACGCGCGCGCATCTTCCACACGGCGTCACGACCGCGATGGCACTCCCGTACTGCGTGGCATACGACGCGCCCGGCGCGCCCGACCAGGTGGCGATGCTGGAAGCCGGGCTCGGCGGCTCGCCCCTGGCCAAGCGCGTGCGAGTGCTCGCGGACCAGGTCGGCATGCCGCGTTCGCTCCGCGACGTTGGAATTGTCGAGGCCGATCTGCCGGCAATGGTCGACGAGGTCATGACCATGTATCCACGACCGAACAACCCGGTTCGCTTCGATCGTGACCGGCTCCTTGCGCTCTACGGCCATTTCCTGGAGGGCGACGCGGAGGGTGCGAGCGAGGCGATGGCGCAGTGAGCGCCGATCGCCGTAGGCCGACGCTCGTGCGCGGCGAGTGGTCCGGCGGTGCAGCCGACGACTGGTACGAGGTTCGCAACCCCGCCGACGCGCGTGAGGTCGTAGCCGAGGTGCCGGCGATGGGGCCGGAAGACGTCGAGCCGGCGCTCGCGGCCGCAGCTCAGGCACAGCGACTTTGGCGCGCCACCTCGATCGTCGAGCGAGGAGACGTCTTGCGTCGCGCGGCCGCGCTCGTGCGAGAGCGGCGCGACGAGATCGCGCGGGACGTGACACTCGAGATGGGCAAGCTCATCGGCGAGGCGCGCGGAGAGGTCGCCAAGGCGGCCGACTTCCTCGAGTACTACGCGTCGTTCGGGCGCATGCCTCTCGGTGACGTGCTGCCGGATGCGCGTCCCGGTTCTGAGGCACGTGCTGTGCGCGAGCCACGTGGTGTCGTCGTCGCAATCACGCCGTGGAACGACCCAGTGATCACGCCGGCCCGCAAGGCCTGTCCGGCGCTGATCGCCGGCAACGCAATGGTGATGAAGGCGGCGCCGGAGTCGCCGCTCTCCGCTCAGCATCTGGCGCGGGCCCTACACGACGCGGGCTTGCCTCCGGGCGCGCTGACCATCCTTACCGGTCCGGGCGCCGAGCTGCCCAAGGCCCTCGCCGCGAGCGACGGCTTCCAGGCGCTTACGTTCACGGGATCGACGAACGTGGGCCTCGAGCTCCAGCGCGCGCTTGCCGGCCGGAACATTCCCTTGCAGACGGAGATGGGTGGGAAGAACGCCGCCGTCGTGCTCGACGACGCGAATCTCGACCTCGTCATCGACGCGCTCGTCTCGGGGGCGTTCGTGCAGGCCGGTCAGCGCTGCACCGCGACCAGCCGCGTGCTCGTCGACGATCGCCGTTACGAGGAAGTGATCGAGCGTCTCTCTGACAGAGCCCGGGAGATCCGAGTCGGTTCGGGTCTGGACGAGCAGGCTCAGATGGGCCCGCTCGTCGCGGAGCGGCGCCTCGCGTTGGTGCTCTCGTCCCTCGAGCGCTCGCGGGACGCGGGCGCGGACATCGTCTCGGGCGGCGAGCGGCTGACCGACGGCGGCCTGGCAAACGGGTGGTTCTTGGGGCCGACCGTCGTCGCGGGTGTCGAGGACACCGCCGAGATCTGGACCGACGAGCTGTTCGCTCCTGTCGCGGCAGTCGCGTCGGTCAGCTCACTCGAACGCGCGATCGAGCTCGTCAACAACACCCGCTACGGACTGTCGGCGGCTGTCTTCACCCGCGATCTCGAGGCGGCGCACCACTTCGTGGAGGCTGTCGACGCGGGCAACGTCGCCGTGAATCTCCCCACGGCCGGCTGGGACGTGCAGCACCCGTTCGGCGGATTCAAGGACTCTGGGTCGGCGTTCAAGGAGCAGGGGGTCGCGGCGTTCGACTTCTACTGCCGGACGAAAACGATTGCGATGCGCACGAGGGGGGTCTGAGGATGAGAATCGAGAAAGTCGAGTCGAGAACCGTGGTCGTGCCGCTCGAGCGGCCGACTCGCATCTCGCGCCGCGCACTGACGAACCGTCACTACACAGTGACGCGTGTTCAAGGCGAGGGCGGGCTCTTCGGTGTCGGGTTCTGCCTGGGCGGGGCCACGGTGACGACGGCGGTGCGGCAGCTGATCGCCCCGAAGGTCGTCGGAGCGTCGGTGCACGAGAACGAACGTCTCTGGGACGACCTCTACTACGACACGATCCTCCAGGGCCGTCGTGGCGCCGCGATTCGCGCCCTGTCCACCGTCGACATCGCGCTCTGGGACTTGAAGGCAAAGTCGCTCGAGCTGCCGCTCGCGCGGCTGCTCGGCGTCTATCAGGACCCGGTCCCCTCCTACGCGAGCGGTGGCTATTACTACGACGACAAGGATCCGGAGCTCGAGGTGCAAGAGGAGGCGTCCGGCTGGGCGGAAGCAGGCTTCACGGCGATGAAGCTCAAGGTCGGCGGCGCGCCGCTCGAGGTTGACGTCGCCCGGCTGGCTGCGTTCCGACGCACTGTCGGCGACGCGCCGAAGCTGATGCTCGACGCGAACAACGCGTGGCGTGACTGGCGAACAGCGCTCCACGCCGTTCGCCACTTCGAGGAGTTCGGGATCGAGTGGATCGAGGAGCCGCTTTCACCGGACGACGTCGAAGGGCACACGCGGCTCGCGGACAAGCTCGACGTCGCAGTGGCGACCGGGGAAATCGAGGCGACGCGCTGGGGCTTCGCGCACCTCCTGCGGGAGCGTGCGGTCGACGTCATCCAGGCGGACGCAGCAGTCTGCGGGGGGATCACCGAGTGGCGCCGTATCGCCAACACCGCTGCGTCCTTCGACGTTCCGCTCGCTCCGCACTGGTTCGCCGACCTGCACGTCCACTGCGTCGCGTCGGCGCCGAACGGGATCTGGATCGAGGTCTTCCCGGACACCCGCATCCTCAACGTGATGAGGCTCTTCCGGACCTCGCTTCAGGTGCGGAACGGCTACACGGCGGTGCCGCAGACGCCGGG
>DAITAW010000137.1:4903-6186 GCA_036824055.1 Gaiellaceae bacterium | reverse complement strand
GTGAACGCGACGACGGACGGCGTCGTGCGGCCGCCCTCGGCGTTCGGGATCACGGTCGGCTCGCCGCCCTCGAGCACGGCCATCGCGCTGTTGGTCGTGCCGAGATCGATGCCGAGTGTCTTTGCCATACCGGTTTCGCCTTTCTTTGTGGGTCTACTGAGAAAACCTAAGCCGTATCGTATCAAGTTTCCCCGCCAGCACCGCAGCGGCCGCCGGTTCCGCGAGGACGATGCCGGCCATGATCGCGGCGCAGCCGCCCCAGCCCAGTGCGCCGAGCCGATCGCCGGCCAGCGTGTACCCGAAGAACGCCGTCCAGACCGGCTCCATCGAGAAGGCCAGGGCGGTGCGCGTCGCCGACGTGCGCCGCTGGGCCCAGGTCTGGACGAGGAAGCCGAGCGCGCTCGCGAAGACGCCGGTCACGAGCAGCGCACCCCACACGGTCCAGCCGTGCGGCACCGAGAGATCGCCGAGCGCGAGCGCGACGACGAGCAGTCCCAGGAAGGCCGCGGCCATCTCGACGAACGTGAAGGCGAGCGCGTCGAAACGGGGGGCGTACCGCTCCATCAGAACGATCTGGAGCGAGTACACCGCAGCGGCGGCGAGCACGAGCAGATCTCCGACGACCGAACCGGCGTGGATTCCGGAGAGCATGGCCAGCCCGACCGTCGCGACCACGACCCCTCCCCACGCTGCGAGCCCGATGCGCGAGCGATACAGGAGCAAGGCGATCAGCGGGGTGAGCACGACGTACATCCCCGTGATGAACCCCGTGCTCGAGACGGTCGTGCGTTCGAGCCCGGCCGTCTGAAGCGCGTAGCCCGCGGCGAGCAGCAGGCCGAGGAACGCGCCTCCCGCAGCTCCACTTCGGCCGAGCCCGCGCACACGCCTCGCCGCAGGGAGCGCAAGCGTCGTCGATGCGATCGCAAAGCGCACCGCGAGGAAGGCAAAGAGCGGATAGATCGCGACGGCATCTTTGACCTGGACGAAAGTGACACCCCACACCGCCGTGACGAAGATCAGCGCAAGCAGGGGCTTCACTGCGCGATTCTCTCCAAATCCTTGGGCTAAGCTCATTCCATGGAGCCGCTGCGCGATTCGTGGGGCCGCGAGATCAAATCGGTGCGGGTGTCGGTCACCGACAAGTGCAACTTTCGCTGCACCTATTGCATGCCGGCGGAGGGCCTGGAGTGGCTCGGCCGCAAGGAGATCCTGAGCTTCGAAGAGATCACGCGCCTCGTGGGCGTGCTCGCTCGACTCGGCGTCGACGAGATCCGACTGACGGG
>DAITAW010000137.1:0-4893 GCA_036824055.1 Gaiellaceae bacterium | reverse complement strand
GAGCCGCTCGTCCGCCGCGACCTGCCGGTGCTCGTCGGCATGCTGGCGCGCACGGACGGCGTGCGCGACCTTTCCCTGACGACGAACGGCGTGCTGCTCGACCGGCTCGCCGGCCCCCTCGTCGACGCGGGGCTCCACCGCCTCAACGTGTCGCTCGACTCACTCAACCACGTGCGCTTCGCGGAGATCACCCGCCGCGATGCTCTGGACGCAGTGCTGCGAGGGCTCGATGAGGCAGAGCGCTATCCCGAGTTGCGGCCGATCAAGGTCAACTGCGTCGCCGTCAAGGGCTTCACCGAGACGGAAGTGCCGGCGCTCGCGGAATTGGCGCGGCGCAAGCCGTACGTCGTTCGCTTCATCGAGTTCATGCCCCTCGATGCAGACGAGGCCTGGCGCGAGGACGACGTCCTCACGGGCGCCGAGATTCGCGCGCTCATCGAGGCGGAGCACGGCCCGCTCGTGGAACTGCCGGCGAAGGCGTCCTCGACGGCCCGCCGCTTCCGGTTCGCAGACGGAGCGGGCGAGCTGGGCTTCGTGAATCCGGTCTCCGAGCCCTTCTGCTCGAGCTGCGACCGGATCCGCATCACTGCCGACGGCCAACTGCGCACGTGCCTTTTCTCACGACGTGAGTGGGACCTGAAGACACCTCTGCGTGAGGGCGCAGACGACGAGGAACTGATCCGGCTTCTGCGTTTCGCCGTGCGTCACAAGGAGTTGAAACACAGAATCAACGACCCCGGTTTCGTCCGCGCGAGCCGATCGATGTCACAGATTGGCGGCTGATAGCGGCAAGACGCACGTTCGTCTGGACGTGACGACGGGCGAAGCCCGCCGCCACTCTTGACGGCACCGCAAGCGGCGCCTCAGGCTCGATGTCGCAAATAGGGGGATAAGGCCCCAAAGCGGGGATTTCTGACAGCTTGCCCTACGTTTAGAATTCCTAGGTCATGACTGCCGCCATTGCAGCCGGAAGGCGCCTGTTTCCGCGTGGTTACGCGGATTTCGGCTACCAGCTCCTGATCTGGTTCGGTTTTCTCGCCGCCTACCAGGTGGCACGAGGTCTGGCCGATCGGGATCCCACGCGTGCATTCGCCAACGGCTGGCGCGTCATCGACGTCGAGCAACGCCTCGCCGGCCTCGGCGAGCTCACGCTGCAGGGCTGGACGCAATCGTCGCGCGTGCTCGAGACGCTCGTCTCGTGGACGTACTGGAACTCCGAGTTCACCGTGATCGGCCTGGCGCTCCTCTGGGTCTACTTCCGGCACCACGCAGCCTTCACGCGATTCCGCAACACGATCTTGCTCGCGAACGTGCTCGGCCTGATCGGCTACGTCTTCCTCCCGACCGCACCGCCGCGCTTGTTCACATCGATGGGCTTCACCGACACGTTGAGCCAGTTCGGCGGCCTGAATCACGGCAGCGGCCTCGTGGAGCTTGCTTCGAACCCGTATGCGGCGATGCCGAGCCTGCACTCCGCCGACGCGCTGATCGCGGGAGTCGTGCTCGCGTCGCTCGTCCGGCGACCGATCTGGAAAGCGCTCTGGCTCCTCTGGCCGGCGTGGGTCTGGTTCGCCGTGATGGCCACCGGAAACCACTTCTGGCTCGACGTCCTTGCGGGCATCCTGGTCGCCATGATCGCGCTTGCGATCGTGTACCGATCGCGGGTCAAGAGCACCATCGCAAGCCTGCTATAGTTCCGCACATAGCAGGAATGCGATGGGCGAGGACATGAGGGAAACCGCCGTTCTGCAACGTTTGAAGCAGGGCTACACCGTGGGTGCGCGCACGTTGGCGTCCCGCTCGATCGTCGGCCTTGCGCGGACGCGCGTGACCCCGAACGCGCTCACGACTGCCGGCGTCTCGCTGTGTCTCGCCGCCGCGGTGATCGTGTACTTCGAGTACCGCGACCAGCTTCTCTTCTTCTGGCTCGGGGCGTTCGTCTTCGTCGTCGGGTCGATCCTCGACATCCTCGATGGTGCCCTCGCCCGCGCCGGCGGAAAGACAACGCCCTTCGGCTCCTTCCTCGATTCGACGACGGACCGCGTCGGCGAAGGAGCGATGCTCGGCGCAATCGCACTGATCTTCTCGCGGCAGGGCAACGAGGTCGCGCTCGGAGCGACGATCGCGGCCGTCGCCGGCTCGTTCCTCGTCAGCTACACGCGCGCGAAGGCGGAGGCACTCGGCTTGCGCGGCGACGTCGGCTTCGGCTCACGGGCCGAGCGCGTCATGGTCATCACCGCCGGTCTCATACTCGCGCCTTGGGGTGCACTGCAGTGGGCGATCTACCTGCTGACTCTGACGGCGTGGTTGACGGTCCTCCAGCGAATCCTCCACGTGCGGACGCAGTTGCGCCGCCGCGACCACGATGCACGTCCGCGCCCCTAGGATCCACGCGTGCTGATTTTCATCATCGGACTGATCATCTGGGGCTTCGTCGTCGGGGGTCTCGCGAGGCTTGCACTCCCCGGCCCTGACCCGATGCCCTGGTACGCGACGATCGGACTCGGTCTCGGGGGATCGCTCATCGGCGGGATCATCGCGAGGGTCCTCCTCGGGACGGCGGGTGGCCTCTTGTTCGCGTTCCTCGGCGCCGTTCTTCTGCTCTACCTCTACCGCCGGTTCGTGCAGGGCCGCGGGATGACGGGCCCATCGGCCCGTCGGCTTCCCTGAAGCCGTATCGCAAGACTGCTATATTCCTGGACATAGCAAGCTTGCAATAGGAGGCCTGCCCTACATGTCTCATCAGAATGGAAAGCAGAACGGCAGAGCGAGCAAGGACGATCGCGTCCGCGTCGCTCTCGTCGGCGTAGGCAACTGCGCCAACTCGCTCCTGCAGGGAGTGGAGTACTACAAGGATTCGCCGGACGACCAGTTCGTTCCAGGCCTGATGCACGTGAACCTGGGCGGGTACCACATCCGCGACATCGAGTTCACCGCTGCGTTCGACGTCACGATCGACAAGGTCGGCAAGGATCTCTCCGAGGCGATCTGGGCGCACCCGAACGACACGATCAAATTCGCAGAGGTGCCGGAGACCGGGATCAAGGTCTCGCGCGGCATGACGCACGACGGGCTCGGCAAGTACATCTCGGAGGTCGTCACGAAGGCGCCCGGCGAGACGGACGACGTCGTCGGGATCTTGCGCGACACGCAGACGGACGTCGTCGTCAACTACCTGCCCGTCGGCTCCGATGCGGCGACGAAGTGGTACGCGGAGCAGGTTCTCGAGGCCGGCTGCGCGATGGTGAACTGCATGCCGGTCTTCATCGCCCGCGAGACCTACTGGCAGCGGCGCTTCGAGGAGAAGGGCTTGCCGATCATCGGCGACGACATCAAGTCACAGGTCGGCGCGACGATCACCCACCGGGTGCTCACCTCGCTCTTCCGCGAGCGCGGCGTGCGGCTCGACAAGACGATGCAGCTGAACGTCGGCGGCAACTCCGACTTCCTCAACATGCTCGAGCGCGAGCGGCTCGAGTCGAAGAAGATCTCGAAGACGAACGCCGTCACGTCGATGCTCGACTACGACCTCGGCGCGAAGAACGTCCACGTCGGCCCCTCCGACTACGTGCCCTGGCTGACCGACCGCAAGTGGGCGTACATCCGCATGGAGGGCTCGTCCTTCGGCGACGTGCCTTTGAACCTCGAGCTGAAGCTGGAGGTCTGGGACTCGCCGAACTCGGCCGGCATCGTCATCGACGCCGTCCGCCTCGCGAAGCTGGCGCTGAACAACGGCGTCGCCGGCGCACTCGAAGGGCCCAGCTCGTACCTGATGAAATCGCCGCCGAAGCAGGTGCCGGACGACGAGGCATACGATGCGGCGGAGAAGTTCATCCGCGACAACGCGCGCACGGCCGAGCCGGCGCACACTGCCAGCACGGCTTGAGGATGCACCGCCTCCGCCGCCGCCCGATGCGGCGGCGGAGGCAGATGCCTAAGAGCTAGTTCCCCGCTGCTTCGTACTGCTTCGCGGCGAAGACGTTTGACATGCTGTTGACCGCCGCATCGCGCGCTGACAGCGGTGCGAGCCCATAGCGCTCCTCGATCGTGGCGAGGATCGACGTCGTGTCGTACTGCGTGTGGTCGATGACCTCGTTCCCACGAAGGAACGGCGAGACGACGAGCGCCGGGATGCGTGTCCCTGGACCCCACTGGTCATGCGGCCCTACGGTCCCGCCCTGGCCCGGCGGCGGCACGTGGTCCCATTGCCCGCCGAACTCGTCGTACGTGACGATCACCATCGTGTCCTTCGCGCAAGCGCTTCCCTGGATCGACTGCAGCAGACCCACGAGGTGGTCGCTACCACGCGACTCGCTCGTGTAGCCGGGATGCTCGTTCTCGAGACCGATCGGCTTCACGAAGCTGACGGATTCGAGGTTGCACTGGCTCGTCGACGAGCTCACCGCATTGCTGAACTCCTGCTCGTCGCGGAGGTGTGTGCGTCCGGCGGTCCCCGGTGCGTAGTTCGCGTAGTAGTTGAACGGCTGGTGGTGGAACTGGAACACCTTGTTCGGGCAGTACGGCCACACCGGATTCGGAGACGAATTCGGATCGGCGCAGACTCCCGGCACGGCCCCGTTCGTCCAGCCCGGAGCACCGACGTCACCGTCGGCATTCGACCACCCTCCCGAGTACCAGGCCCAGCTGACGCCGGCGTGACTGAGCTCGTCGCCGATCGTCGTCCCAGTTTGCGCGGGAAGCTGCGGCGTGCCGCGGAACGGCTGGTACGCAGGCTGGATCGTGTTGACGGCATAGTCGCCGCAGGCAAGCCCGGTGACTACTGAAGGACACACCTGTGTCAGCTGCCGGTCGAGGACTGGACCGGTTGCCGTATACAACGGATAGCTGGTCGGCATCCCGTTCGAGTCGACGATCGAGTGATTCGCGACAGGA
>DAITAW010000136.1:0-6187 GCA_036824055.1 Gaiellaceae bacterium | reverse complement strand
CGGCAACCCGCGCCAACTTACGAGCGAGGCGCCGGGCACTCCATACGGTCTGGCCAAGCGCTGCCGGTCGGATTCGCCGGCGGTGCCGGCCGACTCGCGTTCCCACAGCTCGTGCTCCTCGGCGACGAGCTGCTCGATCTGGGTATGAATCTGAGGGATCCTCCATCGCGCCTCCCCGTTTGAGATGTCCCGCAATCTCCCCGATCTCGTAGCCCCACCGGAGACGGCTAACGTGACCGGTACGGAACGATGAGCGCGGGCGAAAAACACGTGAAGGAATACGCGACCGACGAGATCGTGGTCGAGTGGGATTCGCGTCTCTGCTACCACTCGCACAACTGCGTCCGCGCACTGCCGCAGGTGTTCGATCCCGAACGGCGGCCTTGGGTCCTGGTCGACGCGGCTTCGGCCGACGAAGTCGAAGCAGCTGTTGCCCGCTGTCCCTCCGGTGCGCTGCGGTCGCGCCGAGTCGGGGCTGCGCCAGCGAAGCGAGGAGAGCCGCTCGAGCTGCGCGCCTCTACAAACGGGCCGCTGCTCGTGTCAGGCGGTGTACGGATCGTCGCTGCCGATGGCACGCTCCTCTACGAGGGCGAGAAGGCGGCGCTCTGCCGCTGCGGCCGCTCCGGCAACAAGCCGTTCTGCGACGGCACGCACAAGACGGTCGGCTTCGAGGGCTGAGACATGCTGACGCTCTACCAGGTGGAGTGGTGTCCCTTCTCGTCCGCGGTCCGTGAGGTGCTGACTGAGCTCGGAGTCGACTTCGTCGCGCGCCAGGTCGAGCCGTGGCCGGAGGAGCGTCGCGAACTGCAGGCCCTCGCCGGTACCGACCAGATCCCCGTGCTGCAGGCCGAGGACGGCGTTCTCTACCGTGGCACCCGGGAGATCTTCGCGCACCTGCGCGAGCTCGACCCCTGGCAGTTCGCCGCAGAGCACCGCCGCCGTTTCGTCGACCATCGCGACGCCCGCGAGTCCGACGCGCCGGGGCAGCTCGTCGAGTATTTCCGCCCGACGGAGGAGCTCGAACAGGTCACCGGCGAACCAGCGGAGGCCGAGGTGGTCGACGTGCCGGACGCGAGCCGTTACGAGCTGCGTTTCGCGGAGCGCGTGATCGGCCTCGCCGCGTACCGGCGTCGGGACGGCCGAATCGCTTTCACGCACACCGAGGTCGACGAGGCGTTGGCAGGGCGCGGCTTTGGCAGCCGGCTCGCGGCAGCTGCGCTGGACGACGCGGCCCGCCAGGGGCTCGACGTCGTGCCGCTGTGCCCGTTCATCGCGCGCTACATCGAACGGCACACCGAGTACGCCGGGCTCTTGCCCAAGGGGTACCGCACCGAAGAAGCTTGACAGTCAGGCCGAGTCTCGGAGCCTCTCGAGGCCTTCGAGGATGAGCTCGAGTCCGAAATCGAATGTGCCCTGACGTTGATAGCTGGGCTCCGTGTGCTGCTTGATGTGCTCCGCGAGGTCGGGGTAATCGTCGGCGGGGAACTCGCTTAGGAACCGGGCCGCAAGCTCGCCGAGGTCATTCGAGTCGAACGTGAAGCTTTGCCGGTGAAGCGTGAAGCCCACGACGTGGCTCTCGAGGATGTGATACGCGTGATACGTGAGCTGCTTCGAGAAGCCGCCCTCCCGAAGGGCTCGCAGCAGGGTGTCGCCGTAGCGAAAGCGTGGCTGACTCATTCCCCCCCGACTCATCCAGAGGTCGGCGGCCCACCGGTGACGCAACAGAGCTTCGTGGGCCGAGACCGCAGTTTGGCGCACGGCTGTCTTCCAGTCAGCACCGTCCGGCGGCAGCTCGATCTCGCCCGCGACGACGTCGATGATGCCGTCGAGGATGTCGTCCTTGTTCGCGACGTGGTTGTAGAGCGACATCGCCTCGACCCCGAGCTCCTGGGCGAGCTTGCGCATGCTGAGCGCCTTGATCCCGCCTTCGTCCGCCAGCACGACGGCGGCCTGGAGCACGCGATCCCTGCTCAAGGGGGTGCGTCGCGCCACGCTGGTGTTCCTGCGCCTGGCCATGCTTGACAAGCTTACGTCGTATGTTAGCGTACACCGTACGTTTACACCGTACGTCGAACCGGCCCCCGGGCCTCGTTAGGAGACTCACGAGATGAAAGCGATCGTCCACGAGCGGTACGGCCGGCCGGAGGTGCTCGAGCTCCGCGAGGTCGACATGCCGGTCATCGAGGACCACCAGGTGCTCGTACGAGTGCACGCCTCGTCCGTGAATCCGGCCGAGTGGTACGGCGTGACGGGTCCCTTCTTCGCCCGGCCGTCGAGCGGGCTGCTGAAGCCCAAGCGCAAGCTCATAGGAGGCGATCTGTCGGGGACGATCGAGGTCGTCGGCAAGGACGTCAAGGACTTTCAGCCCGGTGACGAAGTCTTCGGCACGTCCGGCGGCTCCTGGGCCGAGTACGCGCCTGCCCGCGAGGTTCGACTGGCGCCGAAGCCGGCCAACGTGTCCTTCGAGGAGGCGGCGGCCGTGCCGATCGCGGCGATCACGGCCCTTCAGGCTCTAAGAGACCACGGACACGTGCAGCCGGGGCAGAAGGTTCTGATCAACGGCGCATCTGGAGGCGTCGGCACGTTCGCCGTCCAGCTCGCGAAGTCGTTGGGAGCGGAGGTGACCGGCGTCTGCAGCACGAGAAACGTCGAGCTGGCGCGGTCGCTCGGAGCGGACCACGTCGTCGACTACACGCAGGAGGACTTCACCAAGCTCAGCGACCGTTACGACCTGATTCTCGACATCGCAGGGAGCCGCTCGTTCTCCGAATGCAGACGCGTCCTGACACCCGAGGCCAAGGTCATGTTGGTCGGAGGACGGATGACGTACCGGGGCTTCGGGCCTCTGCCCCACCTCGCCGGAATGCTCCTGGCGTCAAAAGGTCGAAGCCAGACGGTGAAGTCCTACGTTGCGAAGATCACGAAAGAGGACCTCGTGTACCTGGGAGGGCTGCTCGAGGCGGGAAAGGTGAAGGCGGTCATCGACAAGCGCTACGCGCTGAGCGAGACCTCCGAAGCTCTCGCTTACCTCGGAGAAGGGCACGCCAGGGGGAAAATCGTCATCACCATGTGAGGGCGACCCGCTACCGTGTGCGCGGTGATCGCCGAAACCGCGACCGACGCTGGGCGTGGGCATGGGATAGGCACCGGCATGAGCCGTGCCCGTAAGTTGGCCAATCTGGCCGGGACCGTGCTGCCGCTGGTGGGCCTGGTCGTCGCGATCGCCCTGCTTTGGAACCGGATGGTCGGCCCGCGCGAGTTGACGATCCTGCTCGTGGGCTATGTCCTCGCGGGCATTGGCATCACCGTCGGGTATCACAGGCTTTTCACGCACCGGTCGTTTCAGACCTACCGTTGGGTGCGCTACGCATTCGCGGTCATGGGTCAGTGCGCCGTCGAGGGGAACGTCGTCACCTGGGTGGCGAACCACCGCAAGCACCATCAGTTCTCCGATCAGAACGGCGATCCGCACAGCCCGCACGCGGGCTACGGGGAAGGGGTCTTCGAGGCGATCAAGGGTCTCTGGCACGCCCACACGGGCTGGCTGTTCGACGACGACGCCAGCGCGGAGCGCGGCCACTATGCCAAGGACCTGGTCGAAGACAAGGGTCTCAAGGTGATCGCCGGGTTGTTCGTGCCGATCGTCCTGCTTTCCCTGGCGATTCCAGGGCTGGTCGGTTGGCTGTGGATCGGCGGACGGTACGGCTTCCTCGCCGGTCTCGTCTGGGGCGGCGCGGTTCGGATCCTGCTCCTTCACCATGTCACGTGGTCGATCAACTCGATCTGCCACTACTGGGGACGGAGGCGATTCTCGTCCCCTGACGAGTCGCGCAACGTCTGGTGGCTCTCGTGGCTTTCCTTCGGCGAGTCCTGGCATAACAACCACCATGCCTTTCCGTCCTCCGCGTTCCACGGTCTGCGTGGTCTCGAGGTCGACCCGGGGGGCTGGGTCATCTGGACGCTCGAGCGCTGCGGGCTCGCCTGGCGAGTTGTCAGGATTCCACCGCAGAAGCAAGCAATGAAGCTGACGCGGGCCTAGACATAGACGCGTCTGCCCGTGCGTTCTCGCCCGACGATGATCGTGGTGAGGTTGTGAGTTTCCCGGAGCGCCGCGTTGTCGTGACCGGCCTGGGCGCTGTGACGCCTCTCGGCGTCGACATCGAGACAACCTGGAGTCGGTTGCTCGCCGGCGAGAGCGCGGGCTCGGTGATAACGGCCTTCCCCTCGGAGACGCACCCGGTTCGTATTGCCTGCGAAGCTGAGGCGTTCGAGCCCGAGGATTGGCTCGAGCGGCGGACGGTTCGTCGGCTCGATCGATTCGCCCAGTTTGCGGTTGCCGCAGCCCGCATGGCCGAGGCGGATGCCGAGCTCGACATCGGGAGTGAGCCGGACCGCGTGGGCGCAATGATGGCGACCGCCCAGGGTGGGGTCTGGAGTCTCGCCGAAGTCTGTCGTGAGCTCGACGAGACCGGACGGATTCATCCAACGCTGGTCACCGCGTTCATGCCCAATATGGGGGCGGGTTTGATCTCGATCGAGCTCGGATTGCGAGGCCCGCTTGGGTCGCCGTGCACGGCGTGTGCTGCCTCGGCGATGGCGGTCGGCGGCGGGTATGACGCGATCCGGCTCGGCCGCGCCGAGGTGATGCTGTGCGGCGGCAGCGAGGCCGGCATCACGCCGCTGGCGATGGCCGGCTTCGCCGCGATGCGCGCACTGTCGCGTCGCAACGACGAGCCCGCCAGCGCGAGCCGGCCGTTCGATGCCGGCAGGGACGGCTTCGTGATGGGAGAAGGTGCGGCAGTGCTCGTGCTCGAGGAGCTGGAGCACGCCCGCGCGCGAGGCGCGAAAGTGTACGCAGAGCTAGGCGGTTACGGCGTCAGCTCCGACGCATTCCATATGACCGAGCCAGACCCGAAGGGGACCGGACAGGCGCGGGCCATGCACTCCGCGCTCCGAGATGCCGGCGTCGCACCCGATGATGTCGACTACGTCAACGCGCACGCGAGCTCCACCGAACTGGGCGACACGACCGAGACGGTGGCCATCAAGGCTGCGCTCGGAGAGGAGAAAGCGCGGTCGACCCCGATCTCGTCGATCAAGGGTGCCGTCGGTCACTGCCTCGGCGCTGCCGGAGCGGTCGAGGCAGCGGTGACCGTTCTCGCTCTCCGGGACAACGTCGTTCCACCGACGATCAACTACGAGGACCAGGATCCGAGCTGCGACCTCGACTACGTCCCGAACACCGCGCGCCCGGCGCAGCTCGACGTCGCGCTCAGCAACAGCTTCGGCTTCGGCGGTCACAACGCCGTCCTCTTGCTGCGCAGCTACGCGCCTTAACAGAACTCAACACCACCTCAACCGGAACTTAAAGGACGGCTCTGCTAGGGTCGGCCACCGGCTGATGTGGATCCTGCTGATTGAGGATGAACTCCGTGTCCGGGCCATCAGCGCATGTGGCCTCGGGGCAGAGGGCTTGAGCGTCGACGAACGGGACGACGGTCGACTCGGGCTGCCTTGCGCACTCGAGCGGAGCGTCCTGTGAGCCGGGCGGCGCGCGCCCTTGCCGTCGCTGCCGGTGTCGCCTTTGGCACGGCGCTGATCGTCTACTACATCGTCTCGTACCTGATGGTCGCGCCTCCGGTCGTCGCCGCGACGGGATCGAAGCCGCGGGTGCACCTCACGCTGCAGACCGTCGCCGCCTACGGCAACGCGCCTCACCCCGATTGGGTCTCGTACCTGGCCCGCGACCCGCACGGCAAATGGGTCCACAGCACGGTCCTCCGTGTGCCCGCGTACTCGAGGGTGGACGTCACCATCTACCAGTTCGACACCGCGACCGGCTTGCGGAATCCCTTCTGGGGCCAGCCGCGCGGGACGATCGGTGGGACGCTGAACGTCGACGGCAAGACGTTGAACGTGCTCGACCCGGATCTCGCGTCGCACACGTTCGCGATTCCCGATCTCGGAGTGTCCGTCCCGCTCAAGGGCGTCGGGGACAACGCCAAGAACCAGTGCAGCGTCGCTCCCTGCACCCTCGCGCAGGCGCACACGACCGTGACCTTCTCGTTCATGACGGGTAAGCCGGGCAAGCTCCGCTGGCAGTGCTTCGTCCCCTGCGCTTTCGGCTTCCCACTCGGCTTCGGCGGGCCCATGCAGAGCATCGGCTGGATGGACGGCTACCTCATGG
>DAITAW010000135.1:0-6254 GCA_036824055.1 Gaiellaceae bacterium | reverse complement strand
TTGTACTCCTCGCGGATCTGCTGAACGGTCTCGGTCTCGGTCGCCATCAGACTGCCACCCCATAACGTTCGTAGCCTTCGGCCTCGAGCTTGTGTGCAAGCTCCGGACCGCCTTCTTCCACGATACGCCCGTCGATGAACACGTGCACGTAATCAGGGGTGATGTAGTCGAGGATCCGCTGGTAGTGCGTGATCACCAGGGCGCCCATTCGGGGCCCGACCAGCTCCTTCACCCCGCCCGCGACGACCTTGAGGGCGTCGATGTCCAGGCCCGAGTCGGTCTCGTCCAGGATCGCGATCCGCGGCTTCAGCATCGCCATCTGGAGGATCTCGACGCGCTTCTTCTCGCCGCCGGAGAAGCCGTCGTTGAGATACCGCGAGGCGAGCTCGCGGGAGACCTTGAGGCGGTCCATCTGGTCGAGGAGCTCCTTGCGGAACTCCGGAATCGGAACCGGGTTCTCCTCGCCGCCGTTCTGAGCCTTCCGGATCGCGTTGATCGCGCTGCGGAGGAAGCTCGTCACGGTGACACCGGGAACGGCGTGCGGGTACTGGAAGGCGAGAAACAGGCCGCGCTGCGCGCGCTCGTCCGCCTCCATCTGGAGGATGTCGTCGCCGTCGAGGAGCAGCTCGCCCTCGGTGATCTCGTAGGCCGGATGGCCCATCAGGGCGTACGCGAGCGTGGACTTGCCGGACCCGTTCGGGCCCATGACGGCGTGCACTTCGTTCGGCCCGACGGAGAGGTCGACCCCCTTGACGATCTCGGTCCCGTCCTCCAGGGCGACGTGCAGATTCTTCAGCTCGAGCACTGCCAAGTTTGTTACGTCCTTTTCCGTGTAGGAAAGCGGCCTCGGCGGCCGGTTAGTAGCTCCCATCGTAGCCAATCCGAGGCCTGCCCCGGACAGCCCGCAGCCCGAGCGACCGGGGCTCGTGTCTCCAACATTTAGCTCGCCAAACCAGCTACCCTGAGGATATGCCGAACATAGGCACTGGCGAGATCATCCTGCTGCTGTTGCTGGCGCTGCTGCTCTTCGGGGCGAAGCGGCTCCCTGAGATCGGGCGGTCGATGGGAAGGGGCATGCGGGAGTTCAAGGACTCGGTCAGTGGCAAGGACCACGACGACGAGCCGGCCGAGCTGCCGATGCAGACGACCGACACGACGATCGCAGCGCGCGAGCGCGAGCGAGAGCGCGACCCCGTCTAGACACGGATGAACCTTCCGCGGCGCCTTCGCCATGGTGAGGAGGCGACGCTCGTCGAGCATCTCGACGAGCTGAGGACGCGGATCTTCGTCTCGCTCGGCGCGCTCTTGGTCGGGCTCATCGTCGGGTACGTCTTCCACGCCCACCTCATTCACTGGCTCAACCGGCCGCTCCCCGAGGGTCGAGTAGGCCGGCCACTTACGTTCGGTGTCGCGGAGCCGTTCCTGACGTCGTTCAAGATCAGTCTGTTCGCGGGCTTTCTGCTCGCGCTGCCGGTGATTCTTTGGCAGCTGTGGTCCTTTCTTGCACCCGCGATCGACGAGCGCACCGAGCGCATGGTCGTTTCCTTCGTCTTCCTGGCCACTGTGCTGCTCGTTGCCGGGATCGTCTTCGGCTACTTCGTCGCCCTTCCCGCCGCGGTCCACTACCTGACGAATTACGACAAGTCGCTTTACGACATCAGGATCCGGGCGAAGGACTATTACTCGTTCGCGACGATGGTGCTGCTCTCGATGGCCGTCGTCTTCGAGTTGCCGATCTTCATCCTCGCCCTCGTCCGGCTCGGCGTGTTGACGTCCGCGCGCTTGCGCAAGGAGCGACGCATCGGTTATTTCGTCGTGGCCTGTGTCGCGGTTGCGCTTCCGGGCGTCGATCCGTTCACGACGATCATCGAGGCCATCCCATTGTGCGTGCTCTTCGAGTTGTCGATCTGGCTGTCAGTGCTCATGGAGAGGCGAGTGCTGCAAGCCGAGGCCGCTAGCCTGACCGAGCCTTGAACCGGGTCCTGTCCGCCGACTGGGTCCTGCCGATCGAGGGACCGCCGATCGAGGCCGGCGCGGTCGTGATCGAGAACGGACACATCGCTGCCGTCGGCACGGTCGAGGATCTCGGCGAAGGCACACGCTACGACGACGCCGTGATCATCCCCGGGTTCGTGAACGCGCACTCGCACCTCGAGTACGCGGTCTACGGAGGCTTCGGCGACGGGCTCGGCGATTTCGCGGAGTGGATCACGCTGCACATCCAGCGCAAGGTGCGGATCGGCTGGGAGGAGTACGTCGACGTCGCCAGGTTCGGAGCCGCACAGTGCCTCGCTTCTGGGATCACGACGGTCGGTGACTGCAGCTACAGCGGCGCGGGTGCGGTCGCCTGCGCGGAGCTCGGCCTGCGCGCGACGATCTATCTCGAAGTCTTCGGCGCCGATCCGGGCCGAGCGCTCGAGCGCTTCGCCGCGGTGCGAGATCGCGTCGCCGACGCATTCTCGATGCGAGTGCGACCAGGCGTGTCTCCGCACGCTCCGTACTCGGTCTCGATCGAGCTGTACGAAGCGTGCGCCGAGCTCGGTCTTCCGATGTCGACGCACATCTCCGAGAGCCCTGCCGAGGTCGAGTACCTGCGCACCGGCAGAGGCGCCTGGGGTGGCTACAAGGATCTGCTCGTCGCCTCGCCCGGCCAGACCGGCACGCATCTGCTCGCTGAGCGCGATCTCCTCGGGCCGAACGTCGTCGCCGCCCACTGCGTCGTGCTCGACGAAGACGAGATCGGTCTGCTCGCAGCCACAGGGACCGGTGTTGCACATTGTCCTCGCTCCAACGCGGCGCTCGGCTGCGGCGTGGCACCACTCACCGAGCTCCGCGCAGCCGGCGCCAGGGTCGGCGTCGGCACCGATAGCCCGGCCTCGGCGCCGTCGTTCGACTTCTTCGAGGAGTTGCGAACAGTCGTCCTGTCGGCCCGGGCTCGCGCGGCTCGGCCTGATGTCCTCTCCGCCGGCGAGGCCCTCGAGCTGGGAACGCTTGGCTCCGCGCGCGCTCTCGGCCTGGACGCCGAGATCGGCTCACTCGTTCCTGGAAAGCGGGCGGACCTCGCTGTTGTGTCCCTGAAGAGCTCCGCGTATCTACCCTGGGAGAATCCCGCCGGGGCAGTGGTGTTCGGCGGCTCGCCGGACCGTGTGATTGCGACCTATGTGGACGGAGAAGCGCGCTATGAGAAGGGAGGGATGGATTGGCAAGAGCTGACCGCCGCCGCGCACAGCGCGAGGCGCGCCATGCTCGCCCAGCCGGCCGCAAGGCCGGTGGCGGCTCCCAGCGCGTAGCGGAGAACACGATGTTCTTCCCGCGCCTGCGCAATCAGGCGAAATGGGCTTTCGTGTTTCTCATCCTCGTCTTCGGGGGCGGCTTCGTCTTCCTCGGCGTGGGTTCGGGTGGGCTCGACCTCGGCCAGCTCATCCGCGACGCATTCGGGAACAAGGGCAGCTCCGGCACGTCCGTCTCGAAGGCGCAACAGGAGGTCAGCCAGCATCCGTCGAGCGCTCCTGCCCAAAGAGACCTCGCCACCGCCCTGGAGAAGAAAGGCCGCCTCGACGAGGCGATCGGAGCCTGGACGCAGTACGCGAGGCTGAAGCCCAAGGACCTGAGCGCTCTCCAGCACCTGGGCCAGCTCGAGCTGGGACAGGCGGACAGATTCCTCAGCGACGCCCAGCTCGCCTCGCTGGCGCAGCAAGACGCGGGCGTCGGGTCTGCGTTCCGTCCGTCCTCCACGGCGAAGTTAGGGCAGGCCCTCGGTCAGGACCCGATTGCGTCGGCCGTGTCCGACAGGGCCAGTAAGCAGCTGCAGGCGGCCTCCGTGAAGTACCAGACTGCGGCCGCGCAGGCCACCACGACGTACCAGCAGATCGTCAAGCTGCGCCCGCAGGACGAGCAGGGGTTCTTGGAGCTGGCGCAGGCGGCCGACCACCTGCAACAGACTGCTGTGGCAATCGGCGCTTACAAGAAGCTCCTGAAGTTCAACCTCGACCCGGCCACGGCGGCTCAGATCCGCGCGCGGATCAAGACGTTGCAACAGTCGTCCTCGACTGGCGGGCATTAGACTCCGCGCCGACGGGAAGAGGCTGGCTACGCGACCCCCGGGGGGACGATGAACTTCGACATCAAGACGGAACAACTGGGAGACGATGCTTACGTGATCTCGCTCGCAGGCGAGGTCGACCTGTACACCGCGCCCGAGTTCAAGCAGCAGCTCCTCGAGGTGATCGGCCAGGGCGGAAAGCAGGTGATCGTCGACTTCACCAACACGACCTTCATCGACTCGACCACTCTCGGCGTGCTCGTCGGTGGGGTCAAGCGGTTGCGCACGAACGAGGGCCAGCTCTCGCTGATCTGCAGCGACCGCAACATCACCAAGATCTTCGAGATCACCGGGCTCGACCGCGTGTTCACGATCTATCCGACCCGCGACAAGGCGCTCTCCAACGTGAAGTCGGCCGACAAGCCTTCGGCGTAGTGACTCTGCACAGGCTTTCAGCCGCCGTCGGGGGGGTGGCTGTCATCCTGCTGCTGTCTGCTTGCGGCACGGGCGGTTCGGTCGTCGGCAAGGCTGCGGACCAGGCGAACGGCCGCAAGATCTTCCAGACCACGTGCGCGGGGTGCCACACGCTCTCGGCTGCCGGCTCGACGGCGACGATCGGGCCGAACCTCGACGCAGCCTTCGCAGAGGCACGCTCCGAGGGCTACAGCGAGTCCGCGATCCTGGACATCGTCCATGACCAGATCAAATTCCCGGGTCAGTATCCGGTGCGTCAAAGCAATCCGGACTACTTGACGGCGAACATGCCGGCCAATCTCGTTACCGGGCAGAGCGCGATCGACGTTGCCGCCTACGTGGCCGCGAACGCGGGGGTTCAAGGCTTTGCGCAGGCCGCCGCCGTCAGTGGGACCAACGGAAAGCAGATCTTCCTCACGAAATGCGGCAGCTGCCACACGCTCAAAGCCGCCGGCACGACCGGGACGGTGGGGCCGAATCTCGATTCGCTCAAGCCGCCTCTCGCGCGCATCAAGAAACAGGTGATCAACGGCGGCAGCATCATGCCCGCGTTCAAGAGCGTTCTCAACGCTGCCCAGATCAACGCGGTGGCGAAGTACGTTGCTGAGCACGCCGGCAAGTGAACGGCTTGAAGTCCGGCTCGCGCTCCGCGCTCGCCATGATGACTTCAAGCCGGGTCTCGAGTGCCGTCGCGGCTCAGCCGTGCCGGGCCAAGCCCGCCACAGCGCCGACTGGCATTGACTGACCTCGACGCATTCCGGCAGATCGGGCAGAACCGCCTGCCCGGATTGATCGGGATCGAGATCGAAGAGATCGAGGCAGGCCACGTTCGCATGCGGCTCGCCCTGCGGGACGAGCTGCTCGCGCCGAACGGCTACCTCCACGCGGGGACCGTCGTCGCTCTTGCGGATTCTTCGTGTGGCTACGGTTGCATCGCGTCGCTGCCGGAGGGCGCGACCGGCTTCACGACGATCGAGCTGAAGACGAACTTCCTCGGGACCGCACTCGAAGGAACGCTCGCGTGCGAGTCGACGCTGGTTCACGGCGGTCGCACGACGCAGGTCTGGGATGCAATCGTGACGAACGAGACCGGCAAGAAGTTGGCGCTCTTCCGCTGCACCCAACTTCTCCTCTACGCCTAGTTCCCTCCGGGGCGCTCGGCGGCTAGATCGACCACCACGTGGGTGATCGGCACTGCGAAGCGCTCGCGCGCATGCTCCACGATCCCTCGCTCGAGCCAGTTCGAGCGGCCCTCGGGATGCGTGGAGATGATGATCTCGTCCGCGCCGAAGGTGCGGAGCGCATCCGCGATCGCCTGCAGCGGGTCTCCGTCCCCGACTTCTCCCCGCGCCTCGACGCCCGCGGCCGCGAGCTGCGCGAGGCTCTTTTCGAGGCGCTCCTGCGCTGCAGCGCGCGCACCGTCGTCGTCGGACACCCAGTGCCGAATCGGGGAGTTCAATGCCGGCGTGACGACGAGCACCTCCTCGCGAACGTCGAGGCTTCGCTCGAGAATCGCCGACCGCAACGTGTGGCCGCCGACCGTCTCGTTCGCGATCACCAGGATTCGCCGCTCGCCCGCAGCGTGCGGCCGCGGCAGCGTCTTCTCGGTCTGCACTTCGCTCCGGGCTCGCGCCCACCAGGCGAGCACGGCCGCCGTCAAGGCGATGAACACTCCCAGCGCGACCCATGTGCCACCCGCGACCGAGGCGATCACGATCGCCCCGAAGTAGGCAATCGA
>DAITAW010000134.1:0-6266 GCA_036824055.1 Gaiellaceae bacterium | reverse complement strand
CGCTTCTCGATTGCCTGTGCGAGCTCCGGGAAGATCGGGTTCTCGAAGTCGGGCAGGAGCAAACCGATCACTCCCGTCTCGGTCCGACGGCTGGGTGGGACGTAGAGCAGCTCACGCATCGCCCGCTCGACGCGCTCCCGTGTCTCCGAGCGAACGTTGTCCAGCCCGCTCGCAACGCGGGATGCCGTGGCGACGCTAACGCCGGCTTGACGGGCTACATCGCGGAGGCTGGCCATGGTCTTACAGGTCTATGTAACAGATTCTCAGGACGAACTCCAGCGATTTGGAGCCTTGACTTTCTCTCAGGTGAGGCATAGTCTCCTGCCTGTTTCATGGGGATAAGACATGTTTCAGAGCAGTTGGCGCCGGCTACGGCCGGGCGGACTGAGGAGGAGGAGAACCAATGAAGGTAGGAAGGCGTTTTGCCGTCCTGCTCGCCGTCGTCCTCGCCGTGGCGCTGTCGCTGATCGGCAGTCGTTCCGCACCGGCGGCGCATGCGAGTGCGAAGGCAGCGAAGCTCACGATCTGGGTCGACAACGTCCAGAAGCCGGCGATCGACAAGATCGCGTCGAGTTGGGGCACGCGACGTGGGGTCGACGTGAACGTCGTGTTCCACTCATTCGGAACCATCCGCGACGATCTGAAGACGGTCAAAGCCGAGAACGCACCTGACGTCATCGTCGCGGCGCATGACTGGACGGGCGATCTGGCGGCGAACGGCCTTGTACTGTCGCTGTTCCCGACGAAGGCGCTGAAGAAGCAGTTCCCGAAATATGCGCTTGACGCATTCTCTTACGGGGGCAGGCTCTACGGCGCACCGTATGCGCTCGAAAACGTCGGCCTCGTCGTGAACACGAGGCTCGTGAAGGTTCCGAAGACCTTCGCGCAGTTCGAGAAGGAAGCGCTGGCGTTCAAGCGCAAGAGCCCCGACAACATCGCCCTCGCCGTGCCACAGGGCTCGGGCGGGGACGCCTACCACATGTATCCGTTCTTCTCGGGCCTCGGCGGCTTCGTCTTCGGCCACGCCAAGAACGGTGCGCTGCAGCCGAACAACCTCGGTCTCAGCAACAAGACGTTCCTGAAGAACGCGGCCCTCATCGACAAGTGGAATCGCGAGGGCCTGATCAACTCGAAGATCGACTACGGGACGGCGAAGAACGCCTGGTTGAAGCAGCAGGCGGCGTTCTGGATCACCGGGCCGTGGGAGGTCGACGCGTTGAAGGCGAGCGGCAATCCCTTCCGGATCATCCAGCTTCCGAAGATCAAGTACCGCTCGGTGCCGTTCCTCGGCGTGCAGGGAGCAATGGTGACCAAGTTCTCGCAGGCACACGGCGTCGAGAGCCTCGCGAAGGACCTGGTTGCGAGTGAGATGATGAAGGCGAGCTTCCAGCTCGATCTCGAGCAGGCGAATCTCCGCTACCCGGCGAACAAGCTGGCCGGTAAGCAGGTCAACGACGCGATCCTGAGGCAGTTCGGAGCCGCCGGCCTCGGCGGCGTTCCCATGCCGAACATTCCGCAGATGGGCAGCGTCTGGGCGGAGCTCGGCGGTGCTTGGGTCAAGGCCACGAAGGGCAGCGGAGCAACATCCGCGCGTGCTGCCTTCACGACGGCCGCGAAGAACATCCGCGACAAGATCGCGGGAGGCTAGGCAACTGAAGCCGGTGGGCGCCCGTCCAGGCGGGCGCCCACTACTACCTTTCGGCTTGCGATTCGACAGGAGGAAGGTCTGAGCACTCCGGCTGCAGGAATGAAGCCGACAGCGCGCGCGAGTGCGGGAACACGGGCGCTCTCGCTCCCGACTCGGCTGATCAGCGCCTTTTCGGGGACGGTCGGGCTCGTGATCAAGATCGTGCTGCTGAGCCTGGTCAATGCGTTCGCGATCTGGGCGGCCGTCGTGTTGGTCGATCACCACAAGTGGCGAGCGGTCGTTCTTCTCGTGCTCGTGACCGCGGCGATCGACGCCATCTATCTCACCAAGCGCTGGACTCTCCCGCTGAAGTTCCTGATCCCGGGAACGGTCTTCCTGCTCGCGTTCCAGGTCATCCCGGTCGCGTACACGATCAACGTCGCCTTTACGAACTACTCCACGGGTCACATTCTCTCGCGGGCCGAGGCGATCTCGAACATCGAACAGAACTCGCTCACGGAGTCGACCAACGGCGCGTCGTACTCGATGACCCTGATGCGAGACGAGAAGCACCAACTCGTGCTCGCCCTACTCGACGACTCCGGCCGCACCTTCATCGGCACGCCGGACGGATTGCGCCCGATCCCGAAGTCCCAAGTCACCATCGCCGACGGCACGATCGTGTCAGCACGGGGTTACTCCCCGATCAAAGGCACGGAGCTGGGCAGCATCGACACCGAGACCTCGTCCTACAAGGTCCCGGTCGGGGGAGGAAAGGCAATCGAGCCGCAAGGCTTCGACTCGGCGGTGGTGCTTCAGCCGACGTACCGGTTCGACGAGCGGCGCAACGCATTCGTCCGCATCAAGGACGGCGTTCTCTTCAAGGACAATGGACGCGGCGCGTTCGTCGCACCGAATGGCACTGAAATCGAGCCCGGCTGGAAGACCTACGTCGGCATGCGCAACTTCGGGCGGATCATCCACAGCCCGCTGATCAGAAGCCCGTTTCTCAAGGTCTTCGTCTGGACGATGGTCTTCGCGACCTCCGTCGTCTTTCTCTCGTTCGCACTCGGCCTGCTGCTCGCAATCACGCTGAACAAGCCCGGGCTCAGATTCCAGCGGACGTATCGAGCGCTGCTGATCATTCCGTACGCGGTTCCCGCCTTTCTCGCTCTCCTGGTGTGGCAGGGCCTGCTCAACGACGACTTCGGTGTCGTCAACCGCGCCTTCCACATAAGCGTCCCGTGGCTGTTCGACCCGAACTGGGCTCGGCTTTCGGTGATCCTCGTGAGCGTGTGGCTGACCGTTCCGTATTTCTTCCTCGTCTCGCTCGGCGCTCTACAGTCGATTCCGAGCGAGCTGATCGAGGCTGCCGAGGTCGACGGCGGTGGGGCCTGGCAAGTCTTCCGGAAGATCACGCTGCCCCTCCTGCTTGTGGCCGTCGCGCCGTTGATGATCGCGTCGTTCGCGTTCAACTTCAACAACTTCAACAACATCTTCCTACTCACCGGAGGTGGGCCGGCCTTGAATGACAGCCCGGTCGCCGGCGCGACAGACATCCTCATCAGCTACACGTACAAGATCGCGTTTGCGGCGGGCAAAGGGCAGGACTACGGGCTCGCGAGCGCCATCGCGATCTTGATCTTCATCACCGTCGGCACGATCTCCGCTATCTCGTTCTCTCGTACGAGGGCCCTGGAGAATCTCGCGTGAGCATCGTCGAACGCCAGGCAGAGCTCTCGCTACCGGCGGTGGCGACGGGCCGCCGCAAGAAGGGGCGCGGCTTCGCGGACACCTGGTGGCGTCACGTGATCGCTTTGATCGGCGTCGTGATCGCGCTGTTCCCCGTTGCCTACATCGTGTCCGCAGCATTCAACGGCGACAGCTCGCTGAGCGGCTCGTCGCTGATCCCGCGGAAGCTGACGCTCGACAACTTCCGCTCGCTCTTCGGCGTGCAACAGCACACGACCGGACACGCAACCTTCCAGAACGCTCATTATCTGAGCTGGTTCGGGAACTCGATGATCGTGGCAGGCGCGACCGCATTGCTGACGGTTCTCCTGAGCGCTCTGGCCGCCTACGCATTCAGCCGCTTCCGCTTCCGCGGGCGCCGGATGGGGATGTTGACGCTACTTCTGATCCAGATGTTTCCGCAGCTGCTCGCCGTCGTGGCGATCTATCTGATCGTCCTGAACACCGGAGACGTCTTCCACTTCATTGGACTCAACACGCTTCTGGCTCTGATCGTCGTCTATCTCGGTGGCGCGATGGGAGTGAACACCTGGCTGATGAAAGGCTTCTTCGACACGATTCCCTCGGAGCTCGACGAGTCCGCACGCGTCGACGGTGCGACGCCGGCGCAGGTCTTCTGGGGCGTGGTGCTGCCGCTGGCCGCGCCGGTCCTGGCGGTGATCGCGCTCATCTCCTTCATCTCGACCTTGAACGAGTTCGTCATCGCGAGCGTGATCCTCGAGACGCAGCAGAGGTTCACGCTCCCTGTCGGCCTTTGGCAGTTCATCGACCAGAAGTACTCGGAACACTGGGGGCCCTTCGCCGCAGGCGTGCTGATCGCGGCAATCCCGGCTGCGCTTCTGTTCGCTTTCCTCCAGCGTTACATCGTGGAAGGGCTGACCCAGGGCGCGGTCAAGGGATGAGCGCGACGGAGCTCGACCTCTCGGCATCCCTACTCGACCAGCCGCATCACGACGGCTCCGAGGTGTACGTCGCGGAGCGGCCGGAAGAGCTCGGCGGCGAGGCAGTCGTGCGGATTCGGGTTCCCCACGAGGTCGGTGCGGTCGCGCTCCGCTACGTCGAGAACGGCGAGCCGCGCGGAGTGGAAGCCACCGAGGAAGAAAGCGGGTGGTGGCGTGCGCGTTTTCCCGTTCCGAATCCCAACGTCCGCTACCGCTGGCTGCTCGCCGGGGGCGAGGTCGGCTATGCATGGCTGAACGGTCTCGGAGTCGTGCCTCATGACATTCCGGATGCAGACGACTTCGTGCTGTCGCTCGATCGCGGTGGTCCCTCGTGGCACCTCGAGTCCGTCGTGTACGAGATCTTCCCCGACCGCTTTGCGACGACGGGCGCCGGCGGCGCACCGCCCGACTGGGCCGTCCCGCGCAGCTGGGACGAGCTGCCGACGGGGCGCGGGCCCGAGACGCCGTACGAGTGGTTCGGCGGTGACCTCGGCGGAGTCGAGGCGCACCTCGACCACATCGAGTCGCTCGGGGCGAACGTCATCTATCTGACGCCGATCTTTCCGGCGGGAAGCACTCATCGCTATGACTCCACGACCTTCGACCGCATCGATCCACTGCTCGGCGGCGACGAGGCGCTCGAGTCGCTGACGCGTGCCGCCCACGCCCGCGGCATGCGGGTGATCTCGGACTTGACGACGAACCACACAGGCGACAAACACGAGTGGTTTGTCGGCGGCGAGCGCGACCTGTATCTCTTCGACGAACGGGGCGAATACGAAGCGTGGTGGGGGATCAAGTCGCTGCCGAAGCTGAACTGGCTCTCCCCCGAGCTGAGACGGCGTCTGCAGGAGACCGCGCGCAAATGGCTGGAGCCGCCCTATGGGCTCGACGGCTGGCGCGTCGACGTCGCCAACATGAGCGGGCGGACGGGCGCGACCGACGTCAATTCGGATGTCGCCCCGACCCTCCGGGAGGTGCTCCACCCGGAATCGCTGCTCGTCGCCGAGAACTTCCACGACTTCCGCTCGGACTTCCCCGGCTGGCACGGTGTCATGAATTACGCCGGCTTCTCCCGTCCGGTCTGGACGTGGCTACGCGGCGACGTGGAGATTCCGTACTTCGGACTGCCCGTCTCGATGCCGCGTCTCGGCGGCGAGGCCTCCGTGGCGACGATGCAAGCGTTCCGTGCCGGCGTTCCCTGGCAGTTCGTCCTGCACTCGTGGTCCATCCTCGACAGCCACGACAGTCCTCGGTTCCGCACGATTGCGGGATCACGCGATCGTCAGCTCGTCGGAATCGGTTTGCAGATGACGATGCCCGGCGTCCCAATGGTCTTCGCCGGCGACGAGCTCGGGCTCGAGGGTGAATGGGGCGAGGACGCGCGTCGAACGATGCCGTGGGATCGCCAGGACACTTGGGACCTCGCGCTCCTCGGCGAGTACCGCCGGCTGATCGCCCTGCGACGGTCGAGCCCCGCGCTCGGACGCGGCGGGATCCGCTTTGCGTTCGTGGACGACGACGTCATCGTCTACCTCCGCGAGTCGACCGGCGAGCGTCTCCTCTGTCTCGCCAGCCGCGACGAGCACGCCCCGGTTCGGCTGCGGCTCTCGGGACTGGGAGCACGCGAGCTGGAGTGTTTGTACGGATCGGATGCAGAGCTCGAGAGCGATGAGGCAGTGCTTCCCGCCACAGGACCTTCCTTCCACGTCTGGAGGCTGACGAATGGCTGAGGTGATCTTCGACAAGGTCGAGAAGGTCTACGACAACGACGTTCATGCCGTCCATGATCTGTCGCTCGAGATCCGGGACGGAGAGTTCGTCGTGCTCGTCGGGCCTTCGGGCTGCGGGAAGACGACCGCGCTGCGCATGGTCGCCGGCCTGGAGGAGATCACCGACGGCAAGGTCTCGATCGGCGGACGGGTCGTCAACGACCTGACGCCGAA
>DAITAW010000034.1:0-25858 GCA_036824055.1 Gaiellaceae bacterium | reverse complement strand
GACCGCATGTCCGACGACGCCAAGTTCATCCTCGGCATCGGCTAGCGGATGACGATGCTGAGCTTCATGGACCGCGAGGCTCCGAGCTCGTCCTTGACGGTCAGGTAGAAGCCGTAGCGACCGCGGCGAGCCGGTTTGCCGGTGATGGAGCCCGTCGTCGGGTCCAGTCGCAAGCCGGCGGGTAGGGCCCCGGTGGCGATGCTCCAGACGCGCTTGCCGTAACCACCTTGCGCCACGCCGTGTGCTTGATAGAGCCTCGAGACGTGTCCGACGCGCGGCATCTTCACCGCGGCCAACCGCAGCTTGTCGGCCACGCCCAAGGTGATGGTGTGCATGGTGGTCCGCCCGAGAACATCCGTCACGCGAAACGTGAGCGGGAAGCTGCCTGGATCCGCAGGCACGCCTTTGATCAGTGCCGTCGAGCCGTTGCCCTGGTCGCCGATGAAGCCCACGTGCACCGGCAGCACACCCTGGGTGAGCTCCCAGCGATACGGGGCGCTCCCGCCGGTGGCGTTGAGCTCGATCGTGAGTGGAACCGCGACCTCGGCCATCTGGGTCGCTGGCGCGGCGATCTCCAGGGCGGCGGCGACGCCGAGAGAGAACTGCCGTTGCGAGCTCGCGCTGCCGGCTGAGACCTTCGCCGTGAACGACGCCGTGCCCGGTGCGGTGGGCGTGCCGCTCAGAACGCCGCCGGAAGAGAGAGACAGGCCCGCGGGCAGCGAGCCCGCAGTGATCGTCCAGTTCTTGGTGCCCGAGCCGCCTGAAGCGGCGAGGGTCGTCGAGTAGGACGTCCCGACGGTTGCGCCGGGCAGGCCGGAGGTGGTGATCGAGAGCGCCGGAACGGGAGCAGGAACGGGAGCGGGATTTCCACCGGGGCCGTTGATGGTGATCGTGAACTGGCGCTGTGCCTCCGAAGGGCGGCACCAATCGGCGGAAGGTGGATTCTGATCGCTCAGGTTGACCCAGAACGACCAGGCGCCGGCGCCGGTCGGGGTGCCGCTGACGTGGCCGCTCAATGCGAGCGCCAATCCCGGGGGCAGCGATCCATTGATGACGGTGAACTGGTAGGGCAAGGCCGGACCGCATCCGCCTGCTCCGCCGAACGTAAAGCTGTAGGGCGACCCGACCGTTCCAACAGGCGTGAGGTAGCTCTCGTCGGTGAACCTCAACGCCCACGCGGCTGAGACGAAGACGAGTGCGGCCGCGGCCGCGATCAGGAAGACAAGCGATTTGCGTTTCATTCGGAAAAACCCCCGGGTGGTCGTGGCAGCTTTTGAAGCTGGATCGGCACCATCTTCGCCGCCACTTGTAAAAACCCCGTTAAAACGTCCCGGGTCGGGCTCCCGGGCCGGTACCAGGCACGGGACTAGGCCGGAATGCGCAGGATGATCTTGCCGAGTTGGTCGCCGGCCTCGAGCCGCTGGTGCGCGGCTGCCGCCTCTGCGAGGGGGAAGACCTTGTCGACGACGGGCATTGCGCGACCTGACTTGACCAGCTCGAACACGGCCTCGAAGTCCGCCTGCGAGCCCATGGTCGAGCCGAAGACCGTCAGCTGCTTCCACCAGATGCGGTGAAGGTTTGCGGGCGGATTCGGCCCGGTCGTCGCGCCGCAGACGCAGATGCGTCCGTTTGCGCGCGCCGCGTCCAAAGATCGCTTCCAGGTCGCCTCGCCCACGTTGTCCACGACCACGTGTGCGCCTCCACCGGTGACGTACTTGACTCCCGCGGCGACGTCGTCGGTTTCGTGGTTGAACGTCGCGTCGGCGCCGAGCTCGCGCGCCCGGGCGAGCTTGTCCTCGCTGGACGAGGTGACGATCACATGCGCGCCCAAAGCCTTGGCGATCGCGAGCGTCGCCGTCGAAACGCCGCCGCCGATTCCCCAGACGAGCACCCACTCGTCTTCGTGTAGGTGCGCCTTCGTCACCAGCATCCGGTAGGCCGTCTCGAAGACGAGCGGGAACGCCGCCGCTGTCTCGAAGTCGATGCCGTCCGGCAGCCGATACACCTGCGAGCGCGGCACGGCGATGAACTCGGCGTGCGTTCCGTCCGAGTGCTCGCCGACGACAGAGACCTTCCCGTCGCCCAGATCGTGCCCGGGGTTGATGACAACCCGGTCGCCCGGTGCAAAGCCCTCTCCGGAGACCACGACCCCGGCGCCGTCTGCGCCGAGGATCCTCGGCTTCGGCACCGACGGGAGACCTTTGCGGACCCACACGTCGAGGTGATTCAGCGAGGCAGCGCGCAGCTCGATCAGGACCTGTCCCGTGCCTGGCACCGGATCGGGGGCGTCTTCGTAGCGGAGCACGTCCGGTCCGCCGTCGTCGTGAATGCGCACGGCTTTCAACGGGCACAATCTTTCACATGACCGCCGCCGAGCTGGAGCAGCTCGCCGAGGAGCTCGGCCTCGACGTCGTCGGAGCAGCGCCGGCGTCCGCCTACGAAGAGACCGAGCGACACATCCGGGAGCGCAGTGCGCGCGGGCTGTTCGCCGACATGCGTTTCACGATGGCACAGCCCGAAGTCTCGTGTCATCCAGAGACGTTGCTCGAAGGAGCACGCACGGTTGTCTCCGCCGCCCACTGCTACTACGCACCGGAGCCGGCACTCGGAGAGGGAGACGGGAGACTGGCCCGTTACACGTGGCACGACGGCTACGCAGTGCTGCGCGAGCGCCTGGACGAGCTCGGGCGCCAGCTCGGCGGCGAGTACCGCGTCCTCGTCGACGCAAACCAGCATGTGGACCGCGAGGCGGCAGTGCGGTCTGGCGTCGGCTTCTACGGGAAGAACACGATGCTGATCACCCGTCGTCACGGTTCGTGGGTCGTGCTCGGGACGCTCGTCACGACCGCTCTCGTCGATACGACTGCATCGCTCGACCTCGACTGCGGATCGTGCACGCTCTGCATCGAGGCATGTCCGACCGGCGCGCTCGACGAGCCGGGAGTCGTGGATTCCACGAAGTGCCTCTCGTATTGGACTCAGGCTCCGGCAGCGATTCCGGAGGAATATCGCGTCGAGTTGGGTGCGCAGGTCTACGGCTGTGACATCTGCCAGGACGTCTGTCCCTGGAACCGCGGCATCGAGAAGCGGCGTGCCGGTGATTCGTTGCAGGCCGGTGCCGAGCCGCACGTTGCTCTTGCGGACTGGCTCCAGGGCGACGGCGCGTCGCTGACGCAGGCTTACGACCGCCTGTACGTCCCGAAGAACGACGCCCGCTATCTGCGGCGCAACGCGCTGGTCGCGCTCGGGAACACCGGCGGGCCGGCCGACCTACCGCTCGCCGAGCCGTTCCTTGCGAGCGACGACGAACTCCTGCGCGAGCAGGCGGAATGGACGGTGGCGCGAATCGAGGAGAGAGATGCCGGCTGAGGCGAGAAGCGTGGCGCGGGCGCGAGAGATCGAGGTGTGGATCGCGCGCGTCCGTCTCTTTGCAGTGCTGTTCGCCGCGGCAGAAGTAGGCCTCCTCACGGCGAGCTATCCGAACGGCTACGAGACGGTCGCCTGGATCGCCACCGCCGTCTTCGCCGCGGGTGCTGTCGTCCTCTTCTTCGTCAGCAGGCGCGCGTTCGTTCCGGCTGTCGGGTTCGCCGCGCTGATCTTCGACGCAAGCGTGATCGCAGCGTTCGCTCTCCTCTACTCGTACGAGTACGGGAGCCCGACGAGGTGGGCTCTGATCTTCGTCGTCGTCGAGGGCGCGCTGCGCTACGGCCTCCTCGGCGCAACTGCTGTCTCGCTCGCGTTGTTCCCGTTTCTCGTTCTCGCGGAGTGGTGGCGCTCACACCATTTCGGCGGTCCCGCCTTCTTGTGGGACCGCGTGACCTTTCCGTTCGGCGTCTTCCTCGTCACCGGCCTGATCGTCGGCTGGCTCGTCACCCGGCTGCGGCACGAAGCAGCGCTCGCCGAGGCGAGAGCCGGCGAGGCCGAGGCGCTGCGCGACCAACTCGGCCGCCGCGTCGACCTGCTCGAGGCGACCAACCGGTGTGCGCGAGCGCTCGGCTCTTCCCTCGAGGTCGACCAGGCGTTCGGCGCCTTCATCAGGGAGCTCCGCGGGCTGGTCGACTTCGACCGCGTCACGATCGTGCTCGTCGAGGGCGGCCGCGCCGAGGTGATGGCCGTCGCCGGACGCGGGACCGACACCGTTTTCCCGCCCGGCTCCGCCCGGCCGGTGCGAGGGTCGGTGCTCGAGGAGGTGCTCGAAGGAGAGCTCGTCTACAGGCCGGTGATGGAGCCGGACCGCTATCCGGAAGAGGAAGATCTCCTTGCGCTCGGCCTGCAGAGTCGGCTTCTGGCGCCGTTGCAAGTTGGTCCCCGAACGATCGGGATGCTCGGGCTCGTGCGCGCGGAGCAGGATGCCTTCTCCCCGGAGGAGATCGAGCTTGTCGCGCTCCTCGGGCGGTTCGTCGCGACCGCAGTCCAGAACAGCCGCGCTTACGAAGCGGAGCGGACGACTGCGGACGAGCTCCGGCGCCTGTCGGCGCTGCGCGCCGATTTCGTTTCCCTCGTATCGCACGAGCTGCGCAGCCCGATGGCAGCCGTGATCGGAGCGGCTCGCACGTTGCAGGAACGCTGGCGTGAGCTCAGTGCAGAGCAACGGCAGTCGTTTCTGGAGCTGATCGGCGACGAGACTTCACGGCTGGCGGATCTCATCGGCGACGTGCTCGACACCTCGCGGATCGAGGCGGGAACGTTCAGCTTCACGTTCAGCGACGTCGATCTCGCAGAGCTATTGCGTGACGTCGTTGCCGCCGCAGACCTCGCGCAGGACGAAGTGCGCGTGACTGCAAAGGTGAACGGCACGTTGCCGCGTGTCCGCGGCGACAGCGTTCGTCTTCGGCAGATCATGCAGAACCTCGTTGACAACGCCGTCAAGTACTCGCCGGCGGGTGCGGAGGTGCGCGTGACCGCCGGAACGGACGACGGGCACCTCCGAGTCGCGGTCGAGGACGACGGCCCCGGAATTCCGTTCGCCGATCAGAAACTGATCTTCGACAAGTTCGGGCGCGCCGCGGTCGAGGGCGGAACGAAGCCCGGGACCGGTCTGGGTCTCTTCATCGCGCGCTCGATCGCCGAAGCGCACGGAGGCTCACTCGAGGTCGACTCGGCACCCGCGGAGGGAGCCGTCTTCACGCTCGAGCTCCCGCTCTAGGCGGGCGCTCGGAGTCGCGAGACGCCGAGCTCGTTCCCGAGCTCACGCGCGCGGTCGGCGACCGCCTTGCGCATCTCCTCGGGCTCGAGCAGGACCGCTTCCCCGCGTTGCGACAGCACCTCGCCGATCAGCCACTCGACGCCGCCGACAGGCATCTCCGCGAGGGCGGTGCCGTCCTTCAGGGGGGTCGCTCCGCGCTCGGCGGCCCAACGCGCCGCGACGCCCTTGAGATAGAGGATCTTCGCCGATCGTCCATCCCGGAACCCGTGCGGGTCGAATGCCATGCGAGGCTCGAAGCGCTCCTGGGTGAGCTGCGCGCTACGCATCCGGTCGAGACGGAAGCTTCGCTCGGCGTCGCGCGAGCGGTCCCAGGTGTGCACGCGCCAGTTCGGCAGCTCACGCTCGAGCGAGTAAGGCTCCACGATGCGCTTCGACCAGGTCTGCTCGCCCTCTTTCTGGTACTCGATCTCGACGAGCCGACGCTCGCGAATGCCCTCCGTGAGGGTCGCGACGAGGTCCGCCTCCGCTTCCACGATCTGCGGATTGGGCGTTTGCGTGAGCTCGAACTGCCCGAACGTCTCCTCGAGCTTCTTGCGCACGCGGTCGAGAGGGGTGTGCGCGTCCGCCGCGATCATCGGGCCCACGAACTCCAATGCCAACCCGATCGCGCGCGCCTCGAGGGGCGTCAGCCTGGGGGCGTGCCGGAACGTGTCACCGTACAGCTCCTTGTCGACGTGCACGTTGTCGCCTTCGAGCGCGGCATAGACCGTGTAGCAGCCGCCGCCGAAGTTGACGAGGTTCAGAAGTTGGAGGTGCTCTTCCAGCTCCTCCTCGGGAATGTGAAAGCGGTCGACGATCTCGTGCGCCGGAATCACGGCATCGTTTGCCTCGCCACAGGCTGCAAGCAGATATGCGAGCAGCGCCTGCAGGACGGCGAAGCGCTCCGGGACGACGGGCCCCGCCGGGCGCTCGCCGGAGGCTTCCACATGGGGCACCGGTGACGGTGTGGCCAGCTTCGGTGGGGCCTCCTCGTGCCGGTCGCGGACGGCCCGGAGCGCCTGCGCGACCTCGCGACGGAGCGCCTCCGGCTCGAGCGGGATCGCGCGACCGTCCTGCCGCAGAATCCATGAGGCGAGTTGCGGCACCGAGGAGTAACCGGTGACGAACACGCCGTCCTCGAGTTGGCCCGCGCCGCCGAACGCGCGCTCGACCCACCACGCGGTGTCGCCTGCGAGCTCGATGCGCGCCTCACCCTCGATATCGCCGATCTGCCACGGCGCGCGGCCGCGGTATTCGTCGATATCGAAGTCTGGCGGGATCCGGAAGTCCCGCTCCCGACGCGTGGCGAATCTGATGTCGCCCCGGATACGGGACACGCGGAAGGTTCGGATGTCCTTACGGTCGAGATCCTGGCCGATCACGTACCAGCTGCCGTTGTCCGACAGGAGGCCGTACGGATTGACCGTGCGTTCGCCCTGGCGGTTCCGAGAGATGGAGTAGTACGGAAACTTGATCGTGCGCTGCTTGGAGATCGCACCCTCGAGCTTCCCCAGCCGTCCCGGCATCTCGGGCGAGTAGTCGGGATCGAGCACCTCGACGCGGATGGCGGTCTCGGTCGCGTGTTCGCCGAACCCCTGGCGCCCGAGCGCGAGGTTCTGGAGCGCCAGCCTGAGGGGCTCGGAATAGGCGAACTGTCCCTCCAGCAGGTACAGCGCGGTTTGCAGAGCGGCAAGCTCGTCGTCCTCGAGCTCGAGCTCGGCGAGGAAGTAGTTCTCGGAACGCAGGGTGTAGAGCTCTTCGCCGGTGAACTCGTCGCGCTGTGACTGGAGGGGCACACCCAGCGCAAGGAGCTCTGCGCGGTCGGAGTAGAAGCGGCGGGCAAAGGCCTCGTCCGACATCTCGGAGTAACCCTCGACGTTCGACTTCACGTCGCGCGCGGTCAAAAGCCGTCGCTCCGCCATCAGGTAGGCGACGAGCGACAGCTGACGGATCAGCTTGTCGGTGTCGTGAGACACGGGCCGAATCTAGCGAACGGACGGCAGACCCTGACGTCCAGCACCATTGATCGAGCCGTCGGACGAACCCGTGGTGGAGGGGATTGTTGACGATGTAGTCGACCGCGGCCTCGTACTGCTCGTCCGACTCGATCACTTTCGACCAGTAGGGGCGGCCGAAGACGTGATCCTTCCTCTTGTGGCGTTCGTTGAATGCGCGGGCGTAGCCGCCGTTCAAGTCCCTCATCCCGTCCGCGAGGTTCGGCAGGGGGGTCTCGACAAGGAGGTGGTAGTCGTTGCCCATGAGGCACCGCACGTGAGTGCGCCAGCCGTAACGTCTTTCGATCCGCCGGAGGATGTGGAAGAAGACGATCCGGTCTCCATCGTCTAGCACGATCGGCGCGTGGTTGTTGCCCCTGATCCCGACGTGGTAGTAGGCGCCCGGAGCGAGGTATCGGTGAGGGCGTCCCATCCCTCGAAAGTACCGCGACGAAGGCAGGCTTACTGCGGTTGTGACGCTTTCGCTCCACGTCCGACTCGGTCCTGTCACGTGCCAGGCACGAGACTGGGGAAGACGGAGCGGCGCCCCAAAGGACGTGTCGGAAAGGGCGGTGTTGGAGCTAGGCCGCGACTTTGGAGCGTTCGAGATGCTGGTGCGACGGGCAGTAGTCGCGCTCCGGCAGCGGCGTGCGCTGGCACGGCTTGCCCTTGCGCGTCGTCGCCCGGCAGCGCGCGACGCCGCCGTCCAACGCTCCTGCCTCGATCTGCTCCTCGATGAACGCTGTCGCCGCAGCCACGCCTTCCTTGACGGCCCACGCCACCTCTGCCTGGGCTGTGATCGGGAAGTAGCGGCGGATGTCCTGGAAGAGCGCCCGGTCCGGCTTGGCGAAGTAGAGCGGATCTTTCGCAAGCCGCTCCATCGTCTGCTCACACTCCTCGAGGACGGCTCTGCGGTATTCAAGATGCAGTTCGGGGGCCACGTACGGGTCGATGAGGTCCTTAATCGACCTGTAGATGGCTCTTGAGTATTGATACATGCAGGCTTGAAGCTGGGCGGTGTATTCCTCGATCACAGTATCCCTAGCAGCCATTAATCCCCCGCAAAGCTTTGTTAACCCGCAGTAAATCGTGGTCGGCCTGCTTGCCTTCGCGGAGGAGTCTATAGGGTCCAGGCCCGTGTTACAAAGTCCGCAGCTTCGTTGCCTTTCCTGAGAACGAGCTACCGGGTGATCTGGCGGACGTAGGCGGCACTGAAGCCCTTGGCGTTAGCGGCCGCCAGGGCCGCGTCGGCCTGCCCGCGGGAGTCGTAGATCCCGCTGAAGACAACGGAATAACCCGGGTGCAGGCTGGAATAGCGGCTCGAATCCAGGACGCCGACCTGCGGCAAACCCGCGGTCGAAGCAGCTCGGGCTCGGGCTAGGGCGAGGGAGCGTCCGTTCCCGCTCGCCGGGATTGACTCGAGCACGACCGTGTAGCCGCTCTGGCCGGCCGGCCAGGCCGTCAGCGCCCCGGGCCGCGGCGCCGTCGTCGTCGCCGGCGGAGGAGCCGTCGGCGTCGAAGGGGCCCCTGACGGCGTCCCGCTCGGCACCGACGGCAGTGCGACCGTCGCCGTCGACGGTGCGGTGGTCGGAGAGTGCGGGGCTCCGCCCTGGGTCGCAACGAGGGTGGAGCTGCCGGTGCCGGCGTCGGCAAGGACGATTGCCGCCGTCGCTCCCGCCACCGCGATCAGCAGGAAGAGGAGAACGGGCCAGATCCAGTCGCCTGGATACCACCCCAGACGCTGCTGCCAGACCCCGGCGAGCCGGCCGAAGATCCCGCCGGCGGGCTTCAGACGCTGGCCGCACTCGAGGCAGTACTCCTGGTCGGGGCCATACGCCGCACCGCACCGGGGGCAGAGGGGGTCCCGCGACGGGCGGTCAGGCGTGCTCATTGCTCCCAGCGTTCGTGCGCGGGCAGCGACTCGAGCAGCTCCGCACGACGCTCTGCCGACTCGGCGTCCGGCACGACGGCCTGGCCGCAGACCGCGCAGAACTTCGCATCAGCCGCCACGGCGCTGCCGCATTGCTTGCAGCCGACAACCGGTGGTGTCGCAGCCACCGCGCGCCCGCAGTTGGCGCAGAAATGCGAGCCCCAGACGAGCGGAGCGCCGCACGCGCACCGGGCCGCAGGCGCCGCGCGCCGGACCGAGACGGCGGCAGCCAGCAGTGTGTCGAGCTCCTGGAGGCGCTCGTCGAGCGCGATCAGCTCGTCGCAGCGCTCGACCAGCAGGTCCTGTCGGAACTGGTCGCGACGGAACATCTCCAGCATGAGGCCCCCGAGATCGCGCAACCGCTCCTCGCGCACTCGAAGCAGGGCTCGCCGCTCCTTGCGTAGCTGGCCCGGATGGGGGAGGGCGCGTCGCTGCGGGCCGGCGGGGCGGGCGGCCACGATCGTCCGCTCATCCTTGCGGCGGAAGCGTGCAAGCAGCGAGGGCCGCGCCACGCGGATCAATGTAACAGCGAGGTGAGACGCCTAAGGCTGGCGCGGCGAGGCGGCTCGCCGGCCGAAACGGGTCACGAAGAGGACGAACAGGATGATCGCGACCGCGCCGATCGCGATCCCGACGATCCACTGTCCCACGAGGGACACGATGATGGCGACGACCGCCAGTGCAAGCACGAGCCCGACCACTAGGGCAGGTCGACGACGACGAGGCGCTCCTCGGTCATCTCGCGGACGGCGTAGTGCGGGCCTTCGCGCGTGTTGCCTGAGTCCTTGACACCGCCGTAGGGCATCTGGTCGGAACGGAACGTCGGGGCCTCGTTCACCGTAACACCGCCGAACTCCAGCTCCTGCGCCGCTCGCAGTGCGTTGTCCAGGCTCGCGGTGAAGATGCCGGCCTGCAGCCCATAACGGGTGCTGTTGGCAAGCCTGATCGCCTCGTCGATGGAGTCGACCGCCGTCACCGTGCAGACCGGCCCGAAGACTTCCTCGCAGGAGACCTCGTCTTCGGGCCCGGGGTCCGCGATCACGGTGGGCCGAATCAACTCGCCTTCGAGCTCGCCGCCGGTTAGAACCTTTCCGCTGCTCGCCTTGATCCACTCGAGGATGCGCACGCGTGCGTCTTCGTCGATGACTGGCCCGACGTCCGTGTCCTCGTCGGCCGGATCGCCGACCTTCAGCGCTGCGACGAGGGGGACGAGGTGTCGCACGAACTCGTCGTAGGCTCCGCGCTCGACGTAGACCCGCTGCACCGAGATGCAGCTCTGGCCCGCAAAGGCGAACGCGTTCTGCGAAACCTTCAACGCTGCCAGCGAGATGTCTGCGTCGGCGGTTACGATCAGCGGGGTTGCATTGCCGAGCTCGAGGTTCACGCGTTTCTTCGGCGCGCGTTCCTTGAGCTTCCAGCCGACCCCGCTCGAGCCCGTGAACGTGATCAGCTTGACGCGCTCGTCCTCGACCAGGACGTCCCCGATCGCGGCCGCCGGACCGACGAGCACGTTGAGCCAGCCCGGAGGGAGACCGGCCTCCTCTTCCAACTCGGCGAGGAACAGGGCCGACATCGGTGTCTGGCTCGCCGGCTTGAGCACGACCGCACAGCCCGCGGCCAGTGCCGGCGCGATCTTGTGCGCCACGAGGTTCAGCGGGAAGTTGAACGGGCTGATCGCGCCGACCACGCCGATCGGCCGGCGCAGCGTGAAGGCGAGCTTCCCTTCGCCCGCCTGCGCGGCGTCCATCGGGACCATCTCGCCCGCGAGCTTGCGCGCCTCGACGGCGGCGAACGTGTACGTGGACATCGCGCGGGCAGCCTCGACGCGCGCGGCCTTCAACGGTTTCCCGGCTTCGTCGGAGATCAACTGCGCAGCTTCCTCGTGGCGGCGGCCGAGCGCGCCCGCGACGCGGATGAGGATCTCGGCGCGTTTGTGCGCCGGCAGGGGCTCTTGCATCGCGCGCTCGGCGGCATCGATCGCGCGGCGCGCTTCGTCGGCGCCCGCCTTCGCAACCCGGCCGACGACGTCGCCGGAGTAGGGCGAGCGGACGTCGAGCCAGTCACCCGTCTCGATCCACTCACCGTCTACAAAAAGCTTCCGTTCAGTTGTGGTGACCGCCATAGTGGAACCCTATGCCGCCGGAGACGTTGTACGCGAAAAGTGGCGACCTCAACATCGCCTACCAGGTCGTCGGCGACGGGCCCTTCGACCTCGTCTACGTCCCCGGGTGGGTCTCTAACATCGACCTCGCCTGGGAAAAGCCGAAGCCGGCGCGCTTCCTCGAGCGCTTGGCCTCCTTCTCCCGGCTGATCCTGTTCGACAAGCGCGGGACCGGGATGTCGGACCGGGTCTCGAACGACCGGCTTCCGACGCTCGAACAGCGCATGGACGACGTGCGCGCAGTCCTCGATGCGGTCGGGTCGGAGAATGCAGCACTGCTCGGGCACTCGGAAGGAAGTAGCATGTCCGTCCTCTTCGCAGCCACGTATCCCGACCGCTCGCGTGCGCTCGTCCTTGTCGGCGCATTCGCGAAACGCCTTCGCACAGACGACTATCCATGGGCGCCCACGCTCGAGGAGCGGCTCGCCACGATCGAGGAGGTCGAGCGCAACTGGGGGGCGGGCTTCGACCTCACGGACTACGCGCCGGGCGAGGATCCCGATCTGCTCGAGTGGTATTCGACCTGCCTGCGGCGGAGCGCGAGCCCGGGGGCAGCTGCCGCACTCCTGCGCATGAACTCGCAGATCGACACGCGGCACATCCTTCCGACAATTCGCGTCCCGACGCTCGTCCTCGCCCGTACCGGCGATCGTGACGTCACGGTGGACGAGGGCCGATGGATAGCGTCGCAGATCCCCGCAGCGCGCTTCGTCGAGCTTTCCGGGGACGAGCATCTGCTCTGGGCGGGAGACCAGGACGGCCTGCTCGCGGAGATCGAGGAGTTTCTGACGGGCACGCGCTCGGCGCCAGACCACGACCGGGTGCTCTCCACTGTCCTCTTCACCGACATCGTGGGCTCCACCGAGCGTGCACGCGACCTCGGCGATCGCGGCTGGCACGAGGTGCTCGACGAGCATCACACTCGTATTCGGGGTGTGCTCGAGAAGTATCGGGGGCGTGAGGTCGACACGGCTGGCGACGGCTTCTTCGCCAGTTTCGACGGACCGGCGCGTGCCATTCGCGCTGCATGTGCGATGCGTGAAGGGGTGCAGCCGCTCGGGATTGAGATCCGAGCGGGACTGCACACCGGCGAATGCGAGTTGATGCGCGACAAGATCGGCGGAATCGCCGTGCACATAGGGGCGCGCGTCGCGGCTGCGGCCGAGCCGGGCGAAGTGCTCGTCTCGAGCACCGTCAAGGACCTCGTCGCCGGATCGGGAATCGTCTTCGCCGACCGCGGTGAGCGCGAGCTTCAAGGCGTAGGAAGCTGGCATCTCTACTGTGTCGTCGATGTCTGAGGCGCTGATCATCGATGCGATTCGCTCGCCGATCGGCAAGAGGAACGGCTCGCTCGCATCTATCCGCGGTGACGAGTTGGCGGCACAGGTTCTGAACGGTTTGGTCGCCCGCCACGAACTGGATCCCGCGGAGATCGAGGACGTTCAGCTCGGCTGCGTGACGCAGATCGGCGAGCAGGGCTGGAACCTCGGGCGGATGGTGCCGCTCGTCGCCGGCTGGCCCGAGTCTGTCTGCGGGACGACTGTCGACCGTCAGTGCGGTTCTTCCATGCAGACGAATTTCAGTGCGGCGACTGCGATCAATGCCGGACAGCTCGATGTCGTTGTCTCGGCGGGAGTCGAGATGATGTCGCGCGTTCCGATGGGGTCGAACGGGGGCGACCTCTCGGACAAGCTGCTCGATCGCTGGGAGATCGTGCCGCAGGGAATCGCCGCGGAAGTGATCGCCGACGAGTGGGGGCTCACCCGCGAGGAGCTCGACGCCTTCTCGCTCGAGTCGCATCGGCGAGCCACGGCAGCGACCGACGAAGGGCGCTTCGAGGGCGAGATCGTTCCCATCGATCTCACTAACCCGCACACGGGTGTCGTGTTCGGCGTCGACGAGACGCCGCGGCGTGACACGTCGGCCGAGGCGCTCGCAGCGTTGAAGCCCGCCTTCCTTCCGGAGGGCAAGGTAACGGCGGGAAACTCGTCGCAGATCTGCGATGGAGCCGCCGCCGTGCTCGTGGCCAGCGAGAGCGCTGCCGGCCGGATCGGTCTGGAACCGCGAGCGCGCTTCGTCTCCTTCGGGCTTGCAGGCGTCGATCCGCACCGGATGCTGCACGGGAATCCGCAGGCGTGCGAGAAGGCGCTGACCCGAGCGGGCTTGACCTGGGACGACATCTCGGTCATCGAGGTGAACGAGGCTTTTGCCGCAGTCGTCTTGCAGTTCGCGCGCGACGCGGGCCTCGAAGATCGCTGGGCGGATATCAACCCGAACGGCGGCGGGATCTCGCTGGGACACCCGCTGGGCGCGACCGGCGCGCGCATCACAGCGACGCTGCTGAACGAGCTCGAACGCCGGGATGCGCGCTACGGGGTCGCGACGATGTGCATCGGTTTCGGCCAGGCGCTCGCCTGCGTCGTCGAACGCGTCTGAGCGTTACTCTCCGCGCGTGGGGGAGATGGCAGGACGCGCGCTAGCGCGAGAACCGAAGGAGATCGTCGCTCGCGGCTACGACGCGATCGCCTTGCGTTACGCGGAGTGGGCAGGACAGATCGAGTCGCCGGTGATCGAATGGGTCCGCGACCTCGATGGGCGGCTCGACGAAGGCGCCGACGTCCTCGAGCTCGGCTGCGGCCGTGGCGTTCCCGCCACACGCGAGCTCGCCCGCCGCCACCGCGTCACCGGAGTCGACATCTCCGCCGTCCAGGTGGAGCTCGCGCGCCATCACGTCCCCGAGGCGAGCTTCGTCCACGGTGACGCGATGGAGCTCGACGTCGCGCCCGCCTCGCTCGACGCGGTCGTCGCGCTTTTCGTCTTCGGCCACGTTCCGGTCGACGAGCAGTCGGGCCTGATCGCCCGGATCGGCGGCTGGCTTCGTGCGGGCGGCTTCTTCCTCGGCACGTTCGCAGCGGGTGACGGTGGCGAGGAAATCGACGCAGACTGGCTCGGCGCACCGATGTTCTTTGCGTCTCTCGGCGGCGAGGCGTATGGGCCGCTCCTTCGGGAGGCCCGCCTGGAGCCGGTCCGTGACGAGGTCGTCACCCAGCACGAGCCCGGTCACGGCGACGTCTCGTTTCGCTGGACGCTCGCTCGAGCGGCGGCCTAGTGGAGATTCGAAAGGTCGGTGTCGTCGGCCTCGGCACGATGGGGGCGGGGATAGCGCAGATCAGCGTCCAGTCCGGGTTCGACACGATCGGCCGGGAAGTGAGCGACGAGCTCGCCGAGCGGGGCCGCGCGACCATCGAGCGGTACCTGGCCCGCGGTGTCGAGAAGGGACGGCTCTCCGACGCGGACCGCGACGCCGCGGTCGGGCGTTTGACGCTGACGACGGATCTCGCCGACCTCTCGGAGTGCGATCTCGTCATCGAGGCCGTGCTCGAAGAGCTCGAGCTCAAGCACGAGGTTTTCGCGGAGCTCGATCGCGTCACGCGTCCAGATGCGATCCTCGCGACGAACACCTCTGCACTCTCCGTCTCCGAAATCGCGGAGGCGACGAGCCGACCCGAGCGCGTTGTCGGCATGCACTTCTTCAATCCCGCGCCGGTGCTGCCGCTCGTCGAGATCGTCCGCGGCCGCGAAAGCTCGGACGAAGCCGTCGACGCGGCCTATCGATGGGCCGAGCAGGCCGGCAAGCAGCCGGTGCGGTGCAACGACACGCCGGGGTTCATCGTCAATCGCGTGCTCATTCCACTACTGAACGACTGCGTGCGCGTGCTCGACGAAGCGGCGGTCACCCCGGAGGAGATGGACAAGGCGATGACGAACGGCGCCGGCTGGCCGCTGGGCCCTTGCGCTCTGATCGACCTGATCGGCATCGACGTGCACGTGCATGCGTCACAGGCTCTGCACGCCAAGCTCGCCGAGGAACGGATGGCGCCGCCGGAACGGCTGGTGCGCATGCAGCAAGAGGGCGCGCTCGGCCGGAAGTCCGGGCGCGGCTTCTATGAGTACTAGTTAGGCAGCGAGACGGTCGAGACGGTCGGGTAGGTCAACCACGACCTCCGGCAGCTGCGGGTGGCGAGCATGAGCCTCGCGCCAGATCGCCTCGGCCTTCTCGGCCTGGAGCGTCTCGAGCGCGACCGCGTGCATCGTCGCGATGGAGGCGAGCTCCACCAGCCGTTCGGCGTCCACGTGGCTGATCTGCGAGGCAACGCTGGCGAGCGCGTCGAGCCGCGCGACGAGCAGTCGCGACGTCCGTTCGGAACGAGTCAGTTCGGTCACTGCTCGCATCTTCGTGGCCCCATCGGACGGTCCTCCCTCGCCCCCGTCCGGTGCCAGGCACGTGACTGGGGCGAAACAGCCGTGGCCTAGGGGACGCTGAGGCGCGCCCAGACGTTGGCGAGCAGGCGGTCGACCTGCGGGTTGCCGAGCGACGCGCCGAAGTTGAGTGTTCCCGTGGCGAACACCTTTGCGCCCTTCGCGGTCTCGTAGTACGTCATCTCAGCAGTGCGGCCCGTACCGAGCAGATTCGGAATGCGGGCCAGAACCTGGAGCCCGGGCGGTGACTGAGGAGTGTGCGCGTCGATCTCGATCCCGTAGCGGCCGAAGACGTTCCCGTCGGCAAGACCCGTGCCGTCGAACGCCCAGGGCGCCGCGACCGCGCCGGTGACCGTGTAGCCCGCCTGCCGCTCACCGTGGTCCGACCCGATGTACTGCACGCCGACGACCCGTGCCTCCGGTCGGCCGAGCTTGCGCCACAACGGACCCCGCGCCAGCGTCTGTCCGACTCGGTCGACGCGGCGGTAGAGGTTGTTGGCGGCGAGGAAGGCGAGGTTGCCGCCGGCGTTGCGGTAGTGCTCGATCACGTCGTACTCGTGTGGCGTGACGTACTCCTCGTGGCCCGGGAAGACGACGAGGTCGTAACGCCGGGCGAGTTCCTCGCCGCTGGCGACCGCAGCCAGATCGTCGTCGGAGAGGAAGTCCACCGACCTGCCCGTCCTGTTCAGCCACGCGACGAACTCCAGGTCCCAGTCGTGGAAGCGAAAGGGGACGCCGAAGTCGAGGAACGGGCGCTGTAGGTCAACGCTGCGGTGACGGCCGCTGACGTACCACGAGTCGCCCCAGCCGTCGCCGTCACCGTCCGCGAAGTTGTACGCGGCCCACGTGTTCGTCGACAGCACGACTGCGACTCGGTTGGTGCCGAGGCGGCGTGGCCTGACGATGAACGGGGCGTAGCCGACCCTGCCGTCTGCCGCCGTGGCGCGCAGGAAATAGAGGCCGCTCGGCCAGTCGCCGGTGCGGACGACCCGGAGCGGTGCAGGGCCATCGCGGTGTGCGCTCCAGTCCACGCGAATCGGACCGGTCTTCGCGAGGCCGCTCGTCTTGACGTCCTGCTCGCTCGGCCGACCCGGAGACTGGTACGCGAAGACCTGGAGCCGTAACAGCCGTGCGTCGGTGGCGAGCTGCAATTCGGCGGTCTCTCCGGGCGCGTAGCTGCGTTTCGTGAACCAGGCGTCGATCCCCTGGACACGCACGACCGGCGCGTTCTGCCGTCCGTTCGGCCCGTAGCCGCCGTAGACGTGTTTGCCGACCTTCAGACGCATGATGTACGTGCGGGGCTGCGTGTTTCGGGCGGGCACCCACGTGAGCGTGTCGCTCACTCTCGCTGGAAAGTGCTTCGCCGTCCGCCACACGATCGTCGTCCCGCCCTTGCCGGCGCGAATCATGTTGGTCGCGACCACCTCGAGCCGCACCGTCGCAGGGTGTGACAGCCGGAAGTGCACGATTGCCCGATCGCGGAAGCCGTCGCGATTCGGGCTTACAGTGGTCAACAGGCGGTCGTCGCCGAGGTAGGGCGTGGAACCGTTCGTCACACCGAGGTCGAGCAACGCGGGGCCCGGTGTCGTCAGTACCGCTGCTGCTGCTAGGACGAGTGCCGTCACCGCCTTACAATCTCCTTACGTTCCAATGATGCACGGCACAATTGAAGCGTCGATACTGATTCCTGATGAGGCGCCTCCTCACCTTTGCCATGCTCGCAGCGCTAGCGCTGCCCGCGGCTTCGGCCGCGCGCACCCAGGGTGCCAACGACGGCACGGTATCCGTGCGCGACGCCCGCGGCACGATCACGATCTCAGGACGGGGCGGCGTCATCGGCAGCTTTGCCCGCGGCTCGGTGACGATCGCCGATCCGGTCGAAGGAGACGGCACCGGCCCGGTCGTGACGGGCGACGACTGGTCGAGGGACCGAGACGCAACGACGACCACGTGGGGTGGGACGAAGGTCCGCTTCCGGATCATCGGTGGCTCCTTCCGGATCGTCGTGAGAGGACGCGGCATCAACCTCTCTCTCGTCGGCACCGGGAAAGTCACGCTGAGCGGTGCAGGCACCGCGGACGACGGCTCGTATTCCGTGAACGGCGGCGACTACATCTCCGTGCCCGGCTTTCCTTTCGCCTTCCCTCTGTCGTCGACAAGTCCCTAAGGACATCGGCATGAGCGCCAGCGCTCAGTCAGTGCTCGTGGTCGAGGACGAAGCCTCGATCGCGTCCTTCGTCTCGCTCTACCTGAAGAACGCCGGCTACGAGGTGCGAACCGCGTCGAACGGCACCGAGGCGCTCGCCTCCGCCCAGAACGATCAGCCGTCGCTGATCGTTCTCGACCTGATGCTTCCGGACATCGACGGCATCGAGATCTGCAGGCGCATCCGTCAGAAGTCCGACGTGCCGATTCTGATGCTCACCGCGCGTGACGAGGACGTCGACAAGATCATCGGGCTCGAGGTGGGCGCCGATGACTACATGACGAAGCCGTTCAATCCGCGCGAGCTCGTCGCGCGCGTGAAGTCGATCCTGCGCCGAGCCGCCCCCGAGCGAAAAGAGCCGGAGAACGCCGTTCTGCAGCATGGCGACCTCGTGATCGACTCGGGCCGCCGAGAGGTGAAGGTCGGCGCCGAGGAGATCCAACTCGCGCCAAAGGAATTCGACCTCCTGTGGGAGCTGCTCGACCACCGCGGCCTCGTGTTGACGCGCGACCAACTGCTCGAACGGGTCTGGGGCTATACCTTCGCCGGAGACACGCGGACCGTGGACGTTCACGTGCGCCAGCTGCGGCGGAAGCTCGGCGAGGCCTCGCCGATCGTGACCGTGTGGGGAGTCGGCTACAAAGTCTCGCCCGCGCGGGATGCGGTCAAGGCGTAGCAGTACCTTGTAGGCGAGATGTTCAGCTCGCTGCGCTTCCGGTTGCCGGCGCTCTTCTTGCTCGGCATCGTCGTGAGCGGGCTGATCGCGGCGGTGGTGGCGCTGCGGCTCTTCCAGGGCTACGTCCTCAACCGGTCAAAGGCCGATCTGCGCAGGGAGGCGATCGGGCTCACCGAGGTCTTCGCGCAGCAGGCGATCACGGCCAATGACACCGGCGCGCTGCCGCGGATCGCGAGGCAGCTCGAACGCGCGACCGGCGATCGCCTCTTCTACGTCGGCGTGTCACCGGTCCCCGGCAAGAACGTCGGACTGAAACTTCTACCGCAGAGCACCGTCGATTGGCGTTCGGGCAGGACGATCACGTTCGAGTTCACACCACCGCGTGCGAACAAGACCTATGTCGCCGTTGCGCGTCCGCTGAAGCTGGAGAAGAGGGGGCCTGCGTTTGGGGACCTGATCGTCGCCAAGCCGAAGACGGAGTTGACTCAGCAGCTGATTCCGCTGCTCGAACGGCTGGCGCTCGCGTCGCTCGGCGGCATCCTCGTAGCTGGGTTGCTCGGCTGGTACCTGTCGCGCCGGATCACTCGGCCCGTCCTGGCGCTGTCGCGCGCGACGGACGAGATCGCGCGCGGAAGCTACGACGTCGACCTTCCGGAGGTACGCGGCGGCGATGAGATTGGGCATCTTGCCGATCGCTTCCGGCAGATGGCTGTGCGCATGTCCGATGCCGAGCGCCAGGAGCGCAACTTCCTGATGAGCGTTTCGCACGAGCTCCGTACGCCTCTGACCGCGATCCGCGGTCATGTCGACGCTCTCCGGGAAGGAGTCGCGGAGGATCCCGAGGCCCGCGAGGCTTCCCTCGAGGTGATCGCACGGGAGGGTGCGCGACTGGAACGGCTCGTCGGGGATGTCCTCGATCTCGCGAAGCTGGAAGCTCATCGCTTCACGGTGCATACGGAGGAAGTGGACATGGAGCGACTCTGCGATCAGGCATACAACGCATTCGGCGAAGAGGCCCGCCGCCGCAGCATCGACTACGCGAAGCGGTTCGAAGCGCAGCCGACGATCGTGTCCGACGGCGATCGTGTGCTGCAGATCATCTCGAATCTGCTCTCGAACGCCTTTCGCTGGACGCCGGACGGGGGCCGGGTGGACCTCGAGCTGACCGCGTCCAATGGGCAGGTGGCTGTCGCGGTCGCCGACAACGGCCCAGGCGTTGCGGTCGAAGAGCGGCAGCGGATCTTCCGGCCGTTCTGGTCACGTGACGACTCGGGAACCGGGCTCGGGCTGGCGATCGCGCACGAGCTCGCCGCGGCGCTGGGTGGGAGCATCGAGCTCGACTCCCGTCTCGGCGAGGGCAGCAGCTTCAAGCTCGTTCTTCCCGCCGGCCCGGAATAGTCTCCGGTCGACATGAGTCTGCCGGAGACGACACCCGTCTACGAGCTCCCGCGCCGGCGCTCGCCTCTTCGTGCCGCGCTCGTCTCGTTCCGGCCTCGACAGTGGACGAAGAACCTGCTCCTCTTCGCGGGGATCATCTTCGCCGCGAAGCTCGGCGACCTCAGCCGGTGGGCCGAGGCGTTTGCTGCCTTCACCGCGTACTGCGCGGCGTCGAGTGCGAGCTACCTCGTGAACGACGTCCGTGACGCGCCGCACGACCGCGTGCATCCGGTCAAGCGCCTGCGTCCCATTGCGCAGGGCGATCTGTCGCCGCGCCTGGCCCTGGTCCTCGCGGTCGTCCTGATCGTCGGAGCGGTGCTCTTCGTGGCGCCGCTTGGTTGGGCTTCGATCCTGTTCCTGGCTACGTTCTTCGCACTGCAGGCGGCCTACACGCTCTCCCTCAAGCACGTCGTGCTACTGGACGTCATGACGATCGGCGGGCTCTTCGTCGTGCGCGCGGCTGCAGGCGCTGCGGCGGTACACGTGAGAATCTCGCCGTGGCTTCTGCTCTGCACCGCGTTGCTCGCTCTCTTTCTCGCGCTCGCGAAACGGCGCGGCGAGCTCGTGCTCGTCGGAGCCGAGGCCACGCCGGGGCGGCCCGTGCTGGAGGGTTACTCGCTCGCGCTCGTCGACCAGCTCGTGACCGTCGTGGCCGCGTCGACGGTGATCTCGTACTGCCTGTACACATTCACGGCGCGGAGCTCGAAGGCGATGATGATCACGATCCCCTTCGTCCTCTTCGGCGTGTTCCGCTATCTGCTCCTCATCCATCGGCGCGATCTCGGCGAAGAGCCGGAAGAGATTCTCTTACACGACCTGCCGATCCTGCTCTGCATCGCAGGTTGGGCCGTCTGCGCGGCGGTCATCCTTGCTGTCTGGTGATAGCTGCTAGGAGTTCGCGGCGTCCGGACGGCGGTCTTCCATCCGGTAGACGACGGCGCCGCGGTTCTCGTGCACGCCCTGCTCCAGCCTGCTGAGCACCGTTTCCATTCGCGCCAGCCTCGTGTCGACGCCTTTCCAGCCGGATGAGACGAGGTCGACGAGCAAGGCGAGGTCGTCCACTCGGGCGTTGCGCTCTCCGAGGAGATCGCCTTCGAGGCGCTCGAGGCGGCGGATGACCTGGTTCATGAGCCCTCGGATCTCGGCCAGGTTGCGGCCGACCGGCTGCGCTTCGTTCCGGACCACTTCGCCGACGCGCGCCGGCAGCGTGTCCTCGAGGGCAGCCGCCGCAGCGGCGAGCGAGTCGACCTGCTCGCGGGCCCGGATGAGAAGGCTGTCGAGGGCGGCGCCTTCGGCCCGCTGCTCGACTCGCTCCTGTGCGCGCTCGACGACGCTGTCGTCCATGTCGGGCAAGGGTACCGTGGGCGCCGGATGAAAACGAGGGAGCTCGAATATGACCTCCCGCCGGAGCTTGTTGCTCAGCATCCCCTGGCGCGACGCGACGAGTCGCGACTGCTGGTCTACCCACGCGTGTCCCAGAGCGTCCACGAGCGCAGGTTCGCAGAGCTACCGGACGTGATCGGTGACGCGCTCGTGGTCGTCAACGACACGCGGGTCGTTCCGGCGCGGATTCCGATCGAGTCTCCGAAGGGAGAGGTCCTGCTGCTCGAGCGACTGGACGACGACGGCCTCTGGGAAGGTCTCGCGCGGCCCACGCGTCGACTGCGGCCCGGCCGCCGCTACGGCCAGGTCGAGTTGCTCGAGCACCTCGGCGAGGGACGCTGGCGTCTCCGTCTGCACGGCGAGCCTGCAGGCGAGACGCCGCTGCCTCCGTACATCACCGAGCCGCTCGCCGATCCGGCGCGCTACCAGACCGTCTACGCACGGGACGCGGGCTCGGCGGCCGCGCCGACGGCCGGCTTGCACTTCACCGACGAGCTGCTCGACCGCCTCGACGTCGAACGCGTCACGTTGCATGTCGGGCTCGACACCTTCCGCCCCGTCACGGCCGAAGATCTCGACGAGCATCAGCTACACGGCGAACGGTACGAGGTCAGCGACGACGCGTGGAAGCGCATCAGTGCTGCGCCCAGGGTCCTGGCGGTGGGAACGACGACCGTTCGCGTCCTCGAGACGATCGCCGCCGGCGGTCCGCTCTCCGGTCGGACCGATCTCTTCGTCACCCCGGGTTTCGAGTTCCAACGGACCGATGCGCTGCTGACGAACTTCCACCTGCCTCGCTCGACCCTGCTCGCCCTTGTCATGGCTTTCGCCGGGGTGGAGGAGACGCGGTTGCTCTACCGCACGGCTGTCGAGCGGCGCTACCGCTTCTATTCGTTCGGCGATGCGATGCTGGTGTTGTGAACGTCCGCCGCGCGCACCAGGACGACGCCGTGACCATCGCGGGCTTGCTCGACGAGGCAACCGTGTGGGTCGAGGACCTCGGCTTCAGCCAGTGGCCGCTGCCCTTCCCCCGCGACCAGCTCGACGCCGCCATCGATCGCGGCGAGGTCTATGTCGTCGAATCCGAGGACGGCGAGGCTGTCGCGACCGTGTCGATGTTGGCCGACGACCCGATGTACTGGGGCGACCGGCCGCCCGACGCCTACTACGTCCACAAGCTGGCCGTGCGGCGGGACCGTGCCGGCCGCGGGATCGGCGCGGCGATCGTCGAGTGGGCGAACGCCGAAGCCGCCGAGGCAGGACGTGAGTTCCTGCGGCTCGACTGCCTCGGCGACAACCTGGGCATCCGCGATTACTACGAGGATTTGGGCTTCGAGCACCGTGGCGATCTCGTCCTCGACGGCTGCACGATGAGCCTCTACGAGCGCCCGGTCCGATGAGCGAGACGTACACCGTGACCGCGACTGACGGTGCGGCGCGAGCTGGGATCCTCCGCACTGCGCACGGTGAGGTGCCGACGCCGGCATTTATGCCTGTCGGGACGAAAGGGACGGTCAAGACCGTCGATCCCGACGAGTTGCGCGGCCTCGGCACGCCGATCCTGCTCGGCAACACGTACCACCTGCACTTCCGACCGGGCGAAGACCTGATCGCCGAGCTGGGCGGCCTCCATCGCTTCATGGCGTGGGACGGCCCGATCCTGACCGACTCCGGCGGATTCCAGGTGTTCTCGCTGCGCGACACGATCGCGGCCGTGGACGACGACGGCGTCACCTTCCGCTCCGTCTACGACGGCGCGACCGCGCGGTTCACCCCGGAGTCGGTCGCAGGAATTCAGGCGGCGCTCGGCTCCGACATCGCGATGTGTCTCGACATCTGTCCGCCCGTCGACGTTTCGCGCCCCGAGCTCGCAGAGGCGGTCCGGCGCACGACGCTGTGGGCCGGCCGACAACGCGACGTCCAGCGTGCGGAGGGACAGCTTCTTTTCGGGATCGCCCAGGGCGGGTCCGACCCCGAGCTGCGCCGCCGGTCGATCGCGGAGATCTCGGAGCTCGGCTTCGACGGTCATGCGCTCGGCGGCCTGGCGATCGGCGAGGACCGAGAAGTGATGTTCGAGACGACGGCGTGGGCAGCGAACGAGCTCCCGGGGAATAGGCCGCGTTACTTCATGGGCATCGGCGATCCGGAAGGCGTGCTCGAGGTGATCGAGCGCGGCGTGGACATGTTCGACTGCGTCCTGCCGACGAGAACTGCCCGGACGGGCAGCGCGCTCACGTGGGAGGGGCGGCTGAATCTGCGCAACGCCCGTTTCGCGCGGGATCCTCGCCCGCTGGACGAGAGTTGCCCCTGTCCTGCCTGCACCCGGTTCAGCCGCGCCTATCTGCGCCACCTGATCAACCAGGAAGAGCTGCTGGGCCTCCGCCTCCTGAGCCTCCACAATCTACGATTCCTCCTTGACTTGACCGCGAACGCGCGTGCGGCGATCGAGGAAGGCCGGCTGGCGGCGTACAAGGCCGAAGCTCTCGGCCGGCTCGCATCGGCCGCCGCCTAGGAGGCTCGGTGTCCGCCTACATTTTCATCCTGGCTCTGCTGGCTCTGATGTGGTTCATGATCATCCGGCCGCAGCGGCGCCGTCAGCAGGCAGCTCAACAGCTGCTGACGAAGATCGACGTCGGAAAGGAGATCGTCACCGCGGGTGGCCTGTACGGGACCGTCACCGCCGTCGAGGGTGACGAGGTACGCGTCGAGATCGCCGAGGGAGTCGAGGTGCGGATCGCCAAGCGTGCCGTGGCCGGGGTGGTGAGCGAAGACCAGGAACCTGAGGAGTCGGCAGAGAAAGAGACCCCGGCTACCCTTCCACCTGATTCCGCTTGAAAGATCGCCGTACCCACCTGGTCCTGCTCGGCTGCATCCTGGCGGCCCTGATCGGCGTCGGCTTCCTGGCGATCCCGGGCTCGCCGGTGTACAAAAAGCCCACGCTCGGGCTCGACCTGCAGGGTGGTCTAGAGGTCGTCCTGAAGGCGGTTCCGCCGAAGAACCACAAGCTGACCTCGGACGACATCACCCGGTCGATCGACATCATGCGGCAGCGGATCGACAAGCTCGGCGTCTCTGAGCCGGAGATCCGCAAGCAGGGCACCGATCAGATCGTGATCCAGCTCGCCGGCGTTCACGACCCGGCGGCCGCGGCAAAGCTGATCGGCAAGACCGCGGTGCTCCAGTTCTACGACTTCGAGGCGGATCTCACCGGCCCCTCGGTCAACGGCCTGACCTCGCGCGTCCCGGTTGCGTCTCCGAGCCTCTACGACCTGCTTTCGGCCCCGCAAACCCGCGCGCTCGCCGACAAGGGGTCGCCGTCGCAGTGGTACCTGTTCGATTCGAAGAAGGTGTTGCGGGCGGGGCCGACGCCGACCAAGCAGGTGTTGCTCGCCACGCGGGTCGTGCAGAAGCCGGTCGCTACGGGCGGCCTCGGCAAGCACATCCCGAAGACCTGGACGGTCCTGAAGGTGCCGCACAACACGGTGGTCGTCAGCTGTGACGTCGCGAGCGGCAATTGCCTCACTGCCCAGCCGATCACGTCGAAGACGGGGTTCTACCTCCTCAGGCACCTGGAGCCCGATGCGAACGGCCAGAACGCGATTCCGGAGATGACGGGCGGCGACCTCGTGCTGTCCGGGACACGCGCGGACTTCGCCCCGACTTCGAACGCGCCGGTCGTCCTGATGCAGTTCACGGGCCACGGCAAGAAGATCTTCCACACGATCACGCGCCGCGAGGCCCAGCGCGGGGCGCTTGTCTGCCAGGGAAAGACGGACAGCACCTCGGTGCAGAACTGCGCGCAGCACTTTGCGATCGTCCTCGACGGACAGATCCAATCGGCGCCGTTCATCGACTTCGTCCAGAACCCGGACGGTATCCCGGGTGACAACGGCGCGCAGATCGACATGGGTCAAGGGGGCGGGATCGGCGACGCGAAGCGTCTCGCGCTCGTTCTGCAGACCGGCGCGCTGCCGGTCACGTTCAACACGGCCGAGCGCACGGACGTGTCGGCCACGCTCGGCAAGGACTCGCTGAACCAGGCGAAGAAGGCTGCGCTCGTCGGCCTCCTGATCGTGGCTCTGTTCCTCCTGCTCCTCTACCGCTTCCTGGGCCTCGTCGCGGTGATCGGGCTCGGGATCTACGCGGCGTTCCTGTACGCAGCGATCCTGCTCTTCCACGTCACCCTGACGCTGCCGGGCTTCGCGGGACTGATTCTCACGATTGGAGTTGCCGCCGACGCGAACGTCGTCGTCTTCGAACGCATCAAGGAAGAAGTGCGCGCCGGTAAGTCCGTGCGCGCCGCGATCTCGGCCGGCTATTCGAAGGGCTTCCACACGATTCTCGACGCGAACGTCGTGACGGCGATCACGGCGCTCGTCCTCTTTGCCGTCGCGACGGCGCAGGTGAAGGGCTTCGCCCTCATGCTCCTGATCGGCACCGTGATCTCGCTGGTCACCGCGGTCGGCGCAACGCGCGCGATGCTCGGTCTCCTCGCCGGCTTCTCCTGGTTCAACAAGCCACGGTTCATGGGTGCGCAGGGCCAGCAGACCGCGAAGTGGCTGCAGATCGATTTCATGCGCAAGCGCTATCTGTGGTTCGCCATCTCCGGTGCGATCGTCCTGCTCG